>JBAZOD010000039.1:0-8798 GCA_041648955.1 Patescibacteria group bacterium
TGCTGGAGGAGCCATTGGATTTTCCCGCTATCTATTGGATTACGAGAGAGGCGGTCAATTTTCCAACAGATAATGCCATAGTCTTCGGAGCTATTAGTTTCTAACAGTTTGACCATTTCTAAAAATAGCGGCCGATTATTCGGAAGTTTAGCCGATTTGCTCTCGGTATAGACCAAATCAATAACCAACCCTAAATTAGCGGCTAGTTTTTTCATTTCTGAAACTTGGCTTTCCAGGGATAGAATTTGTTTGCTCTTGTCCTCGGAAGATTTGCGAGCGTAAAGGATATATTTCATAGATTTCTAATTAGATGTTCTTTTTAACAAGGATAACCATTAAATATTGAATTTATTTTGTTTAATCTTCGTGAGAGCGATCTATTGTGTGCGTATGGTCAAGTTAATTAGTATATATATTATTAAATTAATATTAGACCTTGCTTAGCCAAGCGTTAGGTATAATGTTTATCCGGCTGCGTTTTTCTTTTTCGGCTCCCCCTACGGGGGATCCGCCGAAAAGAAAAAAAGCGCAGCCCGAAATAAACAATTAATAGTCTAACAGATTAGGTTTAGACAAAGTTTAGCTAAAGATTTAGGTCAAGAAATTGACCATATTTTGTTTAATATTATTAAACCGACTTACAGGAAAACTCACCTGAATATTTACCTGTAGATTATAGAAAAACATAATTTGACCAAGTTTGACCGAAAGAATGGTCAAAGGTATTCTAAACTATCGAGACAAACGTAAATACACGTGCAGATTTACGTTGATTTTTGGAGAATAGGCCATATTTTCTTACTCTTGACAAGTATTGACTGATATGCTATAATATGTCTATTAGAATAGTTCGTTGAAAAATAAGGTTATATTTGGTTAATTACCAAGTTTGTCTAAAAATAGACTGATTTAGTAATTAATCAAATAATTATTAATCTTAAAAAAGGTAGAATCATGAAAAACAATGGCAAGAAATTTCATCTCGGAGACATTCTTTCTATAACTACTGGGAAATTGGTGTCCCCAAAAGGCATGGATGGTATTTATGACATTTTAAATTACATGTCTGGCGATACTCTTTTTACACACCAATTGCCAAGAGTTAGCGAAGAGTGCAAGCCGAAAATTTTGGAACAACACCCACAGTTAAACGACATTGATGCATCACCGGTCAATTCGGAAACTTATAAACAATGGCTTGCTGAACAAGTTGCTAAATATGGTGAATATTTAGAAATACAGCCGTTGCCGAGTGGTAGCCACGAATCCAAAAATCCGATTGAAGAATTGGAAGACAAAATCGGTAAAGAAAAAATTATTGTAGTTGGAAAATAAATAACAAATATTCCAACCACGGGGAAGTCTAAAACATCAGACTTCCTTTTTTATTTGTCCAAAGCTATAATATTAATAACTTTATTATTAATGAGCGTTCCAATATAATACCAAGCTCCCCGCAGTTTGATAAATGTTTATGTATCAGAAAACGCAATTCGGAAAAATAACGACAATCTCACTCATATTAGCGTTGTTGATAATCGGGTATTTCGGAGTTTATTATTCAAATTTTTCTTCGCTTCTCTCGGCGGCATTTTTCCTTTTCGGAATATTTTTACTTAGCCTGTTATTATTTTACAAATTAACGGTAATAGTAGACGATCATAATATCCAAATTATATTCGGGGTAGGCTTGATTAGAAAGAAATTTAGCCTAAGCGATATTAATTCTTGTCAGTCTGTTAAAAATCATTGGTACTATGGGTTAGGAATTCATCTGACTCCACGGGGCTGGCTATATAATGTCTCTGGCCTCCGGGCAGTTGAAATTATAATGAAAGATGGAAATAAATGTCGTATCGGCACCGATGATCCGGAAGGATTAATTAAAGCTATTCAAAATTAGATTATAATTTTATTATAATGAACAAGTAGGAAACAACGCGTTTAAAAAACATAAACAAACACGGGGGTCGCGGGTTCAAATCCAACCCTCTCCGCACTGAATCAAAATCGCTTTTATTTTCAATTTTAGAGAGCACATCATATGGCTCTTTGAATGAAATATTAGTGATTTTTTTGTTTTCAATCATCTAATTCGTAATAGGTCATTTTAAAAATAATATCTTCTCGGCTCTCAGCATGAATAAACTGGTCTTTCGTTATAGCCTTAACAGTAGAATTGTTTTTAATAAACTCAACAAACTCCTAAATAACCAGACCGCTATTAAAAATGCCCGGTTTTTTGGTACTCGGCGACAAAAAATGCTAATTTATTTTTAATTTTATCGGGAGTCATAGGTCTATTTCGGTATAAAAGAGGAAAAAATAAATTAACTGATTTTATTGATTTTTAAACAAGTTATTAGCAACTTAGCTTTACTTTTAAGTATTTTTGAGTTATATTTTAAGTGCTAAACCGTAATCAAATTTTGTGAAGTCGCGCCCATTTATGGGTAGTCTTGGCTTATTTGCATACAGGAACGGACATACCGACCCATATGCAAGTAAGCGTCTTCACGGACACTGATTGCGGTTTAGCGACCGGGTCGGGTGTCCGTTTTTGTTATTTACGGATTTTCAATTATTTAATAAATAATAGTTGATGTATGAAAAACGAAATTCGTAAATATTTAAAAATTTTTAAACCAATTTTCGTATTTTTATTTGAGATTGAATCGACGATTTCTAAAAAATGGGTATCATCAGCCCACAAAAGACTTTATTGTGCTACTTGGGGCATTCCAAACAATCCAGAATTTTTTGATCACCAAATTGATTTATTTTATAAATGGCAAAAATCAAGAGCCGCATTTTGGCTAGAAAGAGGGGTTTTCGGTTCTCTTGCTTTAAGACGTGGTGGAGACGTACTTGAATTAGCATGCGGAGATGGTTTTAATGCTAGAAATTTTTATAGTGGGTTGGCAAAAAATGTAATTGCTTGTGATTTTGATAATAGTGCAATAGCTATAGCGAACAGAAAAAATAAAGCCATAAATTTAACATATGTTTTAGCAGACATAAGAACAAATATGCCGGATGGTATGTTTGATAATATTGTTTGGGATGCAGCGATTGAACATTTTAAAACTGAAGAAATTTCCAGTATTACTGGGGATATTAAAAAAAGACTTAAACCGGATGGTATTTTAAGTGGATATACTATCATTGGAAGAGACTCTGGCAAATCATTAGAACAGCATGAATATGAATTTAAAAGTATGGCTGACCTAAAAAGATTTTTTACACCCATGTTTAAGAATGTAATAATATTTGAAACAATATATCCCCAGAGACATAATTTATATTTTTGGGCCTCGGATGGAATAATACCATTTTCAAATCAATGGAAACACTGGATAAGGCCTGACAATGATTAAAAGTGCGTCATTATTTATTAATAACAGTTTCAATCACATCCCACCCTCTCCGCCAGCTGGTAAATAACTCTGAGTTAGAGTTATTTTTTGTAAGGAGTTTATAGCTTTAAAACAACGTGGTATAATAATATTACAATAAAGAAAAAAAATATGTGGATTATTTACGCCCTATTGTCAGCTCTTTTTGCGGCCGGCGTGGCTATTGCCGGCAAACTGGGTCTTAAAAATTTAGATTCAACCTTGGCCACTACGATTCGCTCAATTATCATGGCGGCTTTTCTGCTATTGGTTAGCATTTTCTTACAAAAATTTCGCGGTTTTAATTTTCATGATTTATCCAACAAAGACTGGCTTCTTATTATCGTCGCCGGAATTTTCGGCGCTTTATCCTGGCTCTTTTATTTTTTTGCTTTAAAACATGGGCCGGCGACTTCGGTCGTCGCCATAGATCGTCTTAGTCTGGTTTTTGTTTTTATTCTAGCCCTCATCTTTCTAGGCGAATCTTTCTCCTTCAAATCTTTAATCGGGGTTATTATAATGGTTGGCGGAGCGATTTTGCTTTCCTGGAAATAATTACTTATAAATATTTGCTCGGTTTGTCTTAACTTTATTAAAAATAATAATTATGCTAAAAATTATTATTGCTTCCGGCCCGGTAATCGTTGAAAACGGTAAAGTCCTGCTGAATAAACACGGAGAGGATAATTTCTGGAAATTTTGTGGCGGGCGGGTTGAAGATTATGAGCTGGATATCAAAGGGACCGCCCGGAGAGAAGTTAAAGAGGAAATGGGGTTGAAAATAGAAATATTGGATAATCAGCCCTATTTTTTCTATACAGAAAAAGAAGTCGACGGTGTCAAAGCCAGCGTCATCTTGGTCCATTTCTTAGCCAAAAGAGTTGGTGAGGTTATTCCAGGAAAAGATATCAGAGATTGGCGCTGGGTAGATTTAGCTGATTTGACATCTGAAAATTTAGCGCCTAATATTAAACCGGCTCTGAAGTATTTCGGTTTCATCAAATAACAAAAACCAACAACCCGTCTCCATAGTTCAACGGATAGAACGTGAGATTCCGGATCTCAAGATGAGGGTTCGATTCCCCCTGGAGGCACATAATAAAAACAACCCAAACTGCTTTGGGTTGTTTTTTGTTAGCGGAATGGACGGGGCTCACTACCCGGGGCTCGGCGGCGCATAGGCGCATCGCCTCGCCTTTCTCGCCTCGTCCAATTTCAACATTAATAAAATGAACCTGCCGCAGGGCAGGTTCATTTTATTAGCGGAATGGACGGGGCTCACTACCCGGGGCTCGGCGGCGCATAGGCGCATCGCCTCGCCTTTCTCGCCTCGTCCAATTTCAACATTAATAAAATGAACCTGCCGCAGGGCAGGTTCATTTTATTAGCGGAATGGACGGGGCTCGAACCCGCGACCTTCTGCGTGACAGGCAGACGCTCTAACCAACTGAGCTACCACTCCAATTCTTTCAAAAAATGGCTATTTTTTACCTAGCCACAAAAAAATCATAGCAAAAAGGTTTTCTTTTGTCAAAGGCACGCTACCGTAAAAAACCTTGTCAAAAACCAGGCGATAAGCTATAATCTAAATAATAAAACTAGCAATCAGACAGTTTTTTTAATTTACACTAATATGGATAAAGAACTAAGTCCCGCCACAATCAAAGAAATAGAAAAACAGCTTTTAGCCCAAAAAAAACAAATTTTGGAAGATTTGAGTAAATTATCGCGTAAAGATGACCATGAAGCCGATGACCGGACAACTAAATTTCCAGAATACGGCGATAAACCTGACGAAAATGCCCAAGAAATCGCCGATTATTCTACTAATGTCGTAACCGAAAAAGTTTTGGAAAAAAGCTTGGAAGATATCAATAAATCCCTGGATCGGATAAAGAACGGCACTTACGGAATTTGTAAATATTGCGGCAATCCGATTGCCGAAAAAAGATTATTGGCTCGGCCGACCGCCAGTTCTTGCATCAGTTGTAAAACCGAACTGCAAGAAAATGAATAAACTTTTCGCAAAAATATCCCTTAACGATATAGCTACTGCTTTGGCGGTGGCTATATTTTTTATCACTGATCGTTATCTAAAATCTTTGGCCTTAAATTCGGCCGGAAACGCGCCGTTTAAACTAATCGGCGACATCTTTTCTTTCCACTTCGTCGCCAATTCTTATATTTCCTTTTCTTTACCCCTGAGGGGTTGGCTTATAAATTTTATAATTTTATTGATAATAGGACTTTTAACTTATTATATTTTTTACCTAATTTTAAATAAAAAAGAGCAAAAAATAGAAATAATACTATTGACACTTGTTTTATTTGGTGCTATAAGTAATATACTTGATCGTTTCATTTACGGCTATGTTGTCGATTACCTGGAATTACGATATTTTACGGTTTTCAATCTGGCCGACATAATGATTAGCGGCGGGGTGTTTGTTCTTTTGTTTAATAATCTAAAAGGAGGTAAATTTGATAAAGTCTGAAGATATTGTTAGAAAAATTATTTCTGACAAAGAGACAGCGAAAAATTTAATTGTGGTCTGCCGGGAAATGGTAAAAACTGTCTGTAAACATAACGCCAAAAAGTTATTCCGGGAAAAGTCTGATTTGCGATCGTATGAATTGATCAAAGAAATAGAACTTTTCAAAAAGGCGCTGGTTGCCGATCAGTTCATCTCTCAAGAGGAGATAAATGAAATGTCATATATAGAAATATATGACAAAATAATAAAAAGAGTCGGATTATCGAGAATAAGAGAACCTTTAAGCTAAAGGGTCTCTTTTTTAATTTCAGTTTCTAAATCTTTCTGCAATCTAGCTAAATCGGCGTAAAAATCAAAAGCCCAATTCATTATATATTTTCTTTCTCCTTGCGGATCCTTAGGCATATTCTTCAAATCAATAAATATCCCCTGCTTATTAGAAAAGGTGATATATTCCTTTTTGGCTAGCGCCGACGCAATTTCCTGATCGCTGAATCCTTTTCGATCGCTATATTTTTTTTCTTCCTTGATTCTCAATTCTTCCGGGAAATCTTTATTAAAATTAATGTTTATCTGTCTCACGGCCAGTTTGATATCACTGATTAGGCGATTGTGATAATTTCTTCTGGCGGCGTCGGAACTGCCCATGACCGCTCTATATTTTTCTCCGTCATCAAGAGATTCTTTCTGACTACTCATGTTATTGATATGATTAACATAATTGTTAACGTCGTCAACTATATTATGCAGAAATTTTAGAATCGCTACTTTTCTATTGTGTAAAATTTCCAATTCGGCCAAATCATTCTTAAATTCATCTTTTAATTTAAAAACAGCGATACTACCTAGAACCTCTTCGAAGTTTGCGGCGATAGAAGAATGGATCTCTTGCTGTTCAATGATCTTTCCGCCAGCTTCTGATGTTGCCTTATTCTCCTGATATTCCTTAATTTCCTCTTTCAATTCTCGACGAGATACCTCCTCGGGGTATAAATCGGGGTATTTATTAGCGTCGCGAAAATATTTTAGGTCTTCCATATTTTTATTATCTTTAATATTATTATATCATTTTACAATTATTTCCCGGGAATTGCCACTAATTTGTCTGATTTCAATAACGACGGCTCCTTGGGGCCAGACGCTTTTTACTCTTTCGCCCCACTCTATAGCCGTTACCGTGTCCGAAGAATTAAAAAATTCTTCGACTCCGAGTACTTTTAAATCCTTGCCGGATTTTAAACGATAGGCGTCGATATGGCAAAAAAATTTTGCTTTATTTTTTAATTTGACGGCGGCGGAGCCTGTTTTGTAAACTTTTATAATATTAAATGTCGGGCTGTTAACCCGTCCCCTGACACCCAGCCCCTTAGCCAGCCCTTGGAGTAATTTAGTCTTACCGGCGCCCAAATCGCCATTAAGAACAAAGACCTCCCCGCCATGGCATTTTTTGGCTAATTTCTGACCGAGGTTAAATGTTTCTACCTCATTTTTAGTGACTATCTTCTCCATAATTAAAAGTCTAGACGATTACGGTTAAAAAATAAAGGGGGAAATAAAAAAGGAAGGCTATTGCTAGACTTCCTTTGTAAATTTACGGTTTCCAATTTATACCAATTTTTAATAATTGATTTTCATTTTTAAAATCATAACCGACATCCGTATAAACTGAGAAATCCTTACTGACTGCCTGAGTATATTTCAACGACACGGTGTGTTGTGGCTTATTCTTCATATAGTTGATAAGACAATAACTCACATTAAACCGCCAAGCACTCACAGTAATAGAATTTACTCCAAACAAAAACGAAGCGTCTGGTTCCATTTTTCCATTTGGCTGTCCGAAAGACCAACCGCCCCAGTGTAAAGTAGAAATGTACTTTATCGGAGAAAAAACAACCATAGCGCCACCATAAGGAATATTACAGAAATAACCAATATTCGGGCCGATTAATATTTTATCCTTAAATAAACGATAAAAGTAGGTTATTTCTAAATCATTCTCACTGATTGTTGTTTGTAGAATAGCCTTATCGCTCTCTAGGTTAAAATATAAATACAGACCCGAACTTATTGCTCCTTTACCGGACGATATATCGATACTAGACAAATAAATATCCGTAGAATTATTTCTTGTTAGAGTTGAGTCAACTTTTGACTCAGCCAAAACACTAATCGTTAAAAACGAAAAAATTATTACCAGATTTTTTTTCATGATTCATTTATTTTTTGAAGATTAATAATTATTAGGTTAATTACTAAATCTGCCTAAGTCCGTCGATTGGCGGAAGACAAAGTTAGTAATTAACCGAACCCGCCAGCCGGCGGAAATCTTATTTTTAAAAGATCTTTATTTAACTTTAAATTATAGCATTTTTATCAATTTAAGTCAAGTCTATTAAATAATATCCATTTGTTCCATAAAACAAAGGGGGACTGAACGGTCTCTTTTTGTTTTTGTGGGTGCACAAGGATTTTCGCGCTCACTCGGCCTCAGAATAGGCCTCGCTCACTTGTCCTTGGTCAGTGCTAAGCATCCCCCGGATGCTTAGCGACGCTCCCCTTTTCGGCCGCTTCTTCCGAAGTAGCTCAAGACTCGCTTCTGACCTGTCTGACCTGTTTGAATCGCTTGCCTATGGCATTAACAAAAACTACTCAAATTCATTTGAGTAGTTTTTGTTATGTGGGCGCACAAGGATTCGAACCCTGGACCCCTTCGGTGTAAACGAAGTGCTCTAACCAGCTGAGCTATGCGCCCTATCACGTCCGATAGTGGGCGAAAGAGGACTTGAACCTCCACGGCCTTGCGGCCACAAGCACCTCAAGCTTGCGTGTATACCAATTTCACCATTCGCCCGACAACAAAAATCGTTAATTACTTAACGACTTTTTCTTTCAGTTTTTTCTTATA
>JBAZOD010000040.1:0-8283 GCA_041648955.1 Patescibacteria group bacterium
AACGCGATTTTGTCCATGGTGAGCCACAATAGCAAAGCAAGTAGCTCTTTTTACCAATTTCCTTCCGGCTTCATCAAGATAGCTTTCGTCAAGCTTTTTAAAAAAGCTCTCCTTCATTTCCTTGAGGAAATCAGAAACTTTCACCTTCTTCACCCCCCTTCTCGCGCGATTAAATGTGAATTTTAAAAAAAGAGCGAATCACAAACAACTCCTTGATTTTATTATAGCAAGGGACAAAAAAAAATCAAATTTATAAAAAATTTCTCCTGATTTCCCCTTCTCTATGATCCAATCTTTTTTATGCCCTATTTTTGGCATTTTTTCATTGACATTTTTTTTAATAAAAATTATACTTTAGTCATTAAGATTATTAATTTTTTATGCGCTTATTTCTCCAGCTGGGAGAAAAAAAATATGACTCCAAACAGTTCGTTTTTTGAAAAAACCATTCTTTTAGTCAATACTGGTTCTCTCAAAAAAAAATACATTTTTAAAAAATTAAAAAAATTGGGTTTAATAATAATTGTTTTAAATAAAGAAAAAAACTGGGCGGCTAATTATGTTGATCATTGGATTTTGGCTGACAATAATAATCACGGCCAAGCAATAGAAGCTTTGGAAGGTTTTTTAGCCTCTAACCCCAAAATAAAAATTGACGGTGTGATTACTTTTTGGGAAGACGACGTTCTTCTCACTTCTAAAATATCTGATAAACTTGGCCTTATCGGCATTCCTTTCAAAATTGCCAAGAGAGCCAGAAACAAATATCTATTTAGGGAGTTTTGCCGAGAAAATAAAATAAGAACCCCCCGCTATGCCTTGCTTAAGGGGAATAAAGACCTGGAGCATGTGAGCGAAAATTTAAATTTCCCTCTAGTAATTAAGCCGGTGCACGGATCAAGCAGCGCTTTCGTTGTCAAAGTCGAAACCAAAGAAGATCTTGCCAATACCTTTAACTACGTCAAGAAAAACATGTCAACGACAACTGAATCGGCTTTATCTGACGGATTGGAAATATTGGCGGAAGAATATATTGACGGAGAAGAGGTGGACGTTAATATGATATTGCAAAACGGAAAAATAAAATTTTCTTCTATTGTCGATAATTACAAAACCGAGGAGCCTTTTTTCGTAGAAACGCAATGGGCAATTCCTTCCAGTTTACCGAGGAAGGACCAACAAGCTTTAATAGAAGTAGCTGAAATGGCTTTAGAAAAATTAGGTGTACAAAACGGCTGTATTCATTTTGAAGCTAAAATGACAAAAGACGGACCAGTGCCGATAGAAGCAAACCTCCGAATGGGCGGAGACGAAACTTATTCTTTTACTAAGGAGGCCTGGGGTTTGGATCTTATTGAAAATATAGTGAAAGTTGCTCTCGGTGTTTATATAGAAAAAATAAAAAACCCAGAAATACCGCAAAAATATTTAATAAGCTATGATTTCATTCCCGAATACTCTGGAATTTTAGTAAAACTTGATATTGACGAAAATATAAAAAAGAACGAACATTTAGAGGAATTTCATATTTTTAAAAAACCAGGTGATCCGATTTTAGTCCCGCCAGAAGGATTTGAGTATTTAGGTTGGATAAGCGTTTCTGGCAACAACCCCCTTGATGCCGAAGACAATCTGAAAGACATTTTGAAATATATAAAATATGAGGTGGTAAAATTCGACCCCGCCTCCTCTATCGGAAAAACTTCTCGCCGCAATCGTTTTTCTCTGGCGTCTATGAATAAAAATTTGCTCAAGGGAATGGCAAAAATTGAAAAAATAAAAAGATCTCTGGCAGAAGAACAAAGAAATCTCCATATTGGCATCGCCTGCAATATTTACCAGGATGACCAGCTGGCAGTAGAATCCGACCTGACTTCTATCGGAAAACATATAGAGGAAACCCTGAAAGAGAGGGGCTATAAAGTTACTTTTTTTGATTTTAATAATTTACCGAAAGCTTTCAACGATTTGAGAAAAAGTAATGTTGATATGGTTTTCAATGTCTGTGAAAGAATAAATAATTCAAGCCTCCTAGAACCGCATGTGGCTTCAATTCTTGATACCCTGCAAATCCCCTACACTGGTTCTAACCCTTTTACTTTGGGATTGTGCATAGACAAAATTCGGGTAAAAAAATTATTGTCTTATCATAATATCCCTACTCCAAAATGGGACTACGCCTACAGCTTAGAAGACAAAATTGATGAAAGCTTAAAATATCCCTTGATAGTAAAACCAGCTAACTCTGATAATTCAATCGGCATAACCAACAATTCAGTCGTAACCAATCGCCAGGAATTAGAAAGACAAATTAAAGAAGTCACGGAAACGCTTGACCAGCCAGCCTTAGTAGAGGAATATATTGAGGGTGATGAATATGATGTTTCTATTTTAGGAAGCGAGGAAGATGATTTGCGCGTTCTCCCTCTCTCCCGTTCAATTTTTGATAAAATGCCTGCCGGCTACTGGCATATCTATCCTTTTGACGCTAAATGGACGGATAACCCCGCCTACAAAAGCGGCGTAGGTATTATTGTCCAAAGACCGGCAAAAAATATCAGTAAAAAATTAGAGTCATTGCTCACGGAAATTGCCCTAGATACTTATAATATTTTAGACTGCCATGATTATGGACGCGTAGAAATTAGGGTTGATAAAAATAATAATCCCTATGTTTTGGAATTAAACCCTAACCCATCCATAGATATAGGCGATTGTGTTTCCGCTGCCGCGGAATTTATCGGCATGAATTATGGAGATTTTTTAGAAGAAATTATCAGAATGGCCATAAGAAGATATAAAAACCGACCGCCATATTATCATCTCCAACAAACGGTTATATAAAAATAATTTTAAAAAGCTCCCGCCTCAAAGGGGAGCTTTTTTGTTTTCCGAGATATTATTTGTATTTTTTATAAATCAAACCATGGCAATATTAAATAAAAATCTAAAAAATAATTTATCTTGAGAATCTGCTGGATTTTCCTTTTTCTACTTTTAAACTTTTTGCGTATCTGAAACTTGACGGGGTCCGGTAAGCCGGCCGGCCAGGACGATTGCCTATTTTAGAATGAATCTTCATATTACTTACTTCTATAAATACGGAGGCTATTTGTGATAACAGAAATACTGGAAAAACTCATAGCTGCAGCCGCAACCATAGGGTTGATTAAGCCCAAAATGGCCAACGGTATGGCCGCTGTATTATAAAAAAATGCCCAAAATAAATTTTGTTTTATTATTTTAAAAGTCTTTTTAGCCAGCCCAATCGCTTCTATAACTTTTATCGGATCATTTTTCATAATAATAATATTGCCTGACTCCTTGGCGATATCGGTGCCCGACCCCATAGCTATGCCTAAATCAGACTGCACCAAGGAAGGCGCATCATTAATCCCGTCTCCAACAAATACTACCTTTTTGCCTTGTGCTTGCATTTTCTTCACTTCTGCTTGTTTTTCAGAAGGTGAAACTTCAGCTAAATAATCATCCACACCTACTTTTTTCGCAACAACGCGCGCGGTATTTTTGTTGTCGCCGCTTATCATCACGGATTTCAAGCCCATCTTCCTAATTTCGGTAATAGTTTCTTGAGCGCTAGGCTTAATTTCATCGGCAATCAAAAATCCGCCTATTACTTTTTTATCATGGCCGACAAAAATAATAGTGCCGCCAGAATCTTTATATTCCTCTAAAATTTTACTAAGCCAGCTAGTATTTATTTTTTTCTCAGAGAATAGTTTTTGATTGCCAAGCAATAACTCCACTTTATGCTCTTCGCAGTTTCCGATTACTCCTCGACCGGGAATTTCTTTAAAATTAACAAGCTTTGCTAAAGAAATATTTTTTTCTTTAGCCAAATCAGCCACTGCTTTTGACAAAGGATGCTCTGAACTAGCAGCTAATGAAGAAGCGATTTTTAAAACTTTTTCTTCGCCTAAATTATATTCTTCATTTATTAAGATTTTCTGCACTTTCGGCTCACCCTTCGTCAGCGTGCCGGTTTTATCAAAGATAATCGTATCTATATCTTTGGCTTTTTCAAAACTTTCTCCATTTTTTATTAAAATTCCATTGCGGGCGCCAACACTGGTCCCGACCATCACTGCCACGGGCGTGGCAATGCCGAGAGCGCAAGGACAGGCAATTATTAAAACTGCAACCGCATTGATCAGGCCAAGAGAAAAATTACCAGTCACTAAATACCAGCCGGCAAAGGTCAAAATCGCAATACCGATAACTGAAGGCACGAAAATGCCAGCTATCTTGTCGGCTAATTTCTGAATCGGCGCTTTAAAAGTTTGCGCTTCTTCCACGGTTTTTATAATCTGAGCCAAAACTGTGTTTTCACCCACTTGCGTGACTTTAATTTTTATTACTCCATCTTGGTTAATAGTTGCGCCAAAAACTTTATCATTTTTAACTTTAGCGACGGGCAGGCTCTCGCCCGTAAGCATTGATTCGTTGACGCTTGATTGCCCGTCAATAATAACCCCATCTAAAGGAATTTTTTCGCTTGGTTTTATTAAAAGGATATCGCCGATTCTTATTTTTTCTATATCTGTTTCCACTTCTTCATTGTCATCGTTAATTAATCTCGCTTTCTTTACTCCCAATTCCATTAATTTTTTCATAGCCTGAGAAGCCCGGCCCTTGGTTTTTAATTCAAAATATTTACCTAATAAAATTAAAGATGTTATCGCGGCTGCGCTTTCAAAATACAAATGCCCGCCTAAAAAAAGGGCCCATAAGCTATAAAAAAAGGCAGTTAAAGTACCCAGAGATATCAGAGTGTCCATATTAGCCTGAAATTTTGTTAATTGCCTGAAGGCATTTCTGTGAAACTGCCAGCCAAAAATAAATACGACTATAAATGTTAAGATCGTTTGTACCCAATCGGTCGCAGAAACACTAAATAGCGCCCCCTTAATTTCCCAAGACCAAAACATTCTGATTACCACCGGAATCGTTAATATGATCGCGGCGATAACTTTTGTTTTCAATTTTTTCTCCTCTCCATTATGCTTATGTTCCTGTTGTTCTCCTTGGTCGTGGCCATCATGGCCTCCGCCCTCATCGACCTGATAGCCGGCATCAATAATAACTTTTTTTATTTCTTCAAGATTAATTTTTTTCTCGTCGTATTCAATATTAGCTTTTTCCGTGGCAAAATTAAGATTAACCGAAATAATACCCGCCCGCTTTTCCAATCGTTTGGTAATATTGACAGCGCAACTGGCGCAATCCATTCCTTTAACTTTCAAAATTATTTTTTTCATATTTATTTAAATGAGTTAATTATTCTACAGTTATAGTCCCATAGTTAATCATTTCCATCCCGCAAGTAATATTATAAACCCCTTTGGTTGTAGGCGTAAACTCCATAATAATCGGCTGGCCGGCTTTAAGCGGAGTGGCTTTGTTATACAAATCAGGGATCATTATTTCATAGCCGCAACCAGAACCGGAATCCTTAACATCAATGGAAAATTTTACCTTTGTGCCTGCTTTCACCTTGAAAGAATTCGGCTGTAAATATTTACTCGCTGTATAAGTGCTCTCTATAAGCTGAATATTATTTTCAATTTTGGCAACAGTGTCAACAACATCTTTTTGGATATTAGCGCCGCCGCCACAACCGCAACCGCCGCCGGCAGAAGAAGCCTTTGCCGCCCTAACAACTCCTCCGCCATCTGAGGCGACATTATTTAAATCCTTCCCGTCAGACCTTGTTTGATCAGAAATTACGAACTTTCCCCAAACCATGCGCATCCAGCAAGAAAATTTTATTTCAGAAACATTATCTGGGGGCGTAAATTCTATAATATTCTCTCCGATTTTCAAATTCTTCTTTATACCCAATGATTCTATCATAATCGCGTTGGTGCAACCCGACATTTGTTTTACATCTATAACCCACCGCACGGGTATGCCCTTTTGTATATACAGTACATTTGGTTTGTAGCCGGAATATGTTAATTCCATCCTTACCGTCTGATAGTCTTCATCACTATCCACAGATTGAGATTGATTCTGTTCGCCGCTATTAAAATTGAAGGTGTTAAAACCGTAACCAAAATTAACCAATCCTCTATTAGCCATAAACAAACCCAAAATCATCACTAAAACTCCGGAAACTTTTATTATTCTTTTTATATATTGTTGGCCGATACTTGATAAAACAACCCCAAAGCCAAACATTAAGGGAATTGTCCCTAAAACATAAAATGCCATGCTGAGCGCTCCTCTAGTGACGCTTCCGGAAGCGAGGGCGTATAGCTGCATGGCCTGCAAGGGTCCGCAAGGCATAAAACCATTAAGAAGACCGATAATAAAAGGCCCTTTTGGCTTTTGACTGTGTTTTTGATTATAAAGAAAACGAGCGATAAATTCCGGAGTTCTTAGTTTTATATTTTCTAAAATTTGCCAATTACTTATAAAGGATAACCCCATCAAAATCATAAAAATTCCCGCCCCTAAAGTGATTATGCCCGTGAAAACTGGATTGATGCCAAAAAAAGACCCTAGCCCCCCGAGAATCCCGCCGATTATAGTATAAGAGATAAATCGACCAGCATTATATTGCCAATGCGGCATTAAGGATTTTTTTTCTCCTTTGTCGGATGAATATTTTGTCTTATTTAGATGGCTGGCTGAGTAAGCCACAACCAAGCCTCCGCACATGCCAACGCAATGAAAGCCAGCCAAAAGACCAATAATAAAAATAAGGCCATAACTAATATTGCCCTCATTTAATTTGGCTAGCAAAGAAAAACCTCCCAATTTCTGAATTATAGAATATATTTCCACGAGGAAAACTACAGCCAAAAATATTGCCAAACCGTACATAAACGGCTTGGAGCTAAAAAAATTTTCCTTCTTCTCCTCTTTAGCTTTTAAATTATCGCTGGCTTCATAATTCAGCTTTTCAATCTCGGAAAAAATCTTTTCTTTTTTAATCTTTTCGTCATCAAACTCAATTTCAGTTTTACCGCTTTTGTAATCCACTTCAACGCTATTAACTCCCGGCAAAATATCAATCTCCGTTTCGATTAATGTCTTGCAGCTCCGACAATGAATGCCGGAAATATTAAATTTTATTTTTTTAAGCATGGCTATGATCTAAATTATAAATTTATTTATTTGCTAATCTGGTGACTTTTAAAATTTCCCTTATCATCTCTTGCTTCATTTTTTCGTTTTTAGCTGCCATGGCATTTTTGAAGCAGGTATTAAGATGGTTTTCTAAAAGCATCTGATGGGCGGATTTTAAAAGTCCGATAGCCGCCAGATTTTGCTGCATAATATCGATGCAATATTCCTTCTCCTCTACCATGTTTATTATTTTCGTCATCAAGCTTTGCGTCTTTCTGAAATTAATCAAAGCTTTCTCTTTTTCTTTTACCATAATTTTTTAAAAATTAATTAATTACCTTATATACCTATACCCCAGGTATAGGTATATTTAAAATATACTCCTGTTTCCTTTTGACGTCAATACCCCCTACTAAAAACTCCTAAAATTTTGAAAATCTTAGGAGCACCTAAAAACATTTTTTAATAAATTTAAATTATATTTAATTAGAAACTTGAAAATATTTGTCGCTCCCATTCCAGCCGTTTTTTTCCGCCAGAAAAATCCCCTTCCCTGCTCCGGGAGTTGGCTCTGATATATTTGGCAAAGTTATTTCCTGCTCATCATTTTCTAAATTGGCATATAATACGCATTTATTATCCGCCGAAACTATATATTTATAATTTGTTACGCTATCCGTGCCGGTTTTGGGATCACTAATATTTTCAGGGATAATATTCGAATATTGTGGATATTTATTTTTGTATTCAACGAGCAACTCATTCAGATCATATTCCCCTGCTCCTGTTTCTGGCAATAAACAACCAAAACTCAAAAAACGGCCTATTTGATTAATATCATTAAGCCGTTTCGCATCGCGTGCTTTTGCTCTAGTATTTAAGAAAGCCAGCATGGCAAAAGTCGCCAAAACACCTATAATAACAATAACTAGCAAAAGTTCAATCAAAGTAAACCCCCGTTGAAAATTTTTTATTATTTCTTGGTCTTCAGCCATAATAATCTTTTTTAATTGAGAATTCTATCAGCAAAAAAATCTAGCGAAGCAAAGCCGTGGTCATATTTTCCGAATAACATAATTATAAGAAACATATTTGCTTTAATATTATAACAAAAAAGAGAAATAATAGCTATTCTTCTTGACGAAAAATAAAAAAAATTATAGAATATAAATAGAATTTTAGTCAACT
>JBAZOD010000041.1:0-8272 GCA_041648955.1 Patescibacteria group bacterium
GGCGGAGTGGAAAAAATAAATATTGATAGCAATCTTATCAATTATATTATAAATTTATTTAATAACTTTCCTTCTGATTCAGAAAAACAACAAGAGGGGAGTGACGCCCCCAAAAGCCTAAAGATAGAAAAATTCGCAATAGATTTAAACAAAGAGCCGAATACTGTAAAAGTCGTCCTTGTTTATGGCCCGGCAATTCTTTTTAATACCAATGAAGCCATAGATAAACAGATAGAAAAACTTCCTCTGGTAAAAAATGAAAAATTAAAAGATGATTTTTATAATAAACAATCCATAGACCTGAGATACGGAAGCAGCATTTATTATCGCTAAATTTTAACAGCCTAATTTTTAGCTAATTTTAGCTAAATTAGCTAATATTAGCTAAAATTACTAAACAACAGGTGCGAACCTCCAAATACCAAATATCAAAAATAGCAAAAGACTTATAGTTCTATAAAAATTCAAAAAATATTTTTTTTAAAAAAAATTCAAAAAATCATAAATACAAAATTTTATAAATTTTATATATTTAAAAAAATAATAAAAATTAAAAATAAAATTTAAAGCCAAAGAGGTATAAACATACAGCTAAGGTTTTAAATTTTAATAGCCTTATATGGAAAAGACCTTTAAATTTGTATTTGTTCTAGGAGTAATAGTATTCTGCCTAGTAGTTATCGGAATATTTCTGTTAGCCCTGAAAATTATGTTAATTTTTTCTCCGCAAATAAATATACTGGGATTAACCATAACCTAAATAAAAACGATCAAATTTGACGGCAAGGATATATAATAAAGGCCAAGGCGAATATCCTTTGGCTATAAACAATACGTTAATTAATCTACATTATGCGAAGTATTGTAAATCAATCAATCAGCGGCCTTAACCGTTGCTGGTGCTACTCCCCTTATGGAAAAAGATAAACCAATAATAAAATATCTAAATGACTTTTTAGATTACTCGGAAATAGAAAAAGGACTCTCTGCTAAAACACAAGAGAACTATACTCGTTTTCTAAATAAATTTTTTAAATGGCTGGAGGAGAACAGCCTCTCCGAGCTAAAGCCGAAGGCCCTCTCCCCTGCCCACATCTCTAGATATAGGATTTTTTTAGCCAGGCATACTGATCCGAGAACAAAAAAAATTTTAAAAAAATCCACGCAGAATTATTACTTAATTGCTCTCCGGTCTTTACTAGAATTTTTTGTGGAAAAAGACATCACTTCCCTACCGCCTTCAAAAATTAAACTGGCTAAAGATAAATCGGACAAAGAAATAAAATTTTTAAATCTTGATCAAATAGAGCGTCTGCTTTTAGCGCCTGATACCGATACAGACATCGGCTTGCGCGACCGGGCAATTTTGGAAACTTTTTTTTCTACCGGCCTGCGCGTGGCCGAGCTGGCAAATCTAAATCGCGACCAATTGCGGATTAAAGATTCAACCGAAGACTTAGAAATTTCAGTTTTAGGCAAAGGAAGTAAGGTAAGAACCGTATACTTCTCAGAGAGGGCTATACAAGCCCTCAGGAAGTATTTAAACAAGAGAAAAGATGTAGATGAGGCTTTATTCCTCAATTATAAGCCAGGCATAGCTAAAACTGGCAAAACAAGACGGTTAACCACTAAAAGCATAGAAGATATAGTAAAAAAATATGTAAAGATAGCGGGATTACCTGTTATGGCTACCCCGCATACTATCAGGCACTCATTTGCCACTGATTTACTTACTCAAGGTGTTGATCTGCGCCTGGTCCAGGAATTTTTAGGCCATCGCAATATAGCGACCACCCAAATCTATACTCATGTCACTAATAAACAATTACGTGATGTACACAGAAAGCTTCATAGCGGAAAAAATCTGAAGAAATAAAAAATTTTAAACAAAAAGAAAAAGGAAGCCTTATAAAGACAGCTTCCTTTTTTGATAGAGGACGATTGCTTCGAACGGGGGAAAGAGGATTTTTTGTTTCTCGATAAAACCGTCGTTGATGATGGTATATTTGGAAATGAAGGAAATGGAAAAAATCCCCATTCTTTTAAGCCGCGAACATAAAGAGTTGATTGGTTCGCTGCCGCGATATCGTCCCCAGGACGGAGTATAAACCTAAAAATTCAGGCTACAACTCACGAGAGGTTGAATGCTTTTTTGCGTTTATATTACGGAGCGTTCGACCCTATTTATAATTTTATAAAAAAATAAAACAAATGTCAATAGATTATCTTTTTAAAACAAAAACAGAGGAAATCCATGACAGATTCCCCCTGTTTATAGGATGAGATTGTTAAAAAGGGGCGGATCAAACGCTTTATTATAGTTGATCAACATTGATCAAACTAGTCTTTGTTGCAGCTGGATGATGAATGCACACTCCCCCTTTTTTTACCCTACAGTCCGGGCACAATTCTTCCTGTTATTCTTTTTAAGCGGAGACAGGCTGTACATCTTCTTCCATGGCGTCGATAAGCTCCAAAATTTTAATGACATCAACGCTTCCAATGATCGGAAAATCGTCAAAACTAGAAAACGGCACTAAATGCGCTCTTAATAAAGCAACCGCCGTATTATAGATGTTATTCTCAGCTTCTTTTTTGATTATATCAATCAATACCTCAAGACGATCGCGCTCCGCATTGAGCGTATTAATTCTTGCTTTCAAAATTATTATTTTAAAAAGAAAGCACCACTTTTTCGTCCAAATAATAGGATGGTATTGAAAAAGAACATTTTGAGTAATGGGCAAAGAGATTAATAAACCTAATTTTTCAGAAATGGGAATAATATTATTAATAGCACAATCTCTTTGCTCTTCCAATAAATTAATTACTTGCTCTACTGCTTCTTTCTTTCGGTTTGCCATGACGGCCCCCCTTGTTAAGCAAGGTTTTTATTATCTCTATTTATTTAAAATTAGCAAAATTTAAGTGGAATGTCAATTTTCAATATTTTCAATAAAAAATTTTTCTAAAATTCTATCCTTTTTTAATATCTCTATATTTTTTCCGATTTGCTCATAAAATTCCGGGTAGTGCTGCCGGGTTATCCACCGCCTTTTATAAATTTGCCGAAAAGGCATCTTTTGATGATGCGCAACTTCGTGGCACAAAGTACGAAAAATACTAGACATCTTTTTCGGCTCTCTTTTTAGGGGAGTAAAAATATCAATTGTTATCAGGCCGGTTCGTAAATTAGTTCGTCCAATAACAAAACCGCGTTTATAACTAACGCGGGCTGTTCTTCTCATTGGGCGAAACTTTAGCTTTTCCGTCTTAAGAATTTTTAAAGCGTAATCGCAATATTTTTGAGTCGTCTCTTCGTGATTCATAAATAATCAATTTCACGGCAAATATTCTAGAGCATTAACCGGTATACCATTCGAACGAACTTCAAAGTGAAGATGCGGACCGGTAGTAAGGGGCCCCGCTCCCGGGGTTCCCGGCATTCCTCCGCTTCTGCCAATAGCTTGTCCTTGGACGACATATTCATCTTCGCTTACAAAAATAGCGGAAACGTGGCCGTAAACCGTTGATAAACCGTCGCCATGGATAATCATAATATAGCTATACCCCTTGCCGGCATCTTTAGCTCTGGCAACATAGCCAGAAGCAGCTGCTTTGATAGTCGTTCCCTGCCCCGCTCTTATATCAACGGCGGGATGTTCAAAAATATATTTAAACGGATAATCTGGATCATGAAAATAAGAAGTTATGGTATTCTTCGGCACCGGCCAAATTAGTCCATTATCATTAAATTCCAGCTCTTTCCCGGAAACCTTTGACATTTTAGCTCTTACTGTTTTTTCTAAATTAGCAATATCAGCCGCGGCTCTTTCTTGTTCACTCTTAGCTTCAGCCAAAAGTTTTTGATATTCCTTTTCTGAATTTCTTGTCTGAGTTAAAATAAAACTTTTATTTTCTTTTTCTCCTGCCAAAGATTCTTTTTTCCCTGTTAATTCTTCCTTTAAATCGTTAAGTTCTTTCTTTTTGTCTTGAAGAACTAATTGGCTTTTTTCTAAATCGTCTTTATATTTCTTCAGAGTATCCAGTCCATCCCCTATTTCTTTATTAGTATCCTCAAGATATTTAAGCTGATTTATGAAATCTGTCAGGGAATTATTTAAAAGCATTATTTCTAAAGTCGTTACCCTGTCTTGCTTATAAATCAACTTCAGAACATTGCCAAGATGCTCTTTCTCCCGGTTAATTTCCTTATCTTTGTTGCTTATTTCTAAATTAACTTTTTCCACTTCTAAATTTGTCCTGCTGATCTCTGTTTCCACCCCCTCGATATCCAGCTCAGCTTTAGCCAAGCGATTATCCAAAATAGAAAGCTGATTGCTCAGGCTTGCTTTTTCATTTTGTTTTTGTTTAATAGCCTGAGAATAGGCCTCTTGCTGCTTCTGTATCTCTTCCAGGCTTTTCTTTTTTGTCTGTATTTGGTCATTCAACGCTTTCACTTCATCATTAACCGCTCCTTCGTCTTGCCCGCGCACCAAAACAGAAGAACTTAAAAAAAGTCCCAAAACAAAAATAGGAATAAATAATTTTATTATTCTTCTCGCCCCGTTAGAAATTTCTTTATTTTTTTTCTCCATGATTATCTATTTTTTTGATATTCCCCATTAAAAATTTCGTTATTTCTAACGGGGTGAATATCTTAAATTATAACACATTTTTTGAAAAAATAAAAAACGGAGACTCTTGATAGAATCTCCGTACGTGTTCTTTTTTATGGCCGGATTATTTTTCCGACCGATTGCACCTCTCGTTTTAGAAGAAGCAAGGATCTATGAGCCGAGCGGGAGAAAAAAAACTCCTCCTCCCTCCACATAGATATAGACATCTACAGCATATCTTATTTCACTGGTTTTTTCCCAAACACTATGTCCTTCCCAATGATCATCGTCAAAAACACTCATACTAAGAAACCCTTCCGTGGTGATATATTTCTCATATCGGATGTAACACATCACATCCTTACCAACGGTATTTTTCAAATCCTCCATATTCGCCTTACGACTATCAATAAAAATTTTAGTCTCAGGCGAAATATCCAAGGGCACATAAAACTTTGAACCCGGATACTCCGGAATATCAGAGGAAAGATAGAAAGAGCTCGATCCCAGGGGGTATTCTTGCAATACCCCCGACTTCCAATTTTCTTCTTTTTCGATTTTTACTTCTCTATACGGCCCTTCCTTCCAGCGCGTCTCAGCAGATACGGCCGAAGAGATAATAATTACTCCGAACAGCAATACGACGAGCGCGAAAACGAAAAACTTTTTCATACGGTTACCTCCCTATTGTCGTCATCTCATTCCGTACGGTTTTTCTCAAACCATTGCCACGATAGTTAATACCGACTCTTATTTTCGCGTCTTTGACGCATCCGTTGCAGAATGGAACGCACAAAGTACCCAGTGAGTCCTCCCGCAAGAAAGATTAAAATCCAAAAAATTGTTTCCATTTCCTGCTCCTCTCTCAAAGCGTAAATTTCAAAATATAACAAATGAGTATAATATACAATTTTAAGGTGCGAAAAATATATAAAAATATATTAATTTTAAATTATATCATATTTAATAAAATATGTCAATGATAAATATAAAATTTTAGCTTATATTAAATAAAAAAGAGGCATATTTTGCCCCTTTTTTGAAAAACAATTTTTTCCCACTGTTTTTCAAATCACGCCGGTGATTTTCGCTATCCCAAGCGATGAGAAAAAAGCGATGATAAAACCTCCCCAGATAGCTGCGCCCGTAACGTGAAAAAAAATAATCCAGGCTATCCAAAGAGCGAACGAAGAAAGAAATGCCAAAATTTTTTTCATTTAAGACTCCCCTTTCTTTAAAGCAGATTCATGGCAAATTTTATTCTCTTTAAACTCTCCTCTTTCCCTAATACCTCAGCCACGTCAAACGGACTGGGACTGGCTTTTCTGCCGGTCAAAGCAACACGCATCGGCCAGAGATAATCCCCTGTTTTTAACTCTTTAGCCTTGATGTAAGTTATCATAGCTTCTTCAAGAGAATCATTCACCCAATTTTTTTCTGGAATTTTTTCCAACTGTTCAGAAACTTCTTCCAAATTTTTCTTAATCTGCTCGGCGGTTAATTTTTTCCAGATTAATAATTCCGGTTCGTATTTTAACTCATCAGCAAAGAAAAATTCTATCGCCTCGCTGATATCGGATAATTTTTTTAATCTCTCTTGCTCCAAGGCAATAACTTTTTTAATATACTCCTCACCCTTCGCTTCCCACTCTTTAGCTAAAAACGATTTGCATAATTTCATTAATTCATCTAATGATTTTTGGCGTATATAGTAGCCATTAAGATAATCAAGTTTTTCTATATCAAAAACTGCGCCGGCTTTGTGAATTTTTTTTAAATCAAAATCCTTGATCAATTCTTCCATTGAATATATCTCTTTTTCTGTGCCCGGATTCCAGCCCAGAAATGCCAGATAATTTATCATGGCTTCAGGCAGATAGCCTTTTTTGATATAATCTTCAACCGCCACATCGCCCTTGCGTTTGGACATTTTTGTTCTGTCGGTATTCAGAAGCAGAGGCAAATGCGCCCATTTGGGAGCCTCCCAGCCAAAATATTCATACAGTAAAATATGTTTGGGAGTTGATGGCAGCCACTCTTCCGTCCGAGTAACGTGGGAAATTTTCATCAGATGATCATCCACCACGACCGCCAAATGATAAGTGGGATAACCATCGGATTTCAAAAGAACTTGGTCGTCCAAATCATTTGTGTTATATGAAACCTTACCCCAAACCAAATCATCTATTTCTACAACGCGGTCTGTCGGCATTTTCATTCTTATGACGAAGGGCGTGTTATCGGAAAGTTTTTGCGCAATTTCTTCTTTGGATAATTTTAAACAACGCCGATCATATTTTGGCGCTTGTTTCTTGGCAGTTTGCTCTTGGCGCATTTCTTCCAAAGTTTTGGAATCGCAAAAACAATAATAAGCCAAACCTTTATCAACTAATTCCAACGCATATTTTTTATAAATTTCCAATCTTTGCGACTGGACATACGGCCCAAAATCTCCTCCCACATCCGGCCCTTCACTGTATTTGATTCCGGCCCACTTCAATCCATTATAAATAGCTTCGGAAGCGCCTTCGACAAATCTTTTCATATCCGTATCTTCCAAGCGCAAAATAAAATCACCCCCATTTTTCTGAGCAAGAAGATATGAGTAAAGAGCTGTCCTTAAACTGCCAATATGCAAAAATCCAGTTGGACTAGGCGCAAAACGCGTTCGTATCTTAGACATAATATTTCTAAATAAAAATTTATTATTTTATCATTTTTGCGAATAAGCTTTTGATTTTTTGGTCGTGCGACCAGCCAATTATCCTTTTTAAAATCACTTCCCGGCCATTGCGATAATTTTTTTCTATCTCTCGGCCGATTCTAATAATAGCCTTATCCAAACTCTTGTCCTTATTATCAGCCTGATTATATAAATTTGATAGAAAATAACAACGATTAGCGCTAATAAGCGGTTTGCCCTTGGGGTTAGTGGCAAATCCGACCCAGGCTTTTATAGTTTTTTTATTATCAATTAAAGCCAAAAGTGTCCGTCTCATGCCGTCAAAAACACGATAAGATTGGCCGGATTTATAAACTAAAATCGGAAAATGGTCTCTCTCTCGATGTTTAGCCAATCCTGTTTTTAAAATTTCCTGGCGCATTTTTTTATTTTTTCCCCAAGCTTGAGCAAAAAGCATCGGCTGACGGTTAAATTTTTTTACTATATACTTATCAATTATAGGCGACATACCAGTCAAATAAATTTTATCCAAAGGTATATCCATTAATTTCCACTGATATTTGGTATCTGATAAAATCGTATAAACCTGTTTTAATTTCCAGCCCTCGGCAATGGCCGCCGTTAAATTCCAGAATGAAACTTCGCCTTCGCGTTTTTCTAAGTTTTCCAACGACTTATCAATTCTCCGAAAAAAATTATCATCTTTTATATCATTAAATATCTTTCTGAATTCATGCCTTAAGTATTGTTTGGCAACTAAAACCGAATTTTTTGAAGGAGAATATTTTATCATATTATATAAATTTATATAATAAATAAAAATTTAAAAAGATTGATAAAACTAAAATAATACTAACAATAATTAACGCCAAGCGCAACTTTTCCGCTTTTTCTTCTGCCTCCTCCCTGCTTTTCTTCAAGATAATATTAGTAACATCATTAACTAAATAAATAAATTTTTTCACATTAA
>JBAZOD010000042.1:0-8240 GCA_041648955.1 Patescibacteria group bacterium
AAAACAAAAATTTTCTGCAGAGCCGAATGCATAGTTTTCCCAAAAGAAAATTGCGCTTTTCCCCGGCCGGGGATTTTCAAGATATGCGCAAAACGATATTGATAAGGGCAATTAGAAAAAGCCGCCAACTGAGTATAGGAAAAATAAGATGGAACTTTAAATTCCGGCGCAATTTTTTCTTGAGGAATCACTATTTTTTTATCAAGAATATTATTTTCTAAACTGCCCGCTGTTCGCAATTTTGGTTTAGCAGAATTTCCCCGCACCAATCCACATTCAGTAAGGAAGCGAGACGGCTTTTTATCCCGCGCTCCGCCGTAGTCTTTTGACCAAGAAAAATAAAGGCCAAATTTTGCTCTCGTCACTGCTACATAAAATAGTCTTCTTTCTTCTTCCAGATGGATATCGCCTTCTGGCAAAATTTCTTTTACCAAAGCGTTCGGTATTTCAATCTGCTCGCTTCTTTCAATGCTGGGGAAGCGCTTGTCAACCAGGCCGGCGATAAAAACATATTTAAATTCTAGGCCCTTAGCTCCGTGCGCGGTCATCACTTTTATAGTTTCCGGGCCGGCATCCAAATCAGCCGGCATATTACCTTCCTCGCCCGCATCAATCTCCATTTGCAATTCCAATAAAAACGCCTTAACACTCTTGTCGTCGCTTGATTTTTCAAATCCCTCTACTCTTTTTATAAATTGATTTAAATATCCGGCTATTTCCCGGCTCTTTTGCTCATCTTGGGACATCAGATATTTCAAATAACCGCTGTCATCCAGCCAAGCTAAAATTATTTCTTTTACATTTTTTTCTCTAGCCAGAGCTGTATGCTTAGCAAGAAGAGATAAAGCTTTTTCAACTTTTTTTTGCAAACCGGCTCCAAGATTGAGAGCCGAAACATTCCGCAAAGTTTCATAAAGCGACCAGGCTTTTTTGCCCGCCCAATAATTAAAATTCACCAGCTCGCTATAAGTAAATTCAAAAACCGGCAAATTCAAAATTCTGTACATCGCCGTATTTTCGTGATAATCATCCAATAATTTTAAATAAGCGACTAAATCCATTATGACCGGCTTGGCATAAAGACCGCGGGAAGACAAGAACTGATAAGGTAATTCGGCAGCCGCCAGAAACGAGCAAATTTCTTTAGCGCTTTCGTTGGCTCTGACTAAAATTGCAAAATCATCCCAAGCGGCGCTTTTATCTTTTATTTTTAAATCCGCAATTTTTTCTATTATCATTTTTATTTCCTCCGTTGAATCTTTTCCTTCGATTACTTCAATCATCCCCTCGCCCTCGTTATGAGCGATTAATTTCTTGCTCAGCTTTTTGCTTTCGGCTCCCGGCTTTTGATTCTTCTGCAATTGATATTCCAATCTGTTGGGATTATTTTGCTTTATAAATTCATAAGATAAATCCAAAATATTTTGCTGATTGCGGTAATTATTAACCAAAAAAATCTGCTCGGCCTGCGGATAATCTTTTTTGAATTGTAAAATATTGGAAACCGAAGCTCCGCGGAATTTATAAATCGATTGATCGTCGTCTCCCACAACAGTTAAATTGCTTTTTGGCCCAACCAGCATTTTTATCAATTCATACTGCGACCAATTAGTATCTTGAAATTCATCCAATAAAATATATTTGAATTGCTGGCGGTATTTTTCCAAAATCGCCGGCCGAGTTCGAAACAATTTCAAACAATAATTTATCAAATCCCCGAAATCCAGAGATTCATTATCCAGAAGCAATTGCTGATAAACATGATAAGCGTTCGCCACCTCATTTATCCGATTAATTTCCTGCGTAGCTATTTCTTTATCATCAATTTGAAAATTCGTAAATTTGGAAATTTGTAAATTCCGGCCCTTTTTTCTTTTGCTCCCGCTTAGCATTGAATCCAGATTTTCTTCCAGCTCATTAGCGTACTCCAGATACTGGGCCGGGGCAATGTCTTCATCTTTAGCTCTAGAGAAATGTTTAATAAGAGCGCGGATAAATTTTGTCGGATTGCCCATCGGCCGATAATAATCCAAATCAAATTTATCCAAATTTTTTTTCACCAAAGCGTATTGTTCAAATTCATTTAATAATTTGAAATTATTCGGCAAACCAATATCCAGACCGTGCTCTTTCAAAATCCTTTCCCCAAAGCCGTGAAAAGTGGAAATCCATAAATCCAGATAGCCCATCGGCAATAATTTATCAACTCTTTCTTCCATTTCTCCAGCCGCTTTATCCGTAAAAGTCAATGCCAAAATCTCGTCAGACTTAGCCCAACCCTGTTCAATCATATAGGCGATTTTTTGGGTAATAACTGTAGTTTTCCCGGTGCCGGCGCCAGCCACAATCAAGAGCGGTCCGTCCTTGTGAGTGACCGCTTTTAATTGCTCTTTATTCAAATTTTCCATCAAATTTTCCATCAAATTTTCCATCAAATTTTCCATACTATAATCATAGCTAATTATCAATAAATCAGCAAATAAAGTGTTTGACTAATCCTTTGGTGTGGACTGAATGCTAGCGGTTCAGCCCTATTTTTATAACAAAAAACTCTAAGGACAGAGAGTTCTTAGAGTTTTATAAAAAGGAGATTAAAACTTCAAAATCTTCTCAAACTTCTTTTTATCCTTAAACGGTCCAATCACGGCTAAATTTAATTTGCTGTTCTGGAAAATTTCATCCGCCAACTTTTTTATATCCCCTGCCTTTACTAAATCTATTTTTTTAAAAAATTCTTCAGGAGATAAAACTTTTCCCCCCAAAATCAAATGCTCGGTATACCAGCTGGCCATATCATCAGACGCTTCCAGCCTTATCACCGAACGACCGCGAATTAAATCTTTAGTCTTTTCGAGTTCTTTTTCACCTACTAAAACTTTTGTTAATTTTTTATATTCAGACAAAATTATTTTTATCGCCTCTTCTACTTTGCCAACCGGCACTCCGGCCGGAGTGGTTAAATAACCACTATCTGTATAAAATTCCGCTTCCGTTCTTATATAATAAGCTAAGCCTTTTTTTTCTCTCAATTCTGTAAAAAGCCGGGAGCTCATTGATCCGCCAAGAATCGTAGACATAATTTTCAAAACAAATTCTTGTTTATGTCCGAAAGGCAAAGCCCTCACTCCAAGGGAAATGGTCGCCTGGTTTGTTTTTTTGTAACTAATCTTAATTTCCGGCTTCATTTGTTTTTCTGCCACTCTGGTTTTATCCTGAAAATCATTTTTCTTAAGTTTGGAAAAATAACGGCTAACTATTTTTTCAGAATTATTTTTTATATTCCCAGCCAAACAGACAATCGCGCTCTTCGCTCCGTATTGGGAATTAAAATAATTTAAAAAATCTTGCCTATTGAATTTCAAAACGCTTTCTTTTTGTCCGCTCACATACCAACCGGCCGGCGTGTCGCCATAAAGACACTGCTCAAAAACATCTTCAATGTTTATTAAGGGATTATCTCTTCTCATATTTATTTCTTCCATAATTACTCCTTTTTCTCGCTCAATTTCTTTTGCGTCAAACTTAGAATTAAGAAGCATATCACTCACAATCTCCGCGGCTAATTTTATCTTTGAGCTGTCAACTTTCACCCAATAACCCGTGTATTCCTTGGAAGTAAAAGCATTGAATTCTGCGCCCACGCTATCCAGTTCGCCCGCAATCGCCAGAGATGTGGGACGTTTTTTTGTACCTTTAAAAAACATGTGCTCCAAAAAATGGGAAATGCCATTGTTTTTTCTGTTCTCATATTTTGAACCGGTTTTTACCATCACTAAAATAGTCGCCGTCTTCGTGCCGGTCATGGGAATAGTAATTAACTTTAATCCGTTTTTTAATTTTGTTTGCTTAAACATGAAATAATTCTTATTTTTAAATTAAATTATTTTCTTCTTTATAGAATACCAACCCGACTACGAGCCAAAGCCACAAGACCCCAAAATGTAAACTCCAATACCAATGATCAACCATCATCATTATAACTAAACTAATAAGAACAGACAAACCAAAATATTTTTTTTCTCTAACTAAACTCCATCCCAATAATCCCAGGATGCTTAAAAATCCTACGAGTCCAAATATCCCTGTTTCTGCCCAGACTAATAAAAATACATTATGAACCGGCTGATAATTCCATTTTTCTTGGCCGGGGTTATTTTTTTCCAAAGCTAAGGCATAGTTGCCAATTCCTGCTCCAAAAAGCCAATTATTTTTTATTATAGCCTTGGCTTCAGAAAAAGACTGAATTCTTTCTTCGGTTGACTTCATCTCCAGCCTCGTATCTTGCGATAAGCGTGTCAAAACCAAATTATTATAAAAATTAAATAAGAAAAAAATTAGGATTCCGCCGGCTAAAATTATTTTTAATAATTCTCTCTGTTTTAAAAAATCTTTTTTAATCAAAAATATAAATAACGATAGAAATACTCCAACTAATAGCCCGGCCCAAGCTCCGCGGGAAAAGGTAAAAAACAACGCTAATAAAAATAATAAAATAATAAAATAATAAAATAGCTTAAATCTTGTTTGAAAATTCAGAAATTGAAAATTGTTTGAAAATTGAAAATTGAAAATTGAAAATTTATTGACTAAATACCCAATTAAAAATAAAACCCCTACCGCCAAAACTCCTCCCAACACATTCGGATGATCCATCCCTCCATAAGCCCGGAGCCATCTTTCGCCGATTCCGTCAGCACCAATTGTTTCCACAACTGATACGCCAAGTTCAGCCGGATTATGAAGCGCCATCCCTAGCCACTTGGAAGCAAAACTTTTTTGGAATAAAAACTGATAAATTCCAAGGCAAGCCTGCAAAAAAATCCCAGCTAGCATCACCCAAAGTAATTTCATTCTATTGTAATTTGCGCTCGTCACGAGCCAAAACAATCCTACTCCCAATAAAAACCAGCCATACTTATATAAAGCCAGCCACCCGTCATCCGCAAAAAATATAGAAACAAAAACAAATAAGTCTAAAAAAGTTATTACCAACCAAATTTTTGAAAATTTAGAAATTAAAAATTGTTTGAAAATTGAAAATTGAAAATTGAAAATTATAAACAATAATAAAATTATTAATAAAAGTATGTCCGTCCCATACAAACTATACGTCCCATATTCCATCTCCCCGGCTTTAATAATCCAGCGCGTCTGCCACGACAACAAAAAAACTAACGAATATAATCCATATTCAATTATCTTATTCCATACTTTCATAAATTTTGCATTTTGCTTGCCCGCCGAAGCTTTAGCGTAGGCGGGATTTTTGCATTTTGAATTTTTCTAGGTATTCTTCTCTTCTGTCATTAACGTGAAGCTTTATTATTCCGTCGTCAACCACCACTCGGTTATCTAAGTTCATCATATCTTTTATTTGTCTCGGCATTATTTCCATTTGAAATTCTTTTATTTTTTTTTCCAGTCCTCCGAAAAACATATCAATAGTATCCCGATAAAACCAGGAAAAACCCTGATCGGCGTCATAACGATGGCTCGCTTCGGAAGACTGCCAATTTGGCAGATAATTTTTTAGCCAATCATTCTTGTTTATAAATTTTTCAAAAGTATTATCCCTATCATAAATCGAAGTAAGCCCGGCTAACCAATAAATAAAATAAATATCTTTCCCTATTTTGTCATCCTGAGGAGCTCGCGACGAAGGATCCCGCTGTGTTTCGGGATATTCTTTTTTTAGCATTAACCTCTCCAAATTCAAATCTTCTTCGCTCACAAAAAAACTCAGGCAAATTTTATCTTTTGTTTTTTCGTGATTAGGGCGCAATCCTAAAATTTTTATTATCAAAACACAAAAAAATCTGGAAATCCAAATTCTTTTATTTTCTGTGATAATAAAAAAATCTATATCGCTTTCTTTTTTCAAATTATGCGCGCCGATAATATTTCCGATAGCAATCATTTTTATCCAAGGAATAAATTTAAAAATTTTTGCCACCCAAACCGCCCGCTTGAATTTTCTATCCGTATAATTATATCTTGCCATTCTCTCTTTTATAATTTCCTCCCGGCCGATCAAAAAATAAAATCCGTTTTTACTTTCAATCCGCTCTCTTTCAAAAAGGGAGTTAGGCAATTTCTCTGTTATACTATCCAAGCTTTCCATAATTTCTGATAACTCGCATTTTAAATCTAAATATTTCCAAATTTCAAAAACAGTTAACGGATAGGAAAACAAATCAAAAAAAGCAATTGTCCGAACAATTGCCTCCTCCAATTCTATCTGTTTTTTTACATAATCTATTTCCATACTTTTATTCTGTCTTCGGCTTGTCTATCGCCACTGATTCTATTTTTGATTCAACGCCGGTTATTTTCATGATATCCTTATCAATCATTTTAAACTGATGCGAAGCATTATTGTAATGGCTGACAGTAGTCGATAGGCTCGTCCCCACTTTTTTTAAGTAATCATCATAAACTAAAATATGTTTTCCGAGCTTCTCCACGTTAGCTCGAATTTCTTTGGCGCTCTCTTCTATCTGCATGGCGCGAAGACCCTGCATAACTGTTTGCAAATAAGCCAAAAATGATGTGGGTGACACAATAATTACTTTATATTCTCCGGCCGCTCTCTGTATTAAACTATTAGTATCTTCATCATGAAGCATGCCGACTTTATTTACTAATAAATCATAATAGATTGATTCATGCGGTATAAACATAAAAGCAAAATCCATAGTCTTCTCTGCCGGTTTAATATACTTTGCTGTTTCTTTAATGCGATTTTTCAAATCATTAACAAATATCTTTTCCAGCCGGGCTCTTTCGGTTTCGTTTTTTTCTTCTACTAAGCGATTATAATTTTCTAAAGAAAATTTGGAATCAATAGGAATGATTTTATCTTTAACAAAAACTACCGCATCGACTATATCTCCGTTTTTAAACTTATACTGCATCTCATAACTTCCTGGGGGCAAAATATTTTTTAAAAGAGTCTCAAGATAATACTCACCTAAAATTCCTCTCTGTTTTGGATTTTTTAAAATATCCTGCAAGCTCTGCAGTTGCGCGGAAAAATTTACCACTTGTTTATTGGTTTCTTCCAACTTCACAAGTCCGGCCACCACATCCGCAATTTGCTTGGCTGATTGCCCGCTTATTCCCTGAACCGTTCTGATGGTTTGATTAATTTGTTCCTGTGTCGCCCGATGCGTCTCTGATAATTTGTTATCCATAGCCTGCCTCAAATCCCTCTGTCCCTCGGAAAGTTGAGACAATCTTTCTGTCATCGCTATAAGCCTTTCTTCCCCGTTCCCAGTCTTTCTCCGCAACAAAAGCAGAATAATGGCAATTACCCCAAAAATCAAAATTATCAATAAAAATGTAGTTAATTGGCTTAACATGTCTTTATCTTAACAATATTGTCTGGCTTTCGCAAGAGTAAAAAAATAAAAAAACTCCAGCTACTTTCTTTCCGAAGAAAGATTTCGCTGGAGTCTATATAAGGAAGAGAGAAACCTTAGAAAGGTTTCTTGCTCTTCATCATCTCATCCCACGCATAGTCGCCGAACAAGGCGAGACCATTGTGATATATTTTCCCATCCCTGGGGGAATGGATGCCGACACCGAAGGGCGAAAAATGATTATTTGTCAATAATTTTAACAAATTATCTATTTTATAGCTAACATTAAATAAAAAAGGACTGTTCATAAACAATCCTTTTATATAAAAACCTTATCTTTCATTTTTGCGCTCTGGGAGGCGTAAAAAAATCTTTTGTTATCCGCTTGCCGTTCTTTTTTATGTTTTCTATCGCCATATCGCCGAAAGGCGCGATACCCCGATAAAATATTACCCCATCTGCATCTCCCGATTTTTTTCCCGCAATCGGAAACTTAATCAACCAAACATAAAAAGTATCAGCATTAAGGCCATAACTCTCTATGCCAACACCCCCGAGGATATTCTTTAAAACTAAATACAAATTGCCGAAAGATGGCGCAGCTCCCTCCGCATAAGGAGCAAGAATAACTTTGGTCGAATCGTCTTGGACCAAATTCTTCAGGGATTCATCGTTGTAAACAGCGAAATAATAATCTCCGAATCCTGGCCAAACCGCTTTTCCATCTTCAAAGGCAATCCTTTCCGAATGAACATTATCCTCGGATACGGTTTGCACTTTTGAAAAAGCGACTCTGACAACAATGCCTATATCGCCGGCAGCAGGAGAATTTATCAGGGCCATAAAAATGACCGCGAACAATGCAACTCTTGCTATTTT
>JBAZOD010000043.1:0-8128 GCA_041648955.1 Patescibacteria group bacterium
CAAATTCACAAATTACCGAATTTACAAATTAATTTGAAGATTAGGTGATTTATTTGAATATTTGAGTATTAATAAATTTGAAAATTATTAACCTGGCCATTGGCTCATTTCCACCATTTGAGCCATTGCCGGCGAACGCTTGACCCAATCAGGCTAGAGCAACTGATAAAATGCTCCTCCGCGCCGGCTTTCGGACTTCAGCCTCCCCTCTTTCACCAATTGGCTCAAATAGCGCGTAGCGGTCGCGTCAGAAACGCGCAAAAGTTTTTGAATATCATTGTTTGTAATTTTTTGTTTTGTTCTCGCCAGTTCCAAAATCTTCTCCAATTTTTTCCGTTTCCGAAACTGAATCATCTCTTTCGCTTTCAAAAGAAGATTTTTAATTGGCGACAACATTGTCTCTCCCCCTTGATAAAAGGGGGTAAGGGGGATTTGCTCCTCTCCTTGCGAAGCTTGCCCGCCGGATTGGAGGGGAGAGGGCTGAGGTGAGGTTTCGGCTGGCGGAGTGGAAATAGGTTCTGAAATCGGCGAAGTTCCTCCACCCTGATAAAGAGGATAAGAAGAATCTATCGGCGCTGGCTGTTCAGTCGGAACAGCAACAGGCTCAGCTGGCGGAGTTTCTGGAGTTGGATTTTCTATATTTTCGTTTGGCATAGAATTAATATTTTATATTTGCCTGCTCTAAAAATTTATCAATGAATAAATGAATTTTTTGTCGCTCTTCATTCTCACTAGCTGTTTTATAATTATATCCTTCCAAATCATTTAAAAGTTTCACATCCCTACGCAATATAATAAGCAAATCCTTCTCTTCCTTCTCTTTGTTGTTTGAATTCTTTAACTTAATTTTCACACTATACCCTTGTTTTTTAAAACATCTCACCGCCTCTCCTACTTTAAAATCCGTGGAGGCACTAAATTTTGCAGATACATAATCGCCAAAACGTCCAACATCCCTAGATGTTTGACCTACATAAAATGGAATAAATTTACCCTTAAACTCTATCCCTAATATATAAACAATTTTTGGATGCTGGGGGAAGGATATCGTCTCAAAATTATTAAATTTCATAAATTAGGAATTAGATAATTCTGCTAACGCTTTTATGTGTTTATACGAAACAGCCATAAATATCCCAGCGTCACCAGCCTCTTTACTTGGACTATTTGAAACAATTCCCACAACCTTTTGAGGATTAGATTTTAACGTAACAGGAGAACCACTATAGCCCCCAACAATACTTCCTGATATTTGGAACTCTTTTCTGCCGAATTCGTTTTCTCTATCACATACACTTATAACTCCTTCTGAATAACTCGGATCATGTTTACTATTTAATAATATATTGCCCAATGGATAACCTGCATACATTGTACCGTCAGAAACAACGGGGTCGCATTCGGAAATAAACAAACCATTTTCGAATTCAGCTTTTATCATTTGGTCAAACATCTCTTGTGGAGTCAACACATTTTTTCTGAATCTTAATACAGCCAAATCATGAACAAAATCTAAATTATCTATGGAAATTGGTTGATAGTTTGCCTCTTTCCCTATGACTAACATACCGCCTAATTCTACTGGTAAATTTATAAATTTTTGAATCACGTGCGCACAAGTGACAATTATATTAAAATCTTTCAATAAAAAAGCGGTACCCATTATTTCTAACTGTGGAGGAATAAAACCCTGTTGCTGGGGATCAAATTTAGGTTTAATAATCCCCACCGCTCTGACCGCTTTTAATATTGCCGGTTTTCTATTGATTGTTTCTAACGCCATATTTTTATACTTTAATTAATTATTTAAATCATTAAGGGAAATTTCTAAAGATTGTAATGACTCTATTCTTTTTTGATCAATATTTGCATCCAAATTTAATATTTTTAAGTTTAAAAAAAGTTTTATGATTGCAACTATATACCAAATAGTCAAATTAATGTTTGGGACTATAAATTCAAATTGTTGATCGTCTGTCCGATTTAAATGTAATCTGAGACTATCAATATTAGGATGAACAAATCTACAAATTTGTTCATATGTTTTTTTGTGATTTTCTGCAAATTTTGGCGGTAGTAAATTGGTGTCTATTCTGCTATTGATCACGCTGAATGTCCACTTTTTATTTTCAAAAAATTCATTTAATCTAAACAGGACTTGATCTTCGGAGGAATTTGAAAAAATATAAAAAACTTTTATACATAATTCGTAAACATACCTATAAAGATATATAGATATAAAAACATCATTTGCAAAAACGCTATTTTCCATGGAAATAACCAAAGAATATATCTTATTTAAAACTAGCCCGACAAAATATTCTTTTGGATTATCATTTCTAGTTACAAGCCCAAAATTAAAACCAGGTTTAATAATTTCATTTAAAGAAACGATTTTGTCTTGCAACAATTTTTTTAATAATACGTTTTTTGAATTTAATAATCTATTTTCAACCATTTTATTTTTTTAAATTTTCCTCAGCTTTATTTTTCCATCTCTCCCCCTAAATCTTCCCACTTTCCCCCTCAAAAGTCAAAAACCGCCCAAAATGGACGGCTTTTTTAAATCAAATTTTCTTTAATTCTTCTTTTGTAACCTCCCGATCATCCCATGGGATCTTTTCCCCCTCGGCGACGCAGATTGCCTGCTCGCTCCCCTTGCCGGTGATGAGAACTATATCGTTTTCTTTTGCCAAGGCTAACGCTTTGTGGATGGCTTCACGGCGGTCTAAAATTTTGAATAAATCTTCTCCTTCTTTTTTCCCAACCTCAATGGCGCCTTCGGCCACTTGGTTGATAATTTCCTGCGGGTCGTCATCGTAAGGGTCTTCGTTGGTGATTATCACATAGTCGGCTTTGGCGCCGGCGATTTTTCCCAGATGCGGGCGCCGGGCTTTGTCTCTACCTCCTCCGGTTGAGCCAAGCACATGAATAATATTCTTTTTTTGCTTTTCGTCTTTGGAAATTAATTTTATCGCTTCATAAAGTTTGGAGACGGCTTTGGGTTCAAAAGCGTAATCCACCAAAACTGTAAACTTCTGGCCTTCGTTGATTCTCTCCAATCTTCCCGGCACGCCGTTTATTTTTTCCAAGCCGATTTTTATTTTTTTAATATCAATTCTTTCAGCTAAACCAACGCTTACGGCTGTCATGGCATTAGCAACATTAAATTCTCCCAAAATTTTTAAATTTATTTTTTCGCCAACAACAGAAAAACTCGTTCCCTCTCCTCCTGATTTTATACTGCTGTATTTTATCGCTTCTACGCCGTCTTTTTTAAAATTATTGTTTCTGGTATAGGCTTTTTTCTCTTCTGCCCAAAAGGACAAAAAATATCCGGCTTCTTCATCATCGCCATTTGCAATAATAGTTTTTTTAACCCTGTTCAACTCTATTTTTTTAAAGCCGGAATCTGAGGGGCAAATGCATTTATCATTGTTGGCGTATTTAACCCCGCATCGCTTCAAATGCTTGAATAATTCGCCTTTGGCTTTTTTGTAATTGGCAAAACTGCCGTGCGATTCTATGTGCTCGGGATAAAGGCCAGTAAAGATCAGAGTGTCATAATTAATGAAGCGGTGGCGGAATTGCCTGATGCCCTCGGAAGTAGTTTCCACCAAGGCATATTGGCAGCCGTTCTTTGCCATATCGCGCAATATTTTTTGCGTAAAAAATCGGCCCGGCATGGTCATTTTTTTATTATTGAGCCATTCTTTTTTTCCGTCTCCAAACATCGCTGTGGAGGTGTAGCCGACTTTGTAGCCAACCGCGGTGAGCATTTTTGCTATCAGATAAACGCTGGTGGTCTTGCCGGTAGTGCCGGTAACGCCGATGACGATCAATTTCTCGCTTGGCCAGCGATAGACAGCCGCGGAAATCCAGCTGAAAATAAAATGATAAGCCGGTTGAAGGGCTTTGAATAATTTAACAGGTATGTATTTTTTTATAATGTATAATATTTTGTCCATAGCTTAACTGTCATTAATAAATTTAATCATGAGGAGCGAAGTCCCCTCCCCCTGTCATTGCGAGGAGCGAAGCCCCCCCTTTGTCATCCTGAACGGAGCGTAGCGGAGTGAAGGATCCCGTGGTCTTCTGGTTGACTATAATCAACGAGCAGTCCATTGTTCTCGGGATTCTTCGCCCCGCTTGCGAGCGGGGCTCAGAATGACAAGGGGGTTAGAAATTTTAAAAAGTCCTGCGGACTTTCCTGATCATCTTATAAACGCTGTACCAGCCAGCATCAAATACTAAATCAAAGGTTCCGGGATAATTCACTTCTTGTCCGGAAAAACCTTGTTTGAATCTGGTTACTCCCGGCCACTTCTCTTCATTTATTCCGTAAAAATCATAATATTTATAGCCTTGGCTTTTCCCTATTTTCATCACTTCCCACTGCAATAAATAAGGAGCCATCAGATTTCTTTCCTCATTGGAAGATGCTCCGTGCATATACGTAACCGTGTCGCCGAAAAATCCGAAGATGCCGGCGGAAATTGTTTTATTTTTATACTTTGCAAAAAATAATCTCATGGAATTTTTGTCGGTCTTGATCATTTCTTTATAATAATCAATGCCGTGCAGGCGGAAATCATCGCGGTTGCTGGTCTCGCTCATCAATTGCCAAAATTTATCAAAATCTTCAATCCCTCCTTCTGAAATTTCCACTCCCTTTTTCGCTGCCAGCCGGATATTGTATCTTGTCTTTTGGTGCATGCTTTCCAGCAACTCATCTTCTTTTTTTTCTAAATTGATTATCATGGTTTTGCTCGGCTGGACATCAAGAGTTTTTTCTATCTGCCAATTCTCCAGCTTGTATTCTGTTTCCGGCTCAAACCGCAAAAACATCGCTTTCTCTTTTCTGGCTAATTCCTTAATTTCAAGAAATAATAATTCAATCGCCTGTTTTGAATCTTGAAGTTTTTTGCCTACCGGTCCGCGGGGACAATAGAAATAATTTTTTCCCACCGGCAAAAGCTTTTTAATAATTGTGGCGGCAGCAGCTAATTCTCCCTCCTCTTCAACTCCCAGGCGAAAAACCTTCCCTCCGACTTTTTCCTGAAATTCTCCCCACGAAAAAGACTGCAAAAGCTGGCTGTGTTTTTGCTTGCTTAAAAAACTATTAAATTTTTCTGGAGTATTTATTTCAACAACTTTCATCCCGTTAGAAATCTTAAATTATTTTTATATTTTAAATTTAACAATTTGTTTTCGCTTATTATTTATGCCCGTCAGACTGCCCGTTAAACTTCTAACGGGATTCATATTTACTATTATAACACACTAGCAAAAAAGAAAAGAGAGCGAGAAATTCGCCCTCTTTTCCATATTTTTCAAATTTATTTCTTTGTTTTTTCCCAAACTACCAAGAGCGGCGAAGCCACAAAAATTGAGCTGTAAGTTCCGACAAAAACGCCGATAGACAAAGCTAAAACGAAATCATGGATTGAGCTTCCTCCCCAGAAAAGAATAGCCAGTAAAACCAATAAAACTGTAACGGAAGTATTGATAGAGCGAGCTAAAGTCTGATTGATGCTGGTGTTGACCGTCCCTTCAAAATCTTCATTGCTCTTGGGCAAATTTTCTCGGATGCGGTCAAAAACAACGATGGTGTCATTTATACTATAGCCAAGCAAAGTTAAAATCGCCGCAATAAAAGTGGTGTTAATTTCCACGCCTTGATATCTTCCTAGAATTGCAAAGACTCCCAAAGTAATCAAAACATCATGCGCTAAAGCGAAAATCGCCGCCATGCCGTATTTCCAAGAAGCTACTGGCCGAGATATTTTGCGGAAAGCAAAAGCGATATAGGCGATAATTATAATTAAAACAATAATGATAGCATTGAAAGATTTGCTCTTCAATTCTTTTCCGACCGAAGGGCCGATTGAATCAAAGCGCAATTCTTCTGCTGTCCCGTTGTTTTTTGCAGCCAGCTCATTCAGCTTTGCTAAAAGAGCCTGGTGCTTTTCTTCTGAATTTTCCTGAAAGCGCAAAACAAAAATATTATCTTCCATCGGCTGGACAGTCAAACTGCTTAATCCATTGTCCTGCAAAGCATCTTGAATTTCCGTCACAGTCGGCTGGATATTGGAAAATTTTATTTCCGACAAACTCCCGCCGGTAAAATCTATGCCGAATTTCAATCCCCAAACAAATAGAGAAATAATCGCCAAAATGACTAAGGTGCCGGAGATAGATAGCCAAATTTTTCTTTTTTGAATGATTTTATACATATAATGTTTATTTTAATTTTTCATTATTTACTTTTGCCCCCACCAGCCAGCCTCTCTTTTCCAGCCAGGCTCCACCGACTAAAAGAAGCACATTTCTGGTTACTGTGTAGGCGCTGAACATGGAAATAACTACGCCGATAAATAAAGTTGTGCCAAATCCCTGAATTGTCCCGGTACCAAAAGTCATCAAAACAAAACAAACAAAAATTGTTGTGATATTTCCGTCGCGAATTGACGGCCAAGCTCTTCTGAATCCGTCTTCAATCGCCATATTTAAAGATCTTCCGTTTCTTATTTCGTCTTTCATTCTTTCAAAAATCAAAATATTAGCATCAACCGCCATGCCGATAGACAAGATAAAGCCGGCAAAACCAGCCAAGGTCAAGGTGACGGAATTGTAAGCAAAAGAGAACATCAAAACGCCGATCAAAATAATCATCGATGCCATGCCCACATTAAACAGCCTCAATTCGCTAAAAGTCATAATTGACAACCCGCACATCAAAATAACCAAAATCAGCGAGAACCAAATAGGCATAGTTTTAAAGAAAGCCAAAACCAGCAAACCATAAACCAGTAAAGAAAAGACTGACAAAAGTCCCGGCATCCGATACCAAAAAATCATAAAAATGGCAACCAAAATCAAACCAATAATACCTGCTTTCAAACTATCAATAATTGATTGCTGGCCCAAGCTGGCGCCAACTGTATTTTGGCTCGCTAAAGTAATAGGAACTGGCAGGGCGCCGGCATTAAGTCTTTGCGCCAATAATTTTGCTTCTTTAACATTGAAGCTTCCGGAAATTACGGCTTGGCCGCCGGTGATTTTTTGATTGACTGTCGGAACGCTGATGGCATAGCCGTCCAAAAATATCGCGACTGTCTTTCCGATATTGCGTCCGGTTATATCCTCAAATAATTTTGCTCCTTCGCTGTCAAATTCCAAAGAGACTTCCGGCGAATTGTCATTAGGATTAAATTGGACAGAGGCTCTTTTTAAATATTTACCGGTCAGCTCAGTATTTTTCCATTGGCCGTCTTTGCCCAAAATATCTTCCTTGCTCATTGTCTTTACCAAAATATGGCTTACTTTATATTCTTCTATTTTTCTTTCGCTCTTTTTGAAAATTATATGGTAGCCAAAATCAGTTTCCACTATATCGGAAATAGTTCCGACTTTCTGAGAAAAAACCGCATCTTCAAAAGGCTTCACCATCATTCCTTTGGCAAACCAGCCCAAACTGCCGCTGGTAGTCGCCGCGGCCGGTTCAGTAGAATTGGCTTTTGCCAATTCAGCAAAATTAGCCGTTGTCGCTTCTTTTTTTAATTCTTCAATTTTTTTATAAGCGTCTTCCTTTGATAATCCGCTTTCGCATCCTTCTACTCCCTGATAGCATATCAAAATATGAGAAGCTTCAACTTCAGTTTCTTCCTGATTATTAAATGGATCGGTCTTAACTCTCTTATCTTCTAATCTGGCAATTTCATAGCCATTGCTTTTTAGAGCAAAATCTTTCATAGTTTCGCCCAGCTTCAAAGACTTAACCAAAGAAACAATTTCTGAATTATCTGATTCTGTAATCCATCCTAAATCGCCACCCTTGGATTTAGTGGCGTCATCTTCGCTATATTCTTTTGCGATAGCGGAAAAATCGCCGCCAGATATGATCTTGCCCAAAATTTCTCCGGCCTTAGAGTCAGCGGTTTTATTGAAATCATCTATTCTTTTCTGTTCCTCAGCTGTTAATTCCTGGCTGATCGCTTCTTCCTTAAATTCCAACAGCGGAGTTTCGCCAATCATTTTTATCGCTTCATTCACATCTTTAATGCCGGCCAATTCCACAATAATCCGATAATCGCCCATGGTAGTTTTATTCACTTGAACTATTGGT
>JBAZOD010000044.1:0-7932 GCA_041648955.1 Patescibacteria group bacterium
TGTCCTCATTTTTTTATTTCCTAATAATTAATTATTTATTGTGATTGTAAGTTCTTCACTTTTTTTAGTTTGTCCTTGCCAACCATAAGCCTCGCCGTATATTTTATATGTTCCAGGAGGCGGTATTTTTTTCCATGATCCAGAAGCTACCTCGCCGTTAATTGGTTGTATGGTGGTGATATTGACTGGGGTGCTGTCTTCCCCCTCTTCTGTTAAAAAAACCTCAATCCGAGCCGTTTGTGACGGATTAGAGAGTTTAAAAACAGTACTCACCGGAAAGTCAATAGAGTTTACAGCCGCGCCGCTTGTTGGATTTTGCCAAGAGAGATTTATTGTATTACTGGTTTTGTTTTTTTCATCTAGGATTAAGTTAAATTCTATTGATTTTTCAGAACAATTATCAATATCATCACAAGCCCTCACCTTTAGATTATGAAAGCCATTTTTTAAAAAATCAATTTGTTTTTCTAATCCAAAAGGATAAGAATTGGTGCTAAAAATTAAATTATTATCTATGTAATATTCAACCCTGTTAACTCCTCTGGGCGCCTCGGCTTTTATTTTTACTGTTAATAAGATGTCAATAATAGTTTGATTATTAGTCGGAGAGATAATATCAAATTTGGGATTATTTTCTGGTTTATGAAGGTTATCATATTCTGTCGGCGGAGCCTCGGTAATTGTGGATGTGGCCTTAGCCCAATTTAATACTCGATTTTCCCAAAGCTCAAATTGAGGATCTTGATTTGGATTTTTAGGGGCAGGGCCCAGAGGATCATCTTTATCAATATAATAAAGAATGCAATGATCTTGTTTATAAATTTTTTCTTCTACAAAATTTTCCGGAGTATATTCAGTAGCCAAAAGGCCAGAAGCCTTATCTATTCTTATTTTTTCTCCGGCTTCTATTTTCCCGTCCAAGATTGGTTTGCCGGTTTCCGGTATTTCCGCCGGTCGAAACTCTTCTATTGGCGTATCTCCCAAGACTCTTTGCATGTAGTTATGCCAAATAGGAGCAGCAACAACACTGCCATCCGCTCCTCGTTTCATCTCGGCGTTATCGCTATTTCCTACCCAAACACCAGTAACAATAGAGGGGGTGTATCCCATTGTCCAAGCATCATGATAATCATTGGTGGTTCCAGTTTTAGCAGCTACTGGGCGCGAATTAAGAGTTAACCAGTTTTGACCGCCAAAAATATAGGAACGGGCGTTGTTATCAGATAAAACACTATTAACCATTCTAGCAATTTTTGGGTCTAAAACTCTTTTTTCTTTTGGCTCTTTAAATTCTTCTATTACATTGCCGTTTTTATCCTCTATTTTAAGAAGAGCAGAAATAGGAACACTTAATCCTTCTCTAGCAAAAATTCCATAAGCGCTGGCATGCTCTAAAAGTTTTACCTCGCCGCCACCTAGAACAAGCGATAAACCAAAACGGTCAGGATCATTTAAGGTTGTATAGCCAAAATCTTTTGCTAAATTTATAACATTATTTATGCCAGCCAAATAGATTGCTTTTACGGCCGGGATATTTAATGAGCCGGCCAAGGCCTGTCTGATTGTAACTGGGCCGCGTTCTTTACTATCATAGTTATGCGGTTCATAAGGATTAGCCGGATCGCTGGAAAAATTAGTTACTACATCGTAAAGAATGGTGTTGGGGGTATAGCCCTTTAAAAAAGCCGCAGCATAAACCAAGGGCTTTAAAGAAGATCCTGGCTGGCGTGAACTTGTAGTAACGTTAACTTGACCATCAATGTCATCGTTAAAATAATCTCTTGAGCCGACCATAGCTAGAATTTGTCCAGTTTTTGGATCAAGAGAAACTAGAGCAGCATTGCCAGCATTATAATTTGCCTGATTTTTTTCTGCTTGTTCCGTGATAACTTCTTCAGCTATTTTTTGTTTATATAAATCAAGAGTGGTATAAATTTTTAAGCCTTCCTGCTCAACCATTTTCTCTCCATATTTTTCAGAAAGAATTTCTTTTATATACATAACAAAATGAGGAGCAAGCATGTTTCCCTCTTCCTGTTTTTTAAACTCTAATTTAAATTGTTTAGCTGCTTCTGCTTTTGCTTCCGGAATATACCCCTGTTCTTTCATTAGGTCCAAAATAAAATGTTGTCTTTGAATTAAAAGATCCTTATTCGAACCATAAGGAGAGTAACGGCTTGGAGCTTGTGGCAAGGCCGCCAAAATTGCTGCTTCTGCCAAATTAACGTCTTTAACGCTTTTACCAAAATAGCGCTGACTAGCCGCTTCTACTCCATAGGCGGTGGAACCATAGGGGATTTCATTAAGATACATTTGAAGAATTTCATCTTTTGAAAATTTTTGTTCCACCTTGTAAGCAAGAATTAATTCTTTAATTTTTCTGGTATAGGTTTTTTCAGGAGATAAGACTGCATTTTTTATAAATTGTTGGGTAAGCGTGGATCCACCCGCTTTTTTTCCGAATAAGACATTAGTAACAGCAGTTCGAAACATGGCCCAAATACTAAATCCCCCGTGTTTATAAAAGTCTTTGTCTTCGATGGCGATCGTTGCCGTTTTTACATAATCTGGAATTTCATCTAAATTTACTAATGTTCTTTTCTCATCGCCGTGGATTTCATAAAGAATTGTTTCGCCTGTACGGTCATATATTTTTGTGCTCTGGGCGATTTGCCTGTCTATTAAGCGATTTGGATCTGGAAGGTTGCGGGAAATTAGAATAATACTAATCGTTGCAAAAAACAGCCCGGCCAAGATAAACCAAGAAAAAAATTTTAAAACTTTTTTGTTTTTTATAAAAGCCAAAAAAAGTTCTGAATAACTACTATTTTTGAAATTCCATTTAGATTTTTTTGAAGAAAATGTTGTCTTTGAGCTGGAGTTTTTAGAGAGATAATATTTTTTCTTCTGGTTTCGCCAAGAAGAACTTTTTCTGTCAGGGTAAGATAAATGTGGTATTGGCATTTTTTTGGTGTAAAGTTATTAAATACTGTCCTAGTAATTCTATATTAATTTCTATAAAATTTTGCCGCCTCTTCCGGGGGGACGGAATTTATAATAAGACCAGACCCCAGTTCTACTCCCGCCCAAACGCTGTCTCGCGGCTGTATTTTTAAATAAAGGTGTTGGTTTTTGTCAGAAACAAGATTATGGAGAAAATAATTAAAAGACAAATTAATGGTTTCTAATTTTTCCAAAATTAATTTTAAAGCCTTGGCAAATGATTTTATTTCATCTTCGGTAAGTAGGGTTATATTATCTACATGCTTTCGGGGAAATATCCAGGCTTCGTAGTGATATTCGCTGGCATAGGGAGTAAAAGCTACTATATTTTTGTCAGAAAATATTTTTCTTTTGTTTTTTTCTTCTTCTTTTATGATTTTACAATAAGGGCAGCCGCCATGCTTTTTTTTATAATTATCTATGGCGGTCATTTCTTCTTTTATTTCCGGTGGAGTAATTTTAGTGGCAAAAATTTGTGAATGAGAATGGGTAATTGACGCTCCCGCTTTTGAGCCTTGGTTTTTAAAACATAATATATAATTAATTTTTTTGTTTTTTGCTATATCCTTTGTTCTCTTAGCATACATTTTTAAAAGTTGTTCAATTTTTTCTATTTTCATTCCTCCCAACTCTTCAGCGTGGTTAGGCGTGTCTATAATAACTTCTTGTGTGCCATAAGCTTTTTTATTATCAAGTTCAACAGCCGGAAAAATATTTCTTATACTAAGAACATCCCATGTTTCATCTTTAGAATTATCAGCTGGGAGTTTGTCTATGATTTCTTTTTTATCAATATTTTCGGGGCAAAAAGGGCACGATTCTAAATTTTTAATAACAGTTTGTTCTTTTATTTCTCTTGGCCTGGCGGCTCTTCCGGGAGTTATAATAGCATATCTGTCCAGAAGATATGATTTTCTTATTTCTGATTTTATTTTTTTCATGTTTTTATTATTTGTTTATATTGTTTATTATAACAGATGGAGTTGATTATTTAAAGACCGATTAAAAAATAATAAAAAACTTTTAATAAAAGAACCCTTGCCTTTTTATTTTAATTCTGTTATATTGTGAAAGAGCTTTTTGAAGAGCTTTTTCTTGTTTATAGGAAGGGCTATTTTGTTAGTTTTGGGAGGCGCTAATGGTTTTTCTGGACGCGCTTGCCATTAAAAAATGGGCGTATAGCTCAGTTGGCTAGAGCGCGTCCCTGATAAGGACGAGGTCCATGGTTCGAGTCCATGTACGCCCACTTTAACAGCCTGATTTAAAAAATATGCCGCGGGGTAGAGCAGCTGGCAGCTCGCCAGGCCCATAACCTGGAGGTCGTCGGTTCGAATCCGACCCCCGCAACACAGTGAACCTGCATTCTGTAGGGCCTCGGTAGCTCAGTGGTAGAGCAAAGGACTGAAAATCCTTGTGTCGTCAGTTCAATTCTGACCCGGGGCACTAAATATGAGTTTTTTTAGTTTTAAAAATGGAATAATAGTTTCGGTTGTTGCTGTTTTTACTATCCTTGGATTTTATTGGGCTGACGGTTATAGCCGGGCTAAAATTGAAAACGAAAATCTGCATTTTAGAGATTATTTAAAGTCAGATTATGCCAAAATAAAAGGAGCTGTGAAAGAAATACCGGAGATATTAAAAGAAAGTGCTGAAAGCGGAGATAAGGTAAAGATTGGTTCAATAAATAAATTAGTAGAAGCCCTAGATATTTATAATATGGAAGAGGGAAGATATCCTGAGACGATAAATGATTTAATTGGTAAATATATAAATAGCGGGATAGTGAAAGAAGAAAGTTTTTATTATGAGCCGAAGATAAAAGGAAGCGGTTATATAATGGGGATTAAATTGGTGGATGGGGAGATTTATGAAGTGAAAAATTGATTTAGCCTCGTTAAATAAAGTTTTTGTTAATTTTTCGGGGTGTGGCCTAGTTGGCTTAGGGCGTCTGGTTTGGGACCAGAAGATCCTGGGTTCGAATCCCAGCACCCCGACAAGTAAAGTTTTATTTTTTAATATTATAATATTATGCCAAACATTGAATCAGCTAAAAAAGAATTGCGGAAAAGCATAAAAAGAAATGCTCGCAATAGCAACGTGGAAAAGAATTTAAAGGAATTAATAAAAAAAAGCCGCAAGGCTATAGAAGCGAAAGATGGTAAGGCTAAAGATTTGGTAGCCAAGACCATGAAGGCGCTTGACAAGGCAGCACAGAAAGGTATAATAAAGAAAAATACCCGCGACAGAAGAAAATCTAGACTGCACAAAAAATTAAACCAAAAATAAAATAAAAATATAGTTCCCAACAAAAAATTAGGAATGAAATTATCCCTAATTTTTTGTTTTCCTGGGAAAAATTTGTTCTTTTGCAAAAAATCATGATTTAAGAAGCCCCTGGACGGGGCTTCTTTTTTTGAAATTATATTTTTTGAATAAACAAATTAAGTAAAATTTTTGCCTCTCCTTTGCCGGTTTTTGTTAAATAATCAATTTCGACAAGTTGGTTAAAAATATTTTTTAAACTAGCTGAATTAAAATTTCTGACCTGGTTTATTCCTTTTTGAGCAACAAAAGGATGCAATTTTAAAGAGTTTATAATTTTTTGGCTAGTGAATCGCGAATCAAGCGCCTGCCTAATTTGCAATAAAATTTTAAATTGCCTGATAATCATGCTTATGAGGTGACTATCTGTTAGTCCAGCTTCGTATTGTTCTTTTAATAGTTTGCTGGCTAGTTTTTTATTTCGACTGCTGATGGCATCGGTCAGAGCAAAAATATTTTCATCTACACTTCCTTTTACAAATTTTTCTATATCTTCGATTTCTATTTTATCGGTTTTATAATTAGCGAGTTTGGCAATTTCATTATCTATTTTCCATAAATCACTTCCGATCAGGCTTATTAGGGTTTGTATCGCTTGGTTATTTATGGTTACTCCGTATTTGTCGAATTTTTTCTTTATCCAGGCGCTTGCTTCTGCACTGGATAAAGTTTTAAATTCCTGAGTGTACGGCTGTTTGATTAAAAAATTAAATAGTAATTGTTTGTTTTTGGGGAGAGGCGTTTCTTTTCCGGAAGAATCAATTGAAAGGGCTATTTTTTTGCTGCCAGCAGACTTTGTTTTTATTCCATCTTCCCAAAAAATAATTATGTTATCGCTTTCTCCAATCTTTATTTTTTTGAGGTAGTCATTTATTTCTTCAAATATTTTTTTGTTCTTTGTGGAGAAAATATTTTCTATTATCACCATTCTTTTTTTTGATAAAAGAGATCGTGCTCCGAAGCCATCACCTATTTCTTTAATAGTGATATTTTTTCCATCCAAGATTGTGAGATTGTTTTCACCAGGGTCAAGCTCTTTGGTAAATTTATTTTTTAATTCTTTTAATTTTTGTCGGCTTCGGAAAGTATCTTCACCGTAAATAAAAATAATCATACTATGCTATTTTATTTATTTCTTCTTTAAATAAGTTACCACGCTCTTTGTAGTTTTTGAATATGCCGAAGCTGGCGCATCCCGGGGAGAGAAGAACGTCATCTCCAGTCATCATATTTTTGATAGCGATCGCCATGGCAGACTGCATGCTGTTAGCTGACTTTATTTTTTCTTTAGGATATTTTATTTTTTTTAATTCTTTTTGCAGCCTGAGGCTGGCTTTCCCCGTAAATAAAATAACTAATTTTGTTTTTTGTTTTATTAATTTGGCAAACCCATTAAAATCAGAACCCTTGTCAGCTCCGCCAGCTAAAAGAATAATCGGCTCTGTAAAAGAGTTTAAGGCGATAATTGCGCTTTCCGGAGTTGTAGCAAAACTGTCATCAAAGAAAGATACGCCTTTAATTTTTTTTACAAATTCCAGCCTGTGTTCTAACCCATGGAAATTTTTTATAGTTCTTTCTATTATTTTTTCAGGAATTTTTATAGTCTTGGCAAGGCTGACAGCGGCGGCAATATTTTCTTTATTATGTTCTCCAATTAATTGACTGGACAAATTTGATTTAGTAAAATAAATAATTTTTCCTCTAGCTTGTTTCTTGGTTTTATTTTTTAATTTTTCATTAATTATTAAAAAGTCATTTTTATTTTGCCATAAAAAAATATTAGCTTTAGACTTCCAATAAGAAAGTAGGGTTTGATGATAATTGGGGTTGTTGGGGTCAGCCGGACTTAGGTGCTCTTTGTAAAAATTTGTAAAAATAGCAAAGCGCGGGCTTATCTGCAGATCTTCGAGCTGGAAACTGGAAAGCTCCAAAACCACCCAGTCATTTTTTTTGATTTTATCAATAAAGCTAAACATGGATATGCCGATATTTCCCCCAAACCAGGCTCGTTTTTCGGCTTTTTTTAGAATAGCAAAAATTAAGCTGGCGGTTGTGCCTTTGCCTTTAGTTCCGGTTACGCCAATAATATTTTTTGTCGGGCAAAGTTCAAAAAATAATTTTGTTGGGCTAGAAATTTCTGTTCCAGATTTTTTTGCTTTTTTTATTTCTTCTGAAAAAAGAGGATAGCCGGCTATGCGAAAAACTATATCAAATTGATTTAAATTTTTATCATAATTTTTCCCTAAGCGCCAAGCAATATTTGGTTTTTGAAATTCAGGGGATTTTTGTAAATTATTTTTAGCATCGCAGATGGTGATTTGGCAAGGAATTTTTTTTGATATTAAAAAATCAACCAAAGCCTGATTTTCAATGCCATAGCCGAGGACGCAGATTTTTTTATTTTTTAATTTATTTAAAATCATATTTTTATAAAATAATCTTTTCCATCTCTCTCCAATTATCACCGACGCTTGCTTCTACCAAAATTGGAACATCCAGTTTTAAAATATTTTCCATTATTTCTTTAATTTTCGGAACAATATTTTTTACTTCTTTTTCCTTGATTTCAAAAACTAATTCATCGTGAACCTGCAGAAGCATTTTAAC
>JBAZOD010000045.1:0-7886 GCA_041648955.1 Patescibacteria group bacterium
TTTACGTTATCGACTGCCTTTAAAACTCCCAACCCGTCATATCTCCTCCTATCTCCGTCTCGTAATTCAAAAGCTTCATGTTCGCCGGTGGAAGCGCCAGAAGGAATACTCGCTTTAGCAACAATTCCATTGTCTAATTCTACTCTAGTTTCAATCGTCGGATTGCCGCGGGAATCCAAAATTTCTCTAGCAATTATTTTTTTTATTTTGGGCATAATATTTAAATAAATTGAAAGTTATCTAGAGTATCTCATATTCAACTGTGGCGGTAATTTTTATTTCATTGCTGCCAGCCTCAATCGAAGGGGCTGCTCCCCCCATAGCGGATTCATCTAACATTTTGTAACTATTAGTATAAGCAATCGGATAAGATTGATTATTGGATTCAGAAAAGCTAATGATTCTACCGAGTTTAACTCCAGTTACTTTTGCCAAGATTTCAGCTTTATTTTTGGCTGCTTCTATGGCTTTAATTCTAGCTTCTTGCTTTAAACTCTCTTCATCATCTATTTCAAATAATAAACTGCCGATTTGGTTTAAGCCAAGTTGTCCGGAAACATCCAATATTTGGCTAGCCTTATCTATTTCCCTTACTTTTACCTCTAAATTTTGGCTCACCTGATAGCCGCGCAAAGTTTGTTTGTTATTCCCCCAATCATACATCGGGGAAACATTATAATTAGCTGTTTTTATATCTTTGGCATCAATCTTGAAGTCATCTTTTAATTTCTTTATAACAGCATTTATTTTTTCCGTATTATCCTTTTGAGCATCGGCTACTGTTTTTTTCTCCACTAAATAACCCAGTTGAATTTTAGCAATATCAGGAATGCCCACCATTTCTCCGTCACCACTAACCACAATTGAATGCCGTTGTTCTGCGCTAACACCAATATAATCATGAGTTTTCACGGCGTTCCAGCTAAGAATAGCTAAATAAACAGAGCCGAGTGTTAAAAAGGTTGCGACAAAAATTGTCACGATTTTGTTTGGAATCATAAAATTGATTTATTAATTTTTATATTTTTATTATTTTATCTAATCCTGGCATTTTGTCTCCGCTCAAAAAAGACAAAGTAGCTCCTCCGCCGGTAGATACCCAATCCACATAATCTTCCATTCCAGTCATTCTTAGAGCGGTAATCGTTTCTCCGCCTCCAACCACTCCGAAAGCTCGTCCTCGGGAGCGAGAAGCTATCAGGCGAGCTACAGACAAAGTGCCGTGCTTAAAAGATTGTTTTTCAAACATTCCCATCGGACCATTCCAAATAATGGTTTGAGCTTTCTTTATAAAATCAGCATAAAGTCTAATCGTTCTGGGACCAATATCTAAAATTGTTTCATTTTTATTTACTTTAGAAACACTTTTTGCTTCTACTTCCCCTTTCCCATCGCTCTTTTTACTCACAACAACATCAATTGGGAGAATTATGTTTTTTTGCTTAAGGCTCCTTGCTAATTTCACACTTTTTTTATCCACTAACGACTTCCCAACTTCAAATTTTCGGGCAACAAAAAAATTATTAGCTAAAGCTCCGCCGATTAAAACTTTAAAAGATTTCCTGCCTATTCTCTTTAAAAAAGAAATTTTTGTGCTGATTTTTGAACCGCCGATTATGGAAATTAAAGGTTGTTTGGAATTTATAATTTTACTTAAATTTTTGACTTCTTCTCCTAGTAACAAACCGGCATAGGAAGGAAGGTATTTCTTTATCGCTGAAACAGAGGCATGTCTTCTGTGGCTGGCGGCAAAAGCGTCATTCACATAAATATCAGCTAAAGACGCTAACTCTTTAGCGAATTTAATTTCGTTTTTTTCTTCACCTTTTTCAAAGCGAAGATTCTCTAAAAAAACAATTTCTCCCTTTTTTATTCTGCCCACGGCCGTACCAGCGCTAAAACCCACACAACTATCAGCAAATAAAACTTTTACATCTAAAATTTTCCCCAAGCGCCTAGCGACAGGTTCAAGAGAAAATTCCGAATTCTTTTTTCCATCAGGACGGCCGAGGTGAGTGGCGATTATCACTTTGCAGTTATATCTCAATAAAAAACGAATAGTCGACAAACCGGCAACTATTTTGTAGTCGTCTTTAATTTTCCCGTCTTTGATCGGAACATTGAAATCAACTCGCAAAAAAACCCTCTTGCCAGCTATTCTTTTGGCGTTCCTGATTGATTTTATTTTCATAAACTAATATTGATATTATACCACAAAATTAAAAAAATAAAAAATTCCGTGGAATTAAATAAATATCAAATGAAGTCGAAAAAAAACAGCCTGTAATAGCTGTTTTTTTATTATTCTGAAACTATTTTGCTTCTGCCAATTCAACCCCCGTGTCCTTCTTTTCCCCTTCTCGCAAATAAGAAATATTTATTCTATCACCAGGTAAATAGCCCATGATAATATCCGCCAGGTCATTGTTTTCATTTATTTCTATATTATCTATTTGAGTAATAATATCTCCTTCCTTTAATCCGGCTTTTTCTGCTGGACTGCCTTTTACGACGCTTGTGCCATTTACATCTTTGGAAATAATTGCTCCTTTTTTATATTTATTATTTTCTTTTGCGAAAAGAGACAAGTTTATATAATTAGCTCCAAAAAATGAACGTTTCACGTCACCATTTTTCAATAAACCCCGAATAGCGGACTGAAAATTAATTATTGATTCTGCTTCCCCTTGTTTATCGGCTAAAGCGACTATATTCCCGGAAAGATCAACTATAGCTGATCCCGCTAATGCTTTATTTTCAGCACCTGCTAAAATTAGAGATGGCGAAACATCTTCACTAGATTTTATTGAATCAACAGAACTTTCCAGGCCAACAACTGAAATAAGCCGGCTTTCTCCAAGCCAATTGACAGCTACAGCTAGCTGGCCATTTTGGATCCCCGCTCTTTCAGCAAAAGGAAGGACAAAAAAGTCTTTAGCACCTTTAGCATGAATAAAAGAAAAATCAGTAGCGGGGTCATCCACTATTTTATCAATTTCATAAATTTGTCGGTCCTTGGTTATTATTACATACCCAGAAAGGATGCTGTTAGCCTTTAAATTTTGAGAGAGAATATCGGTTATCACCCAGCCATCACTGGTGATTATCAAGCCAGTTCCTGCCGGCTGGCTTACTTTATAATATTCATTTATATTAAATTGAGAATCATCTTCCGTTCCTGTTTTTTTTATTTTTTTAAAAATTCCGACTAAGTCATTACTAAGAGAATTGGCGGCTTCCGCTACCTTTACGTTTTGCTCCACCACGACCTTCTTCGCCCCAATGATAGCCAGATTTGCTCCATTATAATTTCCATCCGTGAAGCTTATATTGCCAAAAAATGGCATATTATAATCATTATCAAACAAATAAATTCTACCGGCCAATTCGCCGACAATTCCCGCCAATAAGGCCAAAATCACAACAAAAAAAAGCAATATTATTGTTCGGCTTTTTTCTAAAATACTTTTTATACTTCTCATAAATTTAAAATAAATTTTTAAATTATTTACATCCATCTAGCAGTTAAAAAAATTAATAAAATACTAGTAATCCCAAAAATTAAATATATTTTTACGGTTTTTCCGGTTAAACTATTGTTAATACTTGGGACCGTCAAGCCCATTAAAACATAATAGCAAATCGCCAAAGCAAGTCCAAGAACGTTATAGGAAAGAGGTAAAAACGAAATAGCCCATCCAATCTCCAATAAAATAACCAGGCTTGCCAAAACATAAATCCAAGCAGTTTCCCTTTCTATTTTATTAATCCAAAATTTCTGATATACAGCCAGAAAAGAAATAAATACCAAAAAAATCATTAAAAGCCAAACTGGCAAATTTAAAAAGGCCTGCAAGCCATAAATAGCGGCGCCGGAAAAAAACATAACCGAAAAATTAGCCAAAGAAGATAAATTTTTAAAAAGACCACTTTTACCGGCAGCGAAATTTATAAAAAAATAATAAATATTGCGAAGATAAAAATAAATAAAAATAACAGTGGCTAAAAACAAAATCTGGATTAAAAATTTATTAACAATTAAAGAAGAATAAACGAAAATACTGGTAAAAAAACAAAAAGGTAAAATTGCTTCCCCCAAATAATAACTAAAATTTCCTAAATGGCTATCTCTAAAAAATAAAAAAATAACCGTTAGAATCAAAAAATTAACAAAAAACAAAACAAAATAAAAAGATTTTGGGGATAAAAAAACCGATTCAAGCGATATCAGAACAATAACCGGGGTTAATAATACTAAAAAACGGTTATATTTCATAAAATTAACTTATAAAAAATTATTCAACAAGCCAATTGTAATCCGCTTTAGCTTGATTAATTACCTTTTCACTTTCTGTCTTTCCAGCATCGCTTTCACCGCCGAGATAGTTCTCCATATTATCAAGAGCCATAATTAAACTTAAATGCAAATTTTTAAATTCAGCTGGAACTTTTAGGCCAAGAAGTTTTTCTTTAAAGGATTTAATTTCGTTAATTGTAATATTACCACTTTCCAATCGTAAATAATCACTGATAATTTTCGAGGTGGAAATCTTATAACTGGCGGTTATCTGTTCTTGAGTCTCGCCTGTTTTTCCTCTCAAGTCGTTTATTTTGTTATTCGCTTCTTGCTTAAATGATTCGGAAGTAATTAATAAATAAAAAAATAAAAAAACTGCAACAATCGCGAGAACTAAAAAAATCTTTAACTTTTTAGACATATTATTCTATCTAATTATTTAAATAATTTATTCTTGAGATTCTTTTGTTTTTCCTTTAAATCCATCAAAGGCGCGCAAAACTTCTACTGGCAAGGCAAAAATCACAGTGTTTGATTGGTCGGATGATATATCATTAATCGACTGTAAAGTTCTTAAATGCAAAGCGCCATCAGAACCAGCTAAAACTCTAGCGGCTTTCGCCATATTTTCCGCTGAAGCCACTTCGCCTTCCGCTTTAATAATAACCGCCCTTTTCTCTCGTTCCGCTTCTGCTTGTTTGGCGATCACCCTCTCCATCTCTACCGGCAAACTTACATCTTTTAACTCAACATTATTAACTTTCAACCCCCAAACATCTGTTTCTTTATCAACTATTATTTTTATCCTTTCAGCTATTTTTTCGCGATTGGCGAGCAATTCATCCAAAGTCGCTTCGCCGACGATATTACGCATAGTTGTCTGGGCAAATTGGGAAATAGCATAACGAAAATCCTCCACTTCTATCACTGCTTTTTCCGCCGCGGAAATTTTATAATAAATAACCGCATTAACCATAACCGAAACATTATCGCGGGTAATAGCTTTTTGATCCGGCACGTCAACAGCCTTTACTCTCATATCAACATTTCTATAAGTTTGAAAAATAGGAATAACGATTCTCCAGCCTGGCTCCATTATTCCCGCATATTTTCCCATAGTAAACCTAACGCCGCGCTCATATTGATTGATTTGCTTTAAACTGATTAAAAATAAAAAAACCGCAATTCCCAAAATGTAATAAATAATTTCCATAAATTTATATTTAAAAAATTAATTAAACATTCCACCGTCAATTTCTATCCAATTATCTTGGCTTTCGTCCCACTTGAAAGCAGATAAATAACAATTTTTTTCCGTATCGCTATAAATATAATTGACTTTTGTTTCTGAGCCGATCCGATTTGAATAATTAGTTTTTTTATCAAGAACTACCGGCTTGGTTGCAAATTCCAGTTTCATTCTCCCCAGCGGGCCGGCAAAAATAATAAATTCAATATCAATTCCGCCCATTTCTTCTGAGTGTTCTTTCCCCTCTTCCTCCACTTGAAAATTATCTTTTACTTTTCCCACTATATCTTTCCATCTTTCTTCTGTCATATTGCGATTATTTTTAATAATTTTAAATTAATAAAATGCAGCCTGTGTCTCCAAATCTCTTTTTCTGTTTTTCCCCACCTCCTCAGTGATGCGCCCCGCCTCAACTAATTTATCAATTGCTTTATTCATGGTAATCATTCCTTCTTTTTGACTAGTTTGAATAACCGTATAAATTTGGCCAAACTGATTGCGTCTTATTAAATTGGCAATAGCGCTGTTATTTATCATAATTTCTCTGGCGGCTATTCGTTCTCCGTTTTTCCCCGGTAAAAGATGCTGCGATATTACCGCCCGCAAAGAAGATGCTAATTGGCTTAAAATCTGCTGTTGTTGATGAGAAGGAAAAACATCTATAATACGTTCAATGGTATCAGCTGCTGTTGAAGTATGCAAGGTCGACAAAACTAAGTGACCCGTTTCAGCCGCGGTCAAAACTGCGGAAATAGTTTCCAAATCGCGCATTTCTCCCACCATGATAACATTCGGATCTTGCCGTAAAGCGTATTTCAAGGCAGAGGCAAAACTAGTAGTGTCGCTGCCTAATTCTCTTTGCTCAATAATACTCTGTTTTTCTTCAAATAAATATTCTATCGGATCTTCAATGGTTATAATATGCGAACGTCTTTCTTTATTTATGATATCAAGCATCACTGCCAGAGTGGTTGATTTACCGGAGCCAGAAGGGCCAGTCACCAGAATCAAACCATCACGCATATGAGTAAGCTTGTAAATTGTTTCATTGAGATGAATCTCTTCTGGTGTGGGAATTTTGGTTGGAATCAAGCGGGCAGACAAGGCGATTTTTCCTTCTTGATAATGAAGATTAACGCGAAAACGGGCGCCAAAAAATTCCTGCGCCAAATCAAGCTCTCTTTTTTCATTAAATCTTTCCCAGGTTTTTTGATCAATTAAAGTCCGAATAGCAGTTTCCAGATCCTTATTTTCTATTACTCCGTGATTTAATTTTAATAATTCCCCTTCCACACGCAAAGCCGGGATGCTGCCGGCTGCCAAGTGCAGATCTGAGGCTTTTTGATCTATAGCTTGTTTGAAATAAGAGGCGATGTCCATATTAGAAATTAATAATTTATAATGGATAATTAATAATTATCTTAATTTTATTATAACATTTAGCGACTCAAAAAACAATAATGACTATGAACGTCGCGAAAATTCACACCCGCAATAATTTTGTCGGTAAAGACCGAGCTCTTTGGCTAGACAGGCTGATTTTTTAAAGCCATCATGCTTTTTAAAATCTTTTTCTAAAAAATTAACTCCGTATTTTTTCCCTATTTCTTGGCCAATTCTTATAATCGCAACCGCGTCTTTATGCGGACTGGTTGTTAAAGTGGTGGTAAAAAATGGAAAATTCATTTTTCTAGCGCGAACAGCGGTTTCCTCTAATCTGTCTTTATAACAAATTAAACACCTCGCTCCCCTTTCCGGATCGCTTTCTTTGCCTTTTATTTTTACTAGCCACGGCTGATGATCGTATTTTTCTGAAATTATTTTTAATTTAAATTTTTTAGCGATCTTTTTTGCTTCTTTTAATCTCTTTTCATATTCTTCCATCGGATAAATATTCGGATTATAAAAATACAAAATCGGATTATAATCCTCTCTTAATTCCTGAGAAACATAAACTCCACAGCCAACACAGCAAATATGAACTAAAATTTTCGGCTTAAATTTATAAAATATAATAAAAGCGTAAATAATAGCCAAAATAGCTCCTAATATTCCAGCTGATAAATCCCAAATGCTTGCTTCTCGTCCGGGGACAAAATTTTGAATATATTCGCAAATAAGCGCATAAAAAAAGCTGGCAAAAAAACTAAAAATTACTAAGATCTTAAAATTTATTTTTTTAAACTCCAGGCCAGCTAAAATAATTAAATAGGGTAAAATTCCGAAAAAAATAAGATGAATTCCTTTGTCAGAAAAAGTAATTTCTGAGGATTGGCTCATTTTTTGCATCGGCATGCTTAATAGGGAAAAAACAAAAAAAGCCCAACATAAAACTAAATA
>JBAZOD010000046.1:0-7757 GCA_041648955.1 Patescibacteria group bacterium
AATCCTTGCAATAAACAGGACGGATGCCGTCTGGCTGAAAAGATATTTTTGTCGGGCGGTTGCAGCGGGAACAAATTATTTCAAATTCTTTATTTTTTGAATTTTCTTTTTTATCTTCAGACTTGGCTTTTGGGGCTTCAGTTATTATTTTTTCCACTGGCCTTTTTTCCAAAATCGTTCTTTCTGCTAATTTTCTTGCTGGAGGAAAATTGTCAACTCTTTTCTGGACAATTTTTTCCTTTTCTTCTTCTCCTCCATCATTTTCGTGCCAGCGCATAATCTTATCTTCAACAACACTCTTCTCTTTAGCATATCTCTCGCGCGTAACTTTTATAACCTTTTCCACATTACCGGTTTTTTCTTCTTCCGGCAAGGGCGCCAAACCGCGTGCGGAAAATGGGTCAGAGGCAATACCGTTTATCATTAATTTTAGATACATTTCATATTTCGGAAGACTAACCAAATCTTCTTCCGTAAAAGTCGGCGTGAATTCTTTCACCAGTTCTTCTGCATCGGTCGCGCCAACCCGAAAAACTATTAGGGTGCCGATATTTCCAAAAACTGCCGCCTTAACAACATCTCCCAGCTGCTCAATATACTGATTGGCCATAATCAAGTCTAAACGGTATTTTCTCGCTTCTGACAAAATATTAGCAAAACTATCGGTAGTAAAATTCTGAAATTCATCAATATAAAGATAACAATCTCTCCGCTGGCTCTCCGGGATATCAACTCGGCTCATCGCCGCCAATTGAATCTTCGTAATCATCATTGAACCAAGCAGAGAAGAATTATCTTCGCCAATTCTGCCTTTGCTCAAATTCATGATCAAAATTTTCCCATCATCCATAATCTCCCGCATATTTATGGAAGATTTAACCTGGCCGACAATATTACGGATAAGAGAGCTAGATAAAAACTGCCCGACTTTATTCTGAATAGGAGAAACAGCTTCAGACGCAAATTTGTCAGCATAGCCGGCAAATTCATTTACCCAAAAAGCTTTCACCACCGGATCTTGAATCTTGGCGATAACTTTTTTCCTGAAAACTTTGTCAGAAAGCATTCTGGTAACTCCCAAAAGAGTCGAGCCGGGATAATCTAAAATCGCCAGAATGGCATTTCGCAATATATATTCCAAACGGGGTCCCCAGGAATCAGCCCACAATTTTTGAAAAACCCCAATCAAGCCAGAGGCAACCAAATGTCTTAAATGGGGCTCCACCTGCTCTACAACATTAAAAGCAATCGGATAATCCATATCTGATGGATTAAAATATATAACATCATTTATTCTATTGGCCGGAATATATTCGATGATTTTTTCCGCCAAATCTCCATGCGGATCAACCACGGCTACCCCTTTCCCATTTCTAATATCTTCAACGATCATATTTTCCAAAACCGTGGACTTCCCCATGCCAGTTTTACCAATCAAATACATATGGCGGCGGCGGTCGTCTTCTTTGATGCCGAATTTTCTTCTTTCATTACGAAAAGTTGTTTCAGCAAAAACTGTTATGGATTTATCCATATTCTTAAATTTAAAAAAAGTTTAAAATTAGCGAATATAATCAGTTTTATGTTAGCGCAAATATTTTTGCAATTCCACCGGAACCGTCCCGCCACTTCCTTTTAAGAGATTTTCTAAAGGGTTGCCAGTTCCCAAATTCAAACCCTCTCCCCCTCCTAAAAGACTTTGATATTGTTGAAAAATATCCTTTAGTAAAGGCGGTAAATATATAATACCAATAACAATAGGAACAACGATAATTAAAATTTTCAAAAAACTAAAAACATTCTGCCAAAACATATAGCTTTTTATGCTTTTTACCATTTTGTGAACGTCTTCTGTCAACTCCAAATTTTTCTCCAGTAATTTTTTTATTTCTTCATCCATATTTTTTATATTAAAAATTACAAATTCTTAACTTTATCTTGTCTCGCATCTTCCCACATATTTCTTCCCGATTTTTGCCATCTCTTCCATTTCTTTATCCATAAACGCGGGCTGACCCTGAAAATTTTTATCAACCAAACTCGCTTCTGATTGAAATTTTTGCAAAAACCATTTTTCTGCTCCTCTTATTTCTTTTCCCATTTTTTCAATATCTTCCTTTTTCAACAACCCGGGAGCAATTGTGGTCCTAAATTCATAAGGCAAATTACTTTCTTTTATTATTTTAACACTTTTCTCAATTTTTTTAAAGTCCACCTTTACGCCAGTAACTTTTTCATATTTTTCTTTTGGCGCTTTTAAATCCATGGCTATATAATCAATTAAATGTTTTTTTATTAATTTCTCTATCATCGCCGGGTTAGTGCCATTAGTATCTAATTTTATGAAATAGCCAAGATTTTTTATTTTTTTTATAAACTCAGGCAGATCCTGATGAATAGTCGGCTCGCCGCCGGTGATAACTACGCCTTCAACTTTTCCTTGCCTACTTTCCAAAAAATCAAAAAGACCATCCTCTTCTATCGACTCCTGGGGCGAATAGCTAAGAGGATGATCCTTTTTTTCTCCTGCCGTTTGGGCGGAAGTTATATTTAACTTGCCGACCCTCTTTTCGGGCCAGACAAGCATGGGGTTATAGCAGAAATGACAGCGAAAATTGCAACCCTTGGTAAAAATAATGGCGGACACGATCCCTGGATAATCTAGCAAACTAAATTTTTGCAAACCGCCTATTATCATGGGATTTAAATAATTGAGATAAAAATAATAAAAAATTATTTATCCCAAAATCTTACTTATGCTCTTACTTTAAAAGTCTTCCGATTGGAAAATTCTTCCTGTTTACCGTCGTTCCATTGTTTAACCGGCCGCAAATAACCGCAAACTCGGCTATAAACTTCGCATTCTTGTCTTTTTGCTTTGATTGGTGACATAATTTTGATCACGAGAAGTGAAATTAATAAATGGATACCACCCAATTATTAATGCCTAATTCCTCCTGTTTTTATTTTTATATTTTAATAAATAAATCTTAAGACAACGCTTCTATAATATTATTATCCATAATTTCTTGGTTTTGTGCGGGAGTAGCAGCCACAAAAGCATTTTCCGTTTTTTCCTCAACTCCCTCTTCGGTCTTCTCTTCAGAATAACCAATTTCTTCGTCGCATTTAGGACAATAATGATATTCGCCGGCAATATATCCATGCTTCGGACAGATAGAAAAAGTAGGGGTAATTGTAAAATACGGCAAACGATAATTGTGGGCAATTGTTTTTACTAATTTTTTAACAGCTTCAGCCGAAGGTAAAGCTTCCCCGATAAAAGAATGGAGAACGGTGCCGCCGGTATATTTAATCTGAATATCATCCTGTAAATCCAAAGCTTCAAATAAATCATCAGTATGGCCTACTGGCAATTGAGAAGAATTAGTATAAAAGGGCGGAGCATTTCTGGTATTAACCGCCTCTTCATTAGCAACAATAATGTCTGGATATTTATCTTTATCAATGCGGGAAAGCCTTCTTGATGTTCCTTCCGCGGGCGTGGCTTCTAAATTATAAAGGTGATTGGTTTTATTTTGAAAATCCATCATTTTTTCCCTCATATAATCCAAAACCTCCAAAGCGAATTCTTTTCCGGCTTGAGTGGTGATGCTTGCTTTTATTGGAGAAAAATTCAACAAAGCTTCGTTCATGCCAATAATCCCAATAGTGGAAAAATGATTATTCCAATAACCATTAAACCGCTCTTTCACACCGGCTAGATAATGCTTGGCGTAAGGATAAAGACCGCCATCTGTTAATTTTTCCAAAACATCTCTCTTGGTTTCAAGGCTATCTTGAGCAGTATTCATTAGAGCTTCCAAGCGAGCAAAAAAATCGCTCTTAGTTTTTGATAAATAACCGATGCGGGGAAGATTGATGGTCACAACGCCGACGCTGCCGGTGAGAGGATTGGCTCCGAATAATCCGCCGCCTCTTTTTCTTAATTCACGATTATCAAGACGCAATCGGCAACACATGCTTCTGGCGTCTTCCGGCTTCATATCCGAATTAATGAAATTAGAAAAATAAGGAATACCATATTTCGCCGTCATTTCGAAAATTTTATTAGCCACTGCCGAATCCCAAGGAAATTCGCTGGTGATATTGTAAGTAGGAATTGGAAAAGTAAAAACTCGCCCCTTGGCATCGCCTTCCATCATTAATTCAGCAAAAGCGATATTAAACATATCCATTTCTTCTTGAAAATCTTTATATTTTTCCGGCTGAACTTTACCGCCAATAATAACATTCTCTTCGGCCGTAATCTTATTGGGAGTCAAATCCATAGTAATATTGGTAAAAGGAGTCTGAAAACCAACGCGAGTCGGAACATTAATGTTAAAAAGAAATTCCTGTAAACATTGTTTTACTTCCTGGTAATTCAATTTGTCATATCGAATAAAAGGAGACAAATAAGTATCAAAACTGGAAAAAGCTTCGGCGCCAGCCACCTCGCCTTGCAAAGTATAAAAAAAGTTTATAACTTGCCCCAAGGCGGTGCGAAAATGCTTAGCTGGCCTTGATTCAACTTTTCCGCTCACTCCCCTGAAACCTTGGATTAAAAGATCTTTCAAATCCCAGCCAGCGCAATAAGGAGCGAGGAGCTGTAAATCATGAATATGAAAATCGCCGTTCTTGTGGGCTTCTCTAATATTAGTAGTATAAACCTTGTTAAGCCAATAATTGGAAGATATGGCAGAAGCTAAATGGTTGTTCAGCCCCTGCAAACTATAGCCCATGTTAGAATTTTCCTTCACTCGCCAATCTGCTTGCTTGATATATTCCTCCATCAATTCATTGGAATTTATCATGGAAGATTTCAAATCTCTCAACCTAGCTCTTTGGTCGCGATAAAGAATATAGGCTTTAGCAATTTTAATGCAACGATTTTTTATCAAAACCTCTTCTACTATATCCTGAATTTCCTCCACAGCCGGAATGCTGCGAAAATGAAATTTATCTTTTACAGTTTGAATAACTTCATCGCTAAGGCGATGCGCCAATTCTTCATCCAAAACACCGACTGATTCAGATGCTTTAATTATAGCGCTTGTGATTTTTTCTTGATTAAAATCAACAATTTCGCCTGACCTCTTTATAATTTGAGTGATGGTTTCTTGCATGGGGAAATTATATAAGTTTATTATTTTTGTTCGCCTTTTTTCTTCTTCTTGCTGTCTAAAAGCTTATTTAATTCTTTCCGGAAAGTTTGAGCGTCCTTAAAAGATTCATAAACGGAAGCGAAACGGATATAAGCGACCTGGTCAACTTTTTTCAAATGCCTCATTATAATTTGGCCAACTTGAGAAGTAGTAATCTCGCTCTTCCGCAAAACCTGAATATCGCGTTCAATAGAATGAATAAGTTTTTTAAATCGATCATCAGTGATGGACCTTTTTTCTAAAGCCTTCTTTAGACCCTTCACCACCTTTTCCCGATCATAGGTTTCCTTTCGGCCGTCGCGCTTAACAACCATCAAATCCAGAATCTCCATTTCTTCATAAGTAGAAAAACGAAATCCGCATTTTAAACACTCTCGCCGACGCCTAATAGACAGGCCGTCAGTCGCCGCTCTAGAGTCAATCACTTTTGTGTCTAAATAATAGCAAACTGGGCACTTCATAATAAAGTAAAATAATATTTTTTCTACTTTGATTTTGGGCAAACAAAAAACACCCATTTTTTTGATTTTCCCTGTTTTTCGTATCCCTTTCAAGGTTCAATAGGTGTCTTTAGAGAAAAGGTATTTGCCTACATATAGTGCTTACTTCCGATACCTAACCACTACATATTGTATATTTATATTATATACCCGCTAAAACGCCTTGTCAAGCCCGAGCCAATTAGCTAACTTTAGTTTATTTTTATTAAACAATGGTTCTTTTCTTTTTTAAACTGAAAAATATTTTAAAAGCCGGCTGTGGATAAGTGGAAAAGTGACAATTTTTTAAAAAAATTATAACTCCTATCCCCCTACAGCAAAACCTCGGAATGGCTTTAGAAATAAAAAGCCATCTTGACAAATTTAACAAAATGAGATAAAAAATAATCAGATACTTCTGCTTTTCCTAAAAAAGGAGGCTCAAATTAATGAAACTGTTAGAAAAATTTTAATGGCAGTCCTACTCCGGCAGTAGATTTTTCTATAATACTGAGTAGGCGTTTACAATTCTACAAGGAGGATGAAAGATGAACAGCGAAAAAGGAAGAGTAAATATACCGGAGAAAAAAAATTGGGGAGCGATAATTTTCGTGATATTAATGCTTCTCGGGATGGTCGCCCTTTATATTACGCTCGACAACTCAGAAGAAACCTCGGTCAAACAGGACAACACGGAGCAGACCGCTCCCGCTCCTGCGTCCCAATGACAATGACACATCAATCGAATATAAAAGGCTACGCTCAAGCGCAGCCTTTTTTAAATATTAAAAAAGGAGAGGACGAATAAATTCGCCTCTCCTCTATTCTTTTAATCATTCATTATAGCCAAGGCGAGATGACCGCCATGCCTTTCGGAAAGAAAATTCTTTAATTCCGCCAAAACAATTGCTGCCTTTTCCGATTTTCCCATGTTAATAAAAGCAGAAAACCGAATCAGCTGAGCAAAGGCGTACCAATCGGTTTCCGATACCAAAACAGCCCCGCTGGCAATTGTCTCCGCTTGCCCCCAATTCTCCGGAAACACAGACAGAGTTCGTATGACCACGGCCGCATCAACAAAAGAAGGTAACAGAGATTCGGGCAGTTCGTCAAGAAAGGCAATGTCATTCTCTTTCGGATATTTCTCTACCGCTAACCAGGCAAAGAGGATCTGATGACAATGAACATTCGACCGCCAACGGACATCGTGATCAGAGTTGCTTTTCAAATTATCAAGAAAATTCTGAGCAGCACTCTTGAAATCTTCGTAATACTTAAGAATACTGCATACCTCATTATCTTTTAACGCGCCGTTCAAATACTCATAGGCGGCATTGTATAAAGATAAAAGTTCTCCTGGTTTATCTCCTGCTTGTTTCGCTCTTTCCGCCGCCAGATCATGACATTCGGCTGCTTTAATAAATTCTCCAGCCGGATGATACACCCAGCCGCTATGATAGAACCAAAGTCCAATCAAGCGGTCCTTCCGCGGATGTTCATCAGGCAAACGGTCAATTCGGCTTTCAATTTCAGTTAGAATTTTTATGGCCATCTGCATATCCCATTTGCCTATCTGCCGCCGCCAGCCGTTAACATACTCCAGCAAGAGCCAAGTCTTTAGAACTTCACCCTTAGCCCGCGTATAGGCGGCTAAACAAATCTGTGCCCAAGTCAGAGGCAGGTTTAATTTGTACAAATATTCCTCTACCTCCGGCCAATCACGGGAATCCGTATCCTCGCCTAAAGCCGCCAACTTAGCGACTATGATTTCCTGTTCTTCCGTCATTTTTGCTTTTTTCTCCCTTTTAAAGGTTAAAAATTATTTGGAATGAGCATTCTAATACTACGTTAATAAATTACGTTATCATAAAATCTCACTTTTGTCAATCACAAACAAAAAGACGACCACGGGTCGTCTTTTTATATAAATATCTAAAATTTAAATTACATCATCTTTCTGCGAATAAACGCCGGAATGCCGAGCTCATCTTCTTCCTCCCCTTCTTCTTTCATTCTTCGACTGGCTGGTTCGGCTTGCGCGGCGCGCAAAGGAGAAATTTTACTTTTCTTTTTTTCTTTTTTCTCCTGTTCTTTTTCCTCTTCTTCAATA
>JBAZOD010000047.1:0-7643 GCA_041648955.1 Patescibacteria group bacterium
TCTTATATTATTATAGCACCAAGGGGGCAAAATCAACAATTTGGCTAAAATTTAAACAATTTTCAAAAGTTATCAACTTGAATTTTATTTGATCCTAGCGGATAATAAAATTAACGACTAGGAGGGATACGATCCTTAAAAACCATAAAACCACGAACTAGCATCAAAAGGGAGGCTGAATGGACACACGAATTAGCGTCCAATTCTTGGGAGGCGTTGCGGGGAACTTAACCGGATCTTGCGTTTTATTAACTGTCCGACAAGGGAGAAGAAAAACAAATATTCTGATTGATTGCGGTTTGATCCAGGGCGGTTTCAAAGATTCAGCGGAAAGAAACCGAGAAATACTTTCTTGGCTAACGCCGAAATATATTAACTACATTGTTCTCACTCATTCTCACGTTGACCATGTAGGCAGATTGCCCCTTCTCGTAAAAAACGGTTTTGGCAAAAAAGGAAGAATTATCTGCACAGAAGCAACCAGCCGATTGCTCGGAGTGATGCTTAGGGACAGCGCTAAAATCCAAATTTTGGGGGCGAATTGTCTAAGGGCAAAACTGGCAAGAGAAAGGGCAAAAACCCCTCGAGTATGGAAAGCCGGCCGAGTCGAAATGACTCGGGGAAATTACGACAAAAAGAAAAGAAAGGGAAAGTATCTCAAGGCCAAAACTCCTAATTGCGAGCCACTCTACACTATGGAGGATGTGGAGAAAACTTACGAATTGGTAAAAAATGGCGGTTTCGGGTACAAAGAATGGATCAGACTGGACAAGGGCGTCCATCTGAAACTTTATTCTTCCGGCCATGTTTTGGGCGGGGCAATATGCGTCATTAAGATCGAAACTAAAACCGGTGACGTTCATCTCGGTTTCTGCGGAGATCTGGGTAGAGAAGATGGGATCATCTTGCCGCCGCCGGAATTTCCGGAAGAAAAGATTGACTGGTGGGTTACAGAAGGAACTTACGGAGGGAAAATCCATCCTCCGCGCGAAGAAGAGATTGAAAAATTGCTTGCTCTTGTCAAAGAAGCGAAGAAAGGAAAGAAAAAAATCGTTATCCCTTCCTTCGCCTTGGAGAGAGCGCAAGAAATCATCTATCTGCTTTCGCGCTATATGCGGGATGGGACAATCCCGGAAATTCCCATATATCTGGACTCGCCGATGGCTGCTGAAATTACCAGAGTCTTTGCGGAGAGTTGGAGCGATGGGATGTTTAACGACCAAATAGATTTGAATTTCAACCCCTTTGATCAGAAAGAAAATCCTTTTTTCCGGATAGTCACGGATCTGGCTACTTCAGTTGAACTTGCCAAAAAAGGCGGTCCCCACATCGTCATTGCCGGTTCTGGAATGTGCGAAGCCGGCCGAGTAAGGGAATATTTGCGCCATGGTTTAGGCAACAGCCAAACCATTGTCTGCTTGGTCGGCTACATGGCGGAAAACAGTTTGGGCCGAAGGCTCAAAAATGGCCTGCCTATAGTAAAAATGAACGGCAAGGATATTGTGGTCAGGGCTAAAATCGCAAGTTTTGACAGCTTCTCCGCCCACGCCGATAGCCCCTTCTTGGTTTCTGCCGCCAAATCCGTAATGGCTGGAAATTCAAACGAAAGGGCAAGAATCTTTATCGTGCATGCCGAAGAAGAAGGCGCGGCTTTTCTTCAATTTGAGCTCTTGCAAGCGCTCCCCGGCAAAAGCTGGCTGAACAAAATTATTATCCCCAAATTAGGAGAGGAGGTTATATTGTACTAAAAGGAACAAAAAAAATCCCAATCAGAAACTTGATCGGGATTTTCTTTTTTTATTTCAAAAACTAATCGACTATCATCCAAAAATTTACAAGCAAAAATAATATATAGCAGGTAAGTAATATTGCCCCCTCAACTCTATCCATTTTTTTACCACTATGATAAAAAAATAAAAATAATAACAAAACTGCAACAAGAAATATAGAGAGGATATAAAATGCCGGCCCGATAACAATATTTATAGGACGAATTGCCGCTAAAATTCCCAAAATTAAAACATTAGTAAAAGCCGAACTCAAGAGATGGCTCAAGGACAACTCGGAACTTTTTTTTCTCCAGGAAGTGATGGCGATGGAAATCTCCGGTAAATTAGTGCCGATAGAAAAAATCAACAAGCCGAGCAATAATTTGCTGATTTGCCAATCTTGCAATAAGCCTAGAGTAATTTTTACAATCCAATTAGACAAAAGCAAAATGGCGACAACGCCGACAAAAGAAAAGAAAACTGCCTTGATTATTTTATTTTTTTCCAAAAGAGCAAAACTTTCCGATCCGTAGGAACGATTAATCTGATAAAGATAAAAAATTAAACCAAAATACAATCCAACCATTATTAATCCGTCTATTAACCCGTATCCTCCATTTATTCCCAAAAGAAGCGCTAAAAAAATTATTGCAACTTGCGGAATGATAATTTTTAAATTTCCATCGGTAATAATTTTGCGATTAAGAAGCAAACTGGAGCCAAGAACTAATCCTAAAATAACAATTACTCCCCCCAACAAATTTCCAACTGATAAACTGGCGATGCCATTTAAAGTGGCGTTTATTCCAACTGATAACTCAGGCAAAGTCGTAATTATCCCTAATAATATCCCGAAAGCAAATAATCTAATTTTTAAAACTTTTGCCAAATATTTAATATTTCTCACGACAAACTCAGCTGATATGCCCAAAATGACAAACAGCACTAAAAGAAAAAATAAATTAAGAGCAAGCTCCATAATAAAATTTTGTTATTCAAATATAATATAATTCTGTAAGTTAATTTTAGCACAATTACTTCAAAAACCAAAACAAAAACGCCCATAGGTGGACGTTTTTATATAAGAGAAATTATTTGCTTTTTTTCTTTTTGGTTTTAGCCTCAAGCATTAATCGCTTTATTTCCAGCCTCTTTTTTGTTTTGTGAGAATGAGTTTTTCTCTTCTTCCCCACTCCGGTTGCTCGTTTCGCCATATAAATATTTTAATTAATAATATAAAATAATTTTAACCTGTTATGAAAATAAAATCAAGTTTAAAATTAAACATATAAATCAACTCTAATAACTATTTATTCTCCATTTTTTTTCTAAAAGTTATATTCCATTGCCCGTAAATAACAAAATCGTTGCCAACTTTTTTTTCGTCAACAAATCCCGGTTCAATTTCTAACCCGTATTTTTCCGTTAGTTCTTCCAGTTCTGCCATACTAAAACTGTGGTGAAGACCTGGTTCTCCTTTTTCAACTCTTTTCCAAGTTATCCCCCGATCTTCAACCACTTCAAAATTGTCTTGCACCGCGTTTTTGTCAGAATTAATTCTCAAAAAGAAAAGTCCATTTGGTTTCAAAACTCTTGCGGCCTCAGCAAAAGCCGTTTCCGCTCCTTTCCAATTATTATGCTGCATCGCCTGGGTGCTGATTATCGTGTCAAACGAATTATCGGCGAAAGGCAAATTATGGAAATTACCGCGGACCAATTTCGCTTCCGCCTTTTCCTTGTCCTGCCTCTCGCGGGTCACTTCTATTCCTTTCTCTGTAAGTTCCAGACCGGTTAGATCAAATCCGGCTTTTGCCAAAGGTATTAGATGTCTGCCTTCACCCGAGCCGATATCTAAAATTTTTGGCCCAATTTCGTCTTTATATTTTTCAATAAATTCAAGCAAGCGTGGCTCGGGTGGTTTTCCCGCGCCCCAATCTTGGCTGAATTTTTTTTCCCAAATTGGACCGGAATTAGGCAGCTCTTCGTTCATAAAATAAAATTTAAGCTATTCTACGAATATGTTGCTATAAAAAATAAAAATATGCTAAATTTTCAACCTATTATTAAAATAAAATCAAATTATTTCTTTTCATGGAAATCCCAATCCTTACTTATTACGGCTATTTTTTCCAAATTTTTTTAGCGAACTGCCAACAATATTTTGCAATAATCAAAATAACAAAGAGATAAATAATATACTGTAAGGCTAAAAATAGCCATACGACCAAATTTATAGTTATATCTTGGACAACTTGATTTATATCGCGCACGAACGACTTAACCGCTAGTTTCCAAGAATCTTTCAAATTCTGGCCGTCAATAAACTTATTTTCCAAAACATAAACATTAAAATAGGTATAATCCAATTGATCAAGTTGCTCGGCTTTGCTACGCTCCAATCTCTCTAACTGTGCGTTGATATTAATCCGCTCCTGGGTTAACCTCTCAATAATATTAATTTTACTATCAATAATTTTTGCCAAACTCTCCACATCCTGGGTTTTGGTAGCAAGCCCGGTAACATCATCATAAGCTTTAACGGCATCAGCCAAAGTTTTTTCGATTGAACTCATTTTCTTTTCTAATATCTCCATTTCGCCCGTATAATCATCTACTAAACTCTTGATAGTATAAACATTCTCATTTAATTCTTTCGGGCCCAATTCTTCAATGACGGCTAAAATTTCAGCTACGCTATCATGTTTAACTTTGAAGCTGTAATTACAGCTTTTTTCGTAGTTATCGGCGTTTACAAAAATAACGTCTTCACGTGATTTTAAATTTGCTACTTTACCGCAAATTTCTTCTAGATGGCGAGTTTCAATATTAGCGCTATATTGAGTTACTTCAAACTCTTCGGCATTATCACCAGTTATTGTGTTGTTATTATCGGGAGCAGCGGAAGGTGATATTGCATTGCGAATAGATAAACCCATTCCGCCTTCACTTTTACTATAGGCCATATTTTCCACCGAGCTATAATCCGCATCAAAAGCTGGAACGCCCTGAAGAGCAAGCTTGTTCACGTTGTCTTTTGGAAAAAATGAACTAAACGATGGGCCAATAAGACGAAAAGCTAAGGCAATAACGATAATTGCAATTAAAGCCAAACCGGCAATCTTTAAAATATTTACCGGTTTTAAGTTAAAATCATCTGGAAATTTCATAAATTTTATTTAAAAATTAATAAAATTAATATACTTATTTCCATTATAGCATTTTGAACATAAAAAAACACCCCTAAGAAAAGCGTTTTTTTATTTTGAATTTTTTAATCTTTAATTTATTTTACAACCCCGATCATATTTTGTCCCCGCCAGCCTAATTCCAGCTTTGACTGTGAAATTATATCTCCATTTTCATCCTTAGCTTTCAAATAGATAAAAACCGGCTCAGTTGATTCGACCGAATTCTCATCTCCTAAAAATGTCCAATAAACCTTATCGCCAGTATTTGTTAAATTACTGACATAAAGCGGTTTATCCCAATTATCAATCAAATAACCGAAATTAGTACTCCAATCATATTTAATTTCACTTCCCAGCCCGCTTGACGGTTCAAGCTCAATCCCACGGATGGAGGACATGACCGGAGAATAAGTATCGTTCTTGAATATTATTTTTAAATCACCATTCTCATCACTTACGGTTTCAAAATCAAAATCATCAAGCTCTTCCACTTTTCCATTTGAACTTTCTTTAACAGTCATTTTCGGACTCCCTTTATAATAAATACTTCCCTGCTCCTGGGCAATCGCTTCTAAAATCTCAGTAGCGTAAATTTGAGCTTCTGCCTGATCTAAAACCTTTATCTTGACAGTTTCGGCTTTTAAATCTTTAGCATAAAGGTTGGCTGAATTGGCCATTTCTACCGTCAATCCCGCTGTCTCACCTTTCAAATAAACGCGAGAAATCAAACTTTGGTCAATTTTTATTTGTCGTGCTTTAAGTTCATTTGCAACCAGCCGTCCAAAACCCTCTAAAGTAGCATCTATATTTTCCGGCGAACCGATAAGCTCTAAATTACTGCCAACGCCAGCCACATAAATTTCCAGATCTCCTCCGTTAGTATTAGCTTTTACGCGAGAACTTTCTCCTACGCTTATTTTTTTCAATTCAGAAAAACTATCAAGCTCAGCATTGACCGTTTGAAAAGAAACAAAAGATTCTAATTTCGGAACTGTAATTTCAGCCTGAATTTTTTTGTTAAAGCAGAAAAGGCATAATTTACCCGCCTCCTTGGCGGTTTTCTGGATAACCTGTAATTGACCTTCTTTAATATCAAAATTTAGCCGATCCAGATCTTTTTCGCGTCCTGTCATGACTATTTTAAATTCATCGCCTGGTTTTACTTTGATATCCATATTCGCTCCAACATACAACTTGGTAAAATCTTTATAATCATACGAACGAGTAGTGTTTTCAAAAACCGCCTGCTCATCCATCCGGCTGATAATTTTAGGAGTCAAATCTCCGGCGACCACGACTCCAGCCGCTACGGCCAAAATCCAAATTCCAACCAAAAGACCGCTTGCCATTGCTCGAAAAGAATTTTTTCCCCGGCTCAAACTCAAACCCAAAATAAAAAAGAAAAGTAGAGGAATAATAATAAAAAAATAAATAGCGATTACGCCCACATAATACATTGCGGAATTAACTAAAATATCAAGCGGCAAATCCGAAACAATATAGGGCGAATTAATATTAAAAAGTAAAATTCCAGAAGCGACCGTCATACATAAAAAAGAAGCAATTGAAGCAATAATTACTATCACCCCGAAAAAAATTCTTACAACCGGTCCAGCTAAACGCAAAATTTTTATTAAAAATTGCATTATTGCCCGCAAAATCTGAACTGGAAAATTAATTATCCGGCGAAATAAGCTCTTATTACTTGTGATCCTGCCTAAAACTACCCGGCCCTCTTCCTTGGCAGCCTGAGTCTTTTCCCTTATAGTTTCTTCAAGTTTTTTTATATTAACCGGCTCACCCTGCATTTCTAATTTCTGTGAATTAGTTTTAGCTTCAGGCATTACTATCCAACAAATAATATAGGCTAAGAGTCCGATACCATTCACAAAAACCAAAATTATAAACAAAATACGAATAAAAACTGGATCAACCCCAAAATAAGAAGCGATGCCCGAACAAACGCCGGCAATAACCACGTCATCCGGATTTCTATACAAATTTTTTCCCAATCTGAAAGCCGTTCCTTCTTCTTTTTTCTCTTCAGAAGTTGAGGAAGATATTTTTTCTTCACCATCAAATTCTTCTACCGTTCCCATGACTTTAATCATGTCTTCAACATCCGCTTCCGTAATAACCTTTTTCCCATTGCGATTTTTGGCAGAAAATTTTTCCGCGATGCTTGATTCTATATCAGAAAGTATCTCTTTGCTCTCATCCTGACCATAGTGGCCGCGGATAGATTCAAGATAACTGTCCAATTTTTTGTAGGCCTCTTCTTCAATATTGAATATCAGACCATTCAGAGTTATTGAAATTGTTTTTTCCATATATTTATTTAAATTTTTTAATAAGCGCACTGATTGATTTATTAAGATCCTGCCAAGTTTCAGATAGCTCTTCTAAAGTTTTTTTGCCTTTGCCGGTCAAAGAATAATATTTGCGCGGCGGTCCAGATTTTGATTCCCGCCAGGAGTAATCTAATATTCCAGAATTTTTCAAGCGGGTCAAGAGCGGATAGATTGTTCCTTCTACCACAATTAAATCCGCCGTTTTTAACTCCGTCAAAATGTCATTGGTATAAACATTCCCCTTGGAAATTATCAACAGAATACAAAATTCCAAAATACCTCGACGCATCTGCGCTTTAGTATTTTCTAAATTTATTTCATTCATTGTGATCATA
>JBAZOD010000048.1:0-7520 GCA_041648955.1 Patescibacteria group bacterium
AATAAAACTTTTTCCACCCCCCTGTCAATCGCTGCATCTACTACATTTTGACTGCCCAGAATATTAGTCTTCACTGCTTCGAAAGGGTTATATTCCAAAAGCGGAACTTGCTTTAAAGCGGCAGCATGGATTACAACGTCAACGCCGTCGAAGGCTCTTTCCAGTCTTTGCAAATCTCGAACATCGCCGATGAAAAATCTTAATCTTTCATCGTTTAATTCCCTTTGCATATTAAATTGTTTCAATTCATCTCGGCTGAAGATAATCAGTTTCTTTAGATTAAAATTCTCTAATAAATATTTAGCAAAATTTTTTCCGAAAGAGCCTGTCCCTCCTGTTATCAAGACCGTTTTGTTGTCTAAATTTATCATATTTTTTTATTTTCTAATATTATAAACTTTATAAAAATAGGTTTCTTTATCTTTTAGCAATTCTTCCGGTCTTCCTTCCTCTATAATTTTTCCCTTATCTATTACTAATAATCTATCAGAATTAACTATTGTAGACAACCTATGAGCAACTACCAAAACTGTAATTTTTCCCTTTAAATCTTCGATGATCTTTTGTATTTTTAATTCTGATTCGTTGTCTAGCGCACTGGTGGCCTCATCCATAATAAGAATTTTCGGTTTCCTTGCCAAAACTCTGGCTATAACAATTCTCTGCCTCTGTCCAGCAGATAATAAAACTCCTCTTTCCCCTATAAGAGTTGAAAATTTGTTCGGCAAGGTTTGAATAAAATCATAAATATTAGCCATCTTCGCCGCTTCTTCCATACCCTGATCAGTAACATCTTCATTATAAAATTTAATATTTTCCATTATAGTGCCATTTTTCAAAAACATATCTTGGGAAATATATCCTACATTATTTCTCCATTCTCTCATCCTTATACTCTCTATATTAACGCCGTCTACGGAAATTTCCCCACCGCCAGGCTGAAATAATCTCAATAATAAATCAATAATTGTCGTCTTACCGGCGCCAGAATGGCCTATCAAACCAATCATCTCGCCTTTCTTAATTGAAAAACACAAATCATTCAAAATATTAGTTCCGGCTTCATAAAAAAAACTTATATTTTTAAATTCCAAAACATTTTCAAAATTAAACGACAATTGGCCGAAGTCTTCTTCTTTGTGTTTATCAGCTAATTGTTTATATTCTAAAACTTTTTTTAAAAACGGAACTAAACTGCTCATATTCAATATTCTCTTTTGTAATTGTTCAAAATAAGAAAAAATCTGTTTTATTAGATATACAACTGCTATCAAAGCCGCTAAATTAAAACTGGGGGATCTATAGGAAAAGACAAAAACTATACAAATAAAAATTAAACTCGCCGGTTGAACAAAGATACTTGTACTAGCGCTTATTAAAGTAAATTTAATGCCCAAATCTCTTAATCTTACAAAATAATTTTTCCCAATACTACCAACCTGATCTTGAACAAACATGGATTTAACCGTCTTCATTCCTAAAATATTTTCATTAATATGATGAGAAACATCCTTATTTATCTTATCAACCTCATACGACAACATTCTCGCCTTATATATAAACGGCTTTACGATGAGAAAAAATAACAATCCTAAAATTAAAGTAGATAAAGTTATATAAACGGAAATATTTATAGCGATTAAAATATAAATAGTCATTGTAAAGAGTACCATAATTGTTCCACTTATATGCCCCAGCAATCCCGAACTATTTCTGACATTTACAACTAAAACCGTCTCCAAATGGCCAAGTTTCTCTTTCAAAAGATAGCTCCAATTTGATTTTAAAATACTTGAAAAAAGTTTACTTTTAGTTTTCTCTTCATATCCTAAAGTTATTTTAGCCGAGACGTAGGAAAAAATAACCATAACAACAGCCTGCAGGATAAAAAGCAAACAAACAAAAACTAAGAGATATTTTATCCTAAAATCAACTCCTAAAAAAAGAAAAATCTTTTCTATTGTCAGGGAAACAAAGTCATCTCCTTTACCCTGACCGGAAACAAAAGAAAAAAGAGGGACAAGGGCATTAACCCCAACCCCTCCTAATATCCCACTAAAAAAACTTAATACTGCCAAAACAAATATTTGAACCTTATATTCCCCAAAGGCTTGTTTTGACAATCTGAAAACAGTTATCAATCTATTTTCTTTTAAATTTTTCATATTTTTACCACTTGTTTATCTTACTTACCACTCTCTGCTTTAAACCCAGATAAGATTTTATGGCTTTCCGTTCAACTTCAGGAGATACCAAACGCAATATCTCCTTGCCCAATATACGATACTGGCCACCAACTTTATTGGCTTTTATCAGCTCTTTTTTTAACATCCTCTTTATAGTACTTTCACTAATTTTTAAAAGTTTTTGTGTTTCCAGGGTGGTATATACTCCATTTTCTTTTATTTCTTCAGTCATATTTATTACTTTATTTATTATACTAATATCTTATAACGGGTGTCAAAAAGTGTCAATAGGTGTCAAGGAATACAAAAAAAGAACGTAATTTCGCTCTTTTTTTGTTAATCTTTATTTTATGAAATCTAATATTTTTTTAACCCTCCTCTCCCAGGTATACTGCTTGACATCGAAAAAAGCTTGTTTGGAAATTTTATCTGATAGTTCTTTATTATTTAGAATTTCTTCTATCCCTCTGGCCAAATCTTTCGAATCCCCTGGTTTTGCTAGAAGAGAATTATTTTCATTTAATATTTCCCTTACTGAAGGCAAATCAGAGGCAATAATCGGCCTTTGGCTAGCCATATATTCAAACATTTTAAGAGGAGACATATAATAAGCAAAATGTTGGGTAAAAGGGAATGGCATCAAAAGCAGATCGGAGGCTTTTTGATAAATAGCTAAAGTTTTCTGGTTAACATTTCCAAAAAATTTCACTCTGTCAAAAACATTTTCTTCTTTAGCCTTGCCCTCATATTCAATAATATCCTTTTTGCTTCCCCCTATAGCCAAAAAAATAATATCATTATCTAAAATTTTCAAAGCTTTCAATATATCAATAATTCCCTTGTCCATATCCATGGTTTTAAACCGCCCGGTATAAAGAATAATCCTCTTGTTTTGAGGCAAATTTAGTTCCTTCCTCGCCGTTTCTTTATCCATCCCTATATTAAAAATGCTCAAATCAACTGCGTCCGGAAAAACTAACATATTTTTAGAAGCACAACGAAATTTCTTTATATAAGAGTTCCGAAGATTCTCGGTTACAAATATAAAATTTTTGACTGCCTTTGACAAAAAATTTTCTGCGATCAGGCTATGCCAACCGCCCAGAGGCAGAGCGTGAATTTCGTAGGCGACTTTTATTTTTTGGCGAAAAAATAATTTATTAAAAACTATTATACAAAGGAGCAATATTGATTCCCGGCAATAAATGTATTCAATCTTTTCTCTTTTTATAAACTTCAGATATTTCCAGGCTAAAATATAACTCTTTCTAGAATTAAAACAAATGATATTTATACTTTTATCATCTGTATTTTTATAATTAACACCTAAATAAAAATCTTCTCCTAACTGTCTTTGAAATTCTTTGGCCATAGAATGAACTTGGACCAAATTTGCCAATTTATTAGAGAAAGCTATTGAAGTACAATATATTAATCTCATAATTTTTATATTTTATCATTTATAAATTTTATTATGTTTTCCGCCCTTTTTTCCCAGGTATAGTTTCTAACATCCAAAAAAGCTTTCTGGGAAATTGTTTCTGCTAATTTTTTATTTTCTATAATTTTTTTTATGCCCTCAGCTAAAACTTCCGGCGCGTTAACTTTTATCAATAAAGCATTCTCCTCATTCAAAACTTCCCTGACAGAAGGAAGATCTGTGGCCACAATCGGTCTTTGACTGGCCATATACTCAAACATCTTGAGAGGAGACATGTAGTAGGCAAAATGCTGAGTAAAAGGGAAAGGCATCAAGAGTAAATCGCAAGCTTTTTGGCAAATCGCCAAGCGAGATCTATCGATTTTTTCTAAAAATAAAACATTTTTTTTCAGCCCAAGTCTATCGGAAAAATTCCGAGAGTTCTCTATCTCGGAGCCGGAACCGCCGACAGCTAGAAAAAAAATATCTGGATAGTCATCTAAAAGTATTTTAACTGCTTCCAATATCTCTTCCACCCCCTTCTTTTCTCCCATAGTTTCAAAACGGCCAGTATAGCCTAAAATAATTTTATCTTCTGATAAACTTAATTTTTGTCTAGCCTCTATTTTTGAGATGTTTAAATCAAAAATTTTTAGATCAACTCCATCGGGGGACGCAAATATTTGACCGTCAGAAAAACCAGCTTCTAAGGCTTTCTTTTTCAACTCCCTTGTAACCACAATAACTTTTTCTGCTTTTTTTATAAAAAATTTAAATAGACTTTTTTTACTTTCTGCCCATCTATGAATTTCAAAAATAGTTCTGCAACCTCTTAAATTAAAAAGCCAAATAATCTCAGGATTTCTAGAATAAATAACAGTATTTTTATCAACTTTTTCAAAAATCAAATGAAAAAAATAAAAAAGGCTCTGAAGCCAGAAACCAAATTTTCCTAAATATTTATGATATTTAACAAAATCAAAACTTTTAATTTTTCTAACTTTAAAACTTCTTTTAGCTCCATAAAATTCAAAGGGATCTTCGTTAAATTTACTTTCTCTAGTCGGAAGCAAAAGCTCAACTCTGGCTCCTAGACCTGAAAATTCTTCACACATCTTAAAAATCTGATAACCATTAGCTTTGTCTGTCGGAATTTTAGCGTTCACTATATATAAAAGTTTCATATTTTATTTTTTGACTTCGAAAAAATAACCAAGAGGAAGATATTCTTGGGTCAGATGATGGTTAGGCCTAATAATTTTCAAAAATTTATGCAATATTATCTTGTCTAAAAAAACCCCTAAATTCATGGCTACATATTTAATAAAATTCGGACGATACAAACCAAACTTTAATTGGTAAATAACGCTAAATAATCCAAAACCAAGTTCTTTTATTTCAATATCTTTAAAACCGGCGTCAGTTGTCACCCTAACAAGCGCCGATTTTGTATATCGAAAATAATCATTGGGCGAACCGTGAACATTAAATAAAAACGGCACCGCACCTATCAATCTTCCTCCCGGTTTCAATATCCTGAAACTCTCATTAACGATATTTTGAAAATTAAAAACATGCTCTAAAACGTTCAGACACAAAACGCAGTCATAGGATTCGTTTTTTAAAGGAAAAATTTCTTCAAGATCAAATTCGTAATCTGGACCACATTCCCTATTAAGATTAACAACTTCTATTTTATGTTCCCCTCTTATGAGTTCGTGATAGCCGGAACGCTTATCTCCGCCCAAATCTAAAATCGTCCCATCAATTTTCAATTTGGAAATTTCTTCGTACTCGCATTTTCTTAGAAGAGACATTGTTCTTTTCATATTTTTTATAATAAATCAGAAATTTTTTTTATTAACCCCTTAAGACTATGATTATTCACAACAATGGAACGCAAATCATCACCCGTGTTTCTTCTCTTTTCCTTTGGCATTTTGATTAAAAAGCGTATTTTTTCAGATAATTCCTGATGGGCGGACTTTTTATACATCAACGTTTCCCTATAATTTGCCAAAACCTCTTCCAGCGCCTCGTTGCATGTTAAAATCGGCAAACCGCAAGCCATTGCCTCTAATATAGCTTTATCAAGGCTGCCAGTATAACTCATATTGGCAAATAGATCGGAAAATTGCAAATAATCAACAATATCTTTATTGGGTATGGAACCCAAAAATTTTATAATACCTGACAACCCTTTTCTGCTTACCATCCTCTTTAAGCTTTCTAAATATTCTTCTTGGCTTTTTCTACCAGCTCCCCCTATTATATTAGCCTTTATTTTCAAATTTTCCTTAGCTAAAATTTCTATGGCCCTAATTAAAGTTTCATAATCTTTCACCGGAGAAATTCTGCCTACCGTGACAATGTTAAAAAAATCATTATTATGATGTTTTAAACTAGGTTTAAATTTACTTATGTCTATGCCCTGGCCGACAACTCTTTTTTTGCCACTTTTTAGCCTAAAACCACTCTGGGTAGAAGTGAAAATAATATCCGACATTTTTTCCGCGATTCTTAAACTGAAGGGTATGGAACCGTGAGCGTACCAAAGGCCGATTCGCTTCCGCCAAAATTTCCAAAATATTCCTCCCAATAAAATATATTCTTGGTTCATATGGACAAAGATTTTGTCATAGTTTTTTCGCTCTGACCAGATGTAACGATAAAAATTATAAATATATTTAATTTTTGAGCAACCAGCTTCTTTGCCCAGACTTAAAACTTTCACATTATCTGGCAAATTAGCTTCGCCCTTCTCCAGACAAATCGCTGTAACCAACTCGTAATTTTTAGCAAATTCGGCAATCCAACCGTGCATAAAACCAAGCACGTCATCATTGGCATCTACTTTTTGAGTCAAAATTAATAACCTCATAATTATTTTATTTTATACACCGCCATATTATTAACTTCATAAATTGGTTCTAAAAACTCCAAATTCTCTACTAACCAATTTGAATCATTCTCTTTATCCCAAACGAAATAATCTACTCTATATTTTTTTATCTGTTCTTCAAAATCTTTAGCTTTCACTTCTTCGGATAATTTTAAGAAGCTATCTATTTTTTCTTGTGGAATTTTTATATATTCTTGATTCGGAAGAAAAAACAATTTTCTTATCCTATTTTTTGTCTGTTCATGATCATATTTAGTTTGGTAATAAGCCCCCCAAATTCCAAATTTATTATCTATAGCGAAGGTTTCATCTATTTCATTCCAATAATGATTAAGTATAAATCTTTTTTGGAACTCTAGATCGGGCATTAAAAATAATCCAGCCATTCCAAAATAAAAAACATTATTACCTGTGTAAGAAGGAACTAAACTGCTTATCTTATTATTAGCAAACACCACTTCATCGGGGGAGGTGTTTTTATTTAACCAAGAAAGTATTGTGGCATATCTCTGATTATCTATTTCTGTTTGCCTATAAGACACTAATTCTCCGGCTATTGCCATTTTCATATAAGTACACGGGCGATAAAACACATAAACAGCTAGCAAAATTAAAATCCCAATTTTCACATAACGGTATTTTATTTTCGGCAACCACAAGGTTAGGAGATAAGTGAGGGCAAAAATAAAACAAAAAGCGGAAAGCATCCAATAATGGCTGGAAAATTGGAGATTTTTTCCGGTTATCACATGCTGATTAACGGAAATCATGGATGCTAAAATTCCGGAAAGAAGCAATATCGGTCTAGAGCCAATTTTTAAAATCTTATTTTTATAAGAGATGAGCAATAAAGCCAACATAATAACTCCCCACATTATAATTTTCCGGCCAGAAGGAAAATGCGTATCTATCATGCCTATCCTCCGCACCGTCTCTGCATAATACGGCAAACTCATTCCCCTTATTAAAAAATAGAAATAAGGGATGGAAATAAAAAGGGCGATTCCAAAAG
>JBAZOD010000049.1:0-7291 GCA_041648955.1 Patescibacteria group bacterium
GTATAGGTAACATAATACATTTCATTGTCTTCTTCTATCCTCTCTACTTTAAAATCCATATCAAATTTATCCAAATCAACAGCTAAAAGCAAAGTATTGTCCACCCCTTCTATGCTGGTTGTTTTAGAGCCGATTGCTTCTCTTCCTGGCTCTGAAGCCAAGGCGCTGGCGCCAATTATAAAAACAAGCGCAACGATCAAAACCGCAGCGTTATTATATTTTATAAAATTAATCAGTCTACTCATCATATTTTTTTTCTTATTTTTTAAATATTATAAATTTTACAATCTTCTAATTGTAAAAACTGTTTATATTATAGCACAAAACTTTTTATTTCTCAAAATATTAGCTCCCCCAAAAATCTATAGCCAAAGCGCTATTTCTAACAAAACAAATGTATGGTATAATGTAAATAATATTTTTATCCACTTTTTTAAAAAATATGTCCAACTATAAAAAAATTTCAGGAAATATAGAAACAGTAGTTATCGATAATCCCAAGACTCAAAAAGAGAAGCTTACTTGGGTTAATATTAATAATGCCGGAAAAAAAGAAATAGAATATCTCCGTAAAAAATATAAATTTGATTTAAAAAATTTACAGGCGTCTTCCGGAAAATCAATCGCCCAAAGGCCGATTATAAATCAGGAAGGAGATTATTTATTTCTTATTCTTCATTTCCCAGTTTTATCAGAGGGCAGTGTTGTAGCTGAGGAAGTTGATTTTTTTATTGGACATGGCTTCCTTGTCACTTTACACAACGGTCACCTTAATTCTATTTATGATTTCTTCAATACCTGCAAAAAAGATGAAAATTCACTTTTAACTTACAAATTTGAATCTTCCGCTATTTTGCTTTATGAACTTTTAGAAAGATTGATGCTTTCCTGCTACCCTCTCCTTGATCAAAATAGCGTTGCGATTGAAAAAGCAGAAAAATCAATTTTTGCTCAAAATCAAAAAGAAGCGGTGGCGCAAATACTTTCTTTGAAAAGAAATATAATCAATCTGAGAAAAATTCTTCAGAGCCACAAAAATATCTTGAAAAAATTAACAGAAATGAAAAGCAGCTTAGTGCCGGAAAAAGAAATAAAAAAACATTATTATCGTCTGGTTGAGCATTCGAAAAAAATCTGGGAATTTTTAGAGAGCCAGAAAGAAATGGTCGAAGCTCTTTACGCCACCAATGAATCTCTGCTTAGCTATCGCATTAGCAACATAATGAAAACCTTAACTATATTTTCCGTGATCGTTTTCCCTTTGACATTATTAGCCGCTATCTTCGGGATGAACACCGTGAACGGGATGCCGTTCATGAACGCGGAAAATGGCTTTTGGATGATTATCGGCATAATGCTTATGGGAAGCATGGGAATGCTGATATTCTTTGAAAGGAAGAAATGGCTATAAAATAAATAAAAGTTAAATATAAAAAATGCCCCAATTCATCGAGGCATTTTTATTTTGATAAAATATTTTTTATTTCTTTTAAATTTTCTACTTTTACTAATTTTTCTCTTAATTTTCTGGCGTCCGGCAAACCCTGCACATACCAGCATAAATGTTTTCTCATCTCCACTATCCCCTGTTTGCCTTTTAATTTCTTCATCAGTTTAGCATGGTTTAAAGCTATTCTGAATATCTCTTTTTTTGTTTTTATTTTCTCATTTCCATCTTTCAAATTGCTGAAAATCCAAGGCCTGCCCAGCGCTCCCTGACCGACCCCGATTCCGTCTGCCTTGGATTTAATTAATAATTCGTCTGCGCTTTTTTTGTCAATCACGCCGCCGTTGGCGATAATAATTCCGGAAAAATATTTTCTTGTCTTCTTTATAATTTCAAAATCAACCGGCCCGGAAAATCCCTGAGAAAAAGTTCGGCCATGGATCATTATTGCTTTAATATCCAAGCCCTTCATGTATTTTAAAAATTTAAGAATGTCTACATTTCCCACGCCCGCTCTTGTTTTTATAGAAACCGGCAAACTGGTGTTTTTTATAACGCTTTCTATTACCGCCCGCGATAATTTTAAATCTTTAAACAATTCTGCGCCTGCTTTTTGCTTGATAACTTTTTGGACCGGACAGCCAAAATTTATATCTATTCCGTCCGGTTTAATCTTTTTTTCCACGATTTTTACCGCTTGGGCAAAATGTTCAGGGTTGCTGCCAAATAGCTGGACTACGTAGGGCCTTTCTTTCTTGTCAAACTTTAACAATTCCAAAGTTTTTTCTTGGTTATAAAAAAGCGCTGTGGCGCTCGCCATCTCCGAATAAACAATATCCGCGCCATCTTCTTTGCAAATCTGCCGAAAAGCCGAATCTGTGATGCCGGCCAAGGGCGCCAAAGCGTAGATTGGTTTTTTTAATTTTTGATAAAAATTCTTGTTCATTATATCCAAAAAAATAAACGCATCAAGAAAGACGCGTTTATCTTCTTATGCAAAATTATTTTTTAAAAATTTTCATTCCTTCGCTGGTATCTTCAACTCTATAGCCGAGTTTTTCTATTTCATCTCGCAATTCATCTGATTTTTTGAAATCTTTGTTTTTTCTAGCCATCTCTCTTTCTTTTCTAATTTCCGCAATCCCTGCAAGAGTTATTTCCCTGGTTGATTCTTTCAGGTTTAATCCCAAAACCTTGTCAAAATCCAAGACTGTTGCCAATTTATCCCCTGGCTTTAGTTTTGATTTTAAAAGCTTCTGGACAATAGCTAGGGCTTTAGGCATATTTAAATCATCGTTCACGGCTTCTAAAAATTTATTTTTAAATTGAATACTGACTTTGCCTTTCTCGCCTTCTAACTCTCTAATTTGATTGTGAAGGTGCCCTAATCCGTTTTCTGCGTTTTGGATAGCCGTCTCGCTATATTCCATCGATTTCCGATAATGCGTTTGCAAAGTAGCAAAACGATAAACCAACGGATCTATATCTATTTTTTCCAAAGCATTTTCCAAAGTTAAAAAATTATCTTCGCTCTTAGCCATTTTTTTCCCGCCAGCAATATTCAGAAAATCATTGTGCAGCCAGTAATTAAAAAATTTCTTGCCGGTCGCAGCCTCTGACTGAGCAATCTCGTTCGTATGATGAACGTTTATGTGGTCAACTCCGCCACAATGTATATCAAGCTGATTTTTTAAAAGCGCCATACTCATAGCCGAACATTCAATATGCCAGCCGGGAAAACCGACTCCCCAGGGGCTCTTCCATTCCATTTGCCTTTTTTCACCTTCAGGGCTAAATTTCCATAAAGCAAAATCGGTCGGATTTTTCTTTTCCGGATTTTTTTCTACTCTCGCTCCTTCTTGCAAAGATTTTAAATTTTGGTGAGAAAGCTTAGTGTAATCTTTAAACTTAGAAGTGTCAAAATAAATACCGTCGCTAGTTTTATAAGTATATCCTTTTTTTTCTAATTGTTTTACTAGATCTATTTGCTCTTTTATATAATCAGTCGCTTTGCACCAAATATCAGGTTCTTCTATATTTAGCTTTTTTAAATCTTCTTTGAAAGCCTGGGTATAAAATTCCGCTATTTCCCAAGCAGTTTTTCCCTCTCTTTTTGCTCCTTTTTCCAATTTATCTTCTCCCATATCGCGATCGCCCGTTAAATGCCCGACGTCAGTAATATTCATCACATGCCTTACTTTATAGCCATTGTACTCTAAAACTCTTTTAAGGGCATCTTCAAAAAGATAGGAACGTAAATTCCCAATGTGAGCAAAATTATAAACAGTCGGTCCGCAAGTATAAAGCCCGACTTTGCCTTTTTTTATGGGCTTAAACTCTTCTTTTTTTCTGCTTAATGAGTTGTATAAAAATATCTTATCCATATACCTTTAGTTTAGCTAAATATTCGTTTTTGAGCAAGAAAAAGGCCGGGTTTTTGTTTTTAACTCAGCCTTATATATGAAATCTGACAAAGATGGCCGTAATTACTCCGGCCACGATTCCCGATAGAACGCTAACTATAAATCCTAGAGAAGATAAAAAAAAGAACAAACAGGCAGCCATTCCTGTTATCGCCCCCAAGACTAAGCTGATACTGTCTTTGCTCACTGGGAATGCCACCGTTGATACAAAAATAACGGTCCCAAAGACGAAGCCAAGACAGGGGCTAATGATAATGCCAAGGAACGCCCACACAGATAAACCCAGGATTGTGCTCAAAAAAAACGCGCACATTTTTCTCTCCTTATTTTTCGATTAAAATTTCTCTGTACGGGATATTTATTTACTTATATTTTAGCTGAGTATCAAATTTTGAGCAAGAAAAAACGCGGAAGAAATAAAATTCTTCCGCGTTTTTGTAATCTAAAAATAAAAATTTAATCTTCAGTTACTGTCACGGTCATTTCAGCTGTTGGTAAACCGCTCACCACTGCTTTCACTTTTGAAGTTTTGCCGGAAGCTTCAAGATTACTCAAATAAACTTCGGAGCTGCCGACAGAAACAGCAGCACCAGCATCAATATAAATATTGATAATTAATTCCCGAGCCGGTTCCAAAACATAAGAATTTAGTTTTATTTTATTGCTGCCAGCTACTGGTTTGGAAATTTTACTGCTAATAGTTTTTCCATTAGAAGCTTCCACGATTCTCAGATTACTGTATCCTCCGCCGTTAGAAAACAGATTAGCTGAAGAATTTATAGTCAAATAATCCAATTTTAAAGCTTCTCCACCGTTATTGGTTATTTTAAAGCTAGCAGCGTTATTGTCTTTTTTATCTTTTTTTACTCCGCCTGCTGTTACGGCCGCAATCTGTGCTTTGACTTCAGCGAAAGAAATAACTTGGCTGGCAGTATTCAGGCCGGAAACTTCCGAGTTCATTCCTAAGCTATAGCCGCGCGCCACTAGCCCGGTAATTTGTAAATTTGTTTTATCTATCTTTAAATCTTTAATCGTGTCAACATAAACTTTCACTTCAATTCTCTTTCCAGCTCTTAATTTGTAAGAAAATCCTTCAAAACTAAAAGCGCTTTTATCGGGTTGAGCTACGGTAGCAATGCTTTTGCTGCCGATATAAACTTTCATATTAGCAAAGCCGTTGTCATAAACCAAGCTACTGCCAGCGCTGCCTTTGTCTATAGACAAACCGGTTATTTCTATATCATCCCCAGCGGAAGACTCAAGATAAAAACTAGCGACGACTATTTTTGTTTGTCCTTTTGAATAAATTTTTCCCAAATAATCATTATTGGGATAAATTGAGATTCTAGACAAGGCAACTTTAAAAATTTCTCCTTTTATGTCAATTCCATTACTCAAAAAAATATTATCTGCGGTTCTGTGATTTACTTTATTAAGAACAAGCTGATAAGTCTGACCATCTTGCGATTCAGTCGGCATCATAGTCACAAAAGCCAGAATCAAATTATTTTTTGGTTTTAAAATTTTGTCGGCGAGATCCATGGTTACTTTGCCGGCACTTAAAGCCTGGCCGCTTACTTGGCCTATAACTTTACCAGTATTATAATCGACCGCATAAACTTCCTTGTTCAAATTAACTGCGCCGGAACTTTTTACTAAACTTAAATCCAAATTATCTATATAAATCTCTTGATTTCCATTTCTTATTTCAAATATACCTATAATACTGCCTGTTTTTTCCGTAAAAACCTTTTTATTAGCAACTAACTTATTCGAAATTACTCCCAAATTTTTTCTGACAATACCCACATTTTCCTCTAAACTCGAATGGCTTACTTTGAGGCCAAAATTATTTGATGCCCCGACAATATTAGCCTTTACCAATTTAGGATCCAAACTACGCCCGTCGCCGTCGCTAAGACTAGCGGATAATGTAAAAATTTCTCCGGATTTTTTTGCTATTTTGTAATTATTAAGTTCAAATAAAACTTGCCTGTCTTCATCAATTGAATTAGCCTGAGCAACAATTTTTTTCTTTTCATTTTTTAAAGTCAAACTAAACAAACTGCTGGGTAGCGCCGTCCCCTGCATTTTAACTGTCAAATTTTTAATTAAAATATCTTCATTTCCGGAAATTTCACTAATTTTAAATTTACCCAAAACCTGTTCTGATTCCCCGATAATTGCTTGCCGGCTAGCTTCGCCGACTGTAAGCTCTTCAATTTTGGCTTGACCTAAAACATCTATGGCGTTTACTAGTTTGAAAGAACCGCCGGTTACTGGAAAATTACCGCTAATCTTACTGTCAGAAACTATATTAGAAGCCTGGTCCATAGAGACTTGCAAACTATAATTTGAGCAAGCCGGGCAATCATTTAAATCAGCCCAAAAATAAATTTTTTTTGTTTCTCCTGGATTGATAATAACGGGATTGTCTTTAAAATTAAAACTTATATCTTTCCCGTTTACCGCCGGGGTAATTCCTAAATCAATCTTATTATTATAGCTTAAATAAATGTCAGCCAAAATTTTATCAGAAAACAGCCCTTTTAGATTAAAACCTAGACTACTGATTTTTACTTGTCCAACTTCTGATTTTAAATCAAAAATAGCCAGCAAATTATTGGAGGTCGCTAGAGGCAAATTGCTACCGCCCTCCGGACTGTTTGGATCCAAGGAAACAATTGCTTCCCCCTGAGATTGTTCCAAGCCAACATCCAGACCAACATCTTCGTAATTGCCACTAACTAAATCATCTAAATCATCCTCTTCAACCACATTTATATCATCCCATTTAAACCCAAGCTTGATAAAATCTTCGCCGGATTTAATTGGTGTTTTAATTTTATTTTTTATATAATAAACAGCGGAATTGACTTTCGTTTTTACTAATTCATAATCAATTAATTCATAAACAGCTAATTTAACATCTTCATAAGTTGAAGACGCATATTGTTCCAAATCTGTTTTGCTTAAATTAACGACATCCTCCCACTTAAAACCAAGATTAGAAAAATCTCTGGCTGATTCAATTAAAACCTTTTTTCCGCTTTTCAAATAATAAACAGCTGGATTGTCTTTTTCTTTTGCCAATTGTACTTCCGGCCATTTATCAAGATCGGCCTGGCTAATTATTTTTATATCTCCCCATTTGTTCCCATAGGACAAAAAAGCCTCAGCATTAACATAGGCCTTTTTAAAACCGCGTGTATGGTCCAAATAATAAACCGTTGGGCTGTTGGCTGTTTTTACTTGCTTAAAATTAGGATCAAGACCATTGACGGCCTGGACTCTATCAGGGGTAAATATAATTAAACTGCAAGAGAAAAAAATAAAAGCAAAAATCATTTTTTTATTTAATCGCATATTTTTATATTTTCAAAATTTATAAAAAATTCTACCTAATTATCTAGATAAAATC
>JBAZOD010000050.1:0-6826 GCA_041648955.1 Patescibacteria group bacterium
TTGCCTCAATGTCCATTCTCATTGTAACCATAGGCTGAACATTGGCGGGAGTGCCAATCTGATCATCGATAACCTCAAAATTTAAATTGCTTATTTTAATTTTAGCTGGGGTGGTTAAAGCCGTGTCTCCTCCCCGTGCTACCATTATTGCTCCGTTCTCCAAATAATAGGCCGTACAAACATCATTTTTATTCTTAAAATACAAAACTTCGTCTTCGCCATTGGATGTAATATTATAAATTTTATTTTGAGCTGTAACCGGGACAGAAAATAAATATTCGCAATCGTGATTACTTAAAGTCGCCATCCTTATCTCTTTCGCCATAGTTTCAAAGGCGTATCTCATACTCTCTTGAACATTTTGAGAAGCAATAGCATTGCGCTGCCCTTCAATAACCATCTTAAAAATTTCTGTCGAGGAGAGTATTACAACCGAAAACAAAGTAACAGCTACCACTATTTCTATCAGAGTTACGCCATTTTTATTTTTTACGATGTTTTTTAACATAATATTTTATCGCCAATTATACAAAATCGTATCAGTTACATACTGATAAATCTGCCCCCGGTCTTCCCATTGGATTAAGCAGGAAACATTAAGCAACTCTGAAGATGTTTGAGATGTGGTAATAAGCCGGCTAAAAATAGTATTTTGATCCTCGGCGTTATACCAATAATATCCCTCTTCCCCCAAATCATTTCTTTCTTGCAATTTCGCTTCTCCCACGCCGGAAACGCTGCCAATGTAGCCGGTATAATCCACTATATAATTACCGGGAGTAATGCCGGTAAGCCAATTATTACCTTCTAACCAATTTTTGTCTCTTTTATTTCTCACCAATTCCAAACCCTCTTGCGCTAACTGAGAAGCAATTAAGTTATTTTTATTTATATACTGCACTTGAATATTTTGCGTAATTAAAGACAACACCCCGACCATTCCCATAGTAATAATAAAAATAGCCACCACTATTTCCAAAATTGAGAAGCCTGCTTGTTTTTTAAAAAAATTTAACATAATAAAAATTATTCTTTTTCTTCTACCAAGCCAAAAAAATTAACTTCAACTTTTTTTGTCGTATTGCCCGTATTTTCTAATAATGTTATATCCGCTAAATTGTAATTATTGGATCCATCCCAAATATTGGTTGTCGGATCTGGCGGTAAAAAAGTAATATCAACAGAATCAAGAGAACTACCTGTATTTATATCTTCAATTCTTACCCCGGCTGGTAGAGAAATCGTTTGCCCGCCCTTATCAACATCGGCCTCTCCGCTATCATATTGCATGTTGCCATTAGTGTCAGCAAAAATTATATAGCTGTTGGGTAAAGAAATTTTATCAAAATGCGCACCCCAGCCACCGGTTGGCATGCTCCCTCCGTATTCTTTTGAACCTAAGCTATAATTTTGTGCTAATCTTATATCGCTCGCCAGTTTTTGCGCTGTCAAAATTAATTCTGATCTCTTATTAGTTGAATGATAATTAGTTAGAAAAAGACTAGACATTATGGCAATAATAGAAATACTCACTATCAATTCAATCAAAGTAAACCCGGCACCACTTTTAAACTCTTTTAAAGTGGTGCTGGGTAAACCCGCTCTCTTCTTTAATTCTCTAAGCGCATTACCATTATGTTTTAATCTTTTTTCTCTAAGCCGAGCTAATTTTTCCATGTTATAAGCTTCATAGTAAACTAAAATCCAAGGCATATAGTGCCTGGTAGATTTTTCTTTCCCATTATTGTGTTCTTGCAACCGTCTTCTAAAATCAACCGTCGATCCAATATATTTTTGGTTGCCAATTTTACTTAATAATAAATAAACATAATACATACAACAAATGGATTATAATCTAATTTTATCATATTTCCCCAAAAACAAAAACCCCCAAAAGGAGGGTTTTTGTTATTTTTATACTATTAAATCTCAGTTATTTCGGTTTTACTTCTTTCCAACCAGGTAAGCTTACGTTGATATTTATAGTTTTGGCAAGACTGCAATAATATCCGTCGCTATCAGTCACCTTCAAAGTCACGGCATGATCGCCGGAAGAGGAAAAAGTAATGGTCGGAGAAGAAATAGTTGAATCGCTGATAACGGCATCGGGTGCTGTCCACAACAAGCTTGATACGGTCGTACCACCATAAACATCGGCGGTGCTAGTAAATTTTGCCTCTTCATCCTTGCTTAAACTTGTCGGACTCCAAGAAAAATCCTGATCCGGGAATTCATGTTTATAGGTGGTAAAAGATGTTCCAGCGGTTAATTCCGAGGCTACATCTAAATTATCCCAAACTTTAACCCACCAATAATAAGTCTGGTCATAATCTAACTGATCTGGTCCGGCTGAATACTGACTGGCCGCTCCGCTTACTTTTCCTGTATCAACAAGAGGATCTGTAGGATCATTGTCATCATCAATAATTATTTGATAAGCGCTCTGATATGATTCACTGTCCAAATCGCTAAATTCCCAGCGCAAGAAGGCTTGTCTAGCATAAAGAGCACAGGCTTGCTCATAAGTCCAATTTGGGGCGGTAATATTTATCGCTTCTGGCGGAGCGTTCAAAGAAGAAATTACTTTATAATCCTGCCCCGTGCAACCGCCGGCGCCGGTATCGGCACAATTAAAGCTTATCCAGCCTATGCCAGAACCATCATCGTTCCCATTCCAAGCCCAACCGGTAAATTCGCTCGTGCTGGAAGCGATAGAAACGCCAAAACTAATTCCACCGAAGTCGATCGGTAAAGTTGCCGGAAAGTCCAAAGGCAATCCAGATTCATTGGGCTGATTAAAATTTATCCAGCCATCATCGCCTAAGGATAAAATTTTTGCCCAGCCATTCACCTTACCAGTAGCGCTATCGTAATTAGCTATAATTGTTTCTGCTGGATCCAAATAAGGATCGGCTGGTGGATTGCCCGTATCACTTCTATTAAAGCTAACCCAGCCGACATTGTTGCTCCAAGCATAACCGGAAAAATTGCCTGTAGTCGAATCGACATTAACTCCATAGTCAATTGCGCCACAAGAGCTGTCGTTAGAGCAATTAAAACTAATCCAACCAATCCCTTCGCTCCAAGCATAACCGGAAACATTATTGCCTCCTTGAGCCTTAACAATTGCTCTATTGTCTTTAAATTCAAAATTGACAATCATGGCCGCTAAGCCAAATCCCAAAAATATCATAACCAACAATATCAACCAGCTTTTTAATTTAAAATATTCTTTCATATTTTTTAAATTTTTATAAAAATATTTTCATAATTTATTTAAGATAAACAAAAACTAATTACTGATTTCTCTAACACATCTATAGCGTTCTAAGCATGGAAGCATGGCACATTGAAAAGGCAAAGTTCCACATTCTCCGGTAATCGGATTACAAACCATACTACCCTCAAATGGACCATTATACTGGCTTGATTGTAAAAGAACTTCATAATTACTATTAAGCCAGTGGCTATAGCTACTATGCAAAACACCCGTGCTTAATTCGGCTAAAGTCGGTAACCTCCAGTTTGAAAAACCGTTATAAGTGCCGCTGCAAAGGCTGGAACTGAAAGCCGCAGCATCTTTTACGCCAGCGCTAACCACTAAATTATTACCGACAAAAATACCGCCGCCGCAGCCTTCGCCAATATCTATTGAGCCGGTACAATCTACTGGCGCCACCGAAGGAACTAATGTCCCATTAACACCAAAAATACTGGCCCCAGTTTTAATATTTCCGGCCACTAAATCAACATCAAGGGCACTTTTTAAAGTTTGATTAATAAAACATTTCCCGCCATTGTTATCAGTGCAATCAACTAAAGTATTATTTGTTAAATCAACCAGATTATTCCAATTATTCTCGGTTAAAGCATTGCCAGAGGCTGTAGCGGCAGTAGCTTTAGCATCGCAATTAGAACCACATTTATTATGAATCTCATTGACTAAAGCATTCCAATTATTCTGGTTGAGTTGACCTGAACCCCCGGTCTTAGCATCGTCCCAGGTGGCGTAAACGTAAGTGGCTCCGACCGATAAAAAAATTCCGGCGACCAAATAAACTAAACGAGAAGAGACAAACTTCAAAATTTTTTTAAAAATGTTTTTCATATAATTTAAGCTGTTAAATAGGGTAAAAAGATAATTAGACCGACTATAACGGCTATAACTGAAGCCAGCATTACCGCTGCCGCCATAATATCCTTTATCTCTTTCACATAGCTATCCAGTCTTGGTTTTAAAACATCGGTTATCCGCTCAACGGCGCTATTTATTATCTCCGTTAAAATCACCAACCCGATAACTAAAACTAAAATTGCCCATTCCCAATTTTCAATTTTAAAATACCAACCTGAAATTATAGCCACTAAACCGGCCGCACTCTGAATTTGCAAATTCTGTTCTTCCCGCAGGGTCTTTCCTAAACCCCGAAAAGCATAAGTGAAACTTTTATATAATCTTTTTACTTTTTTCATAATGTGAAATTAAAATGGCCCTTCGGAAACTTTATAATTTTACAGACTTTATAAACTTATCCCCTAATTTTTCCATCTTCTTCCGCCCGGTCTCCGTCCTGTCATCATATCCTAATAAATGCAATAACCCATGAACTAAAATAAATACTAATTCATCTTTCGGCTTATTATTGAATTTTTTTGCTTGTCTTCTTATCTGAGCGTAGCTAATCACTATTTCTCCCAAGAAATTTTCTTCGCCGGCAAAAGACAAAATATCAGTAACTTTATTAATCTTTCGATAGCGCTTATTTAAATTTTTAATTTCATTATCACTGACAAAAGCTATAGAAACATTAAACTTTTTCTTGTTTTTTGACTCCAAAAACTTCTCTGCTACTTTCTTTACTAAAACCAAATCTATTTTATTTTTAGTTCTGTTATTTATCTCAACATTCACCTCATTAGAAATTTTTTGATTTTTTTTCTCCATAGCAATACAATCCATCTTTTAAATACTTATTCTCCATCAACCCCGCTCAAAAAAACATTTCTAACGGGGTTCATAAATTATTCTACAATTTTCAAACTATTAACCATCATGTCAAAAATATTTTTATAAGAAAATTCGCCTTCCGCATCACTATTATAAGAAAGGGCAAAAATATAATTTCCGTCTTTGTCGGTTAAATAAACAATGGAGTCATTTTCATTTTTTACTCCCAACCAGTCGTCATTTTCTATTATTTGTTCCTGCCCAATAACTTCCACTCCAAATTGCTCCATATACCAATCTTCTATAGATTGTCTATCCGTATTGGGTTGGGCAATGACTTGAACAAAATTATTATCTCCAGATCTGAACATAATAGAATCATTACCGCCAACAGCGGTTCTAGCCCAGCTGAGGGGATAAAGTATGCTGTAAGCGAAAGTTTTATTCTCATATATACCGATGTTAACATTATCAAGCAATTTTCCTGATCCAGCCGGGTTATATAAGTTTCTCAATTCATCAAAATCAAGATATCCATCTCCGTCCGTATCAATATTTTCATCACTTGAGCCGATCAATAGTTCTTCTTTTGCGCTTAATCCGTCATTATCGGCATCCACAAAAAAATTAGCGGAAACAGATGGGGTTGAAGTTGCCTCGTCTATAATCTCAGCTTCTGGTGTAGTAGTAGCGGAAGATAAATTATTAGAATCTTCAACCGGCAAAGTTCCCTCCATAATTTCTTCCTGCTCGTCAGCAGAAGGAGCTTGATTTTCTTGCGCTGGTGGCGTCTCTGTCAAAACCGTAGAATTTGGAGTTTTTTCTTTGAAAATAAAAATGTAAACCAGAAGAGCAAGAATTACTATAAAAATTATGCCAATAACCATCACCAGAATCCCCGTGGTTTTTGCTTGAGTTGCTTTAGTTTTATCCAAACGAAAATACTCCGGCATTGTATGAATGGCGATTTCTTTTTCCATTCTTTCTTTCATTTCATTTTTTTCCGATTCCCGTTCTGATCTTTCTTCGGTTTTGTTTTCAGTGGAATTTTTCTTTTTGAAGAGACTGAACATAATTTATTATTTAAAATTACATCTTAATTAGAAATCTCATAAAGTCTTCCCGCTCCTGTCGGATTATACCCATTCTTAACTTCATCACCGTCTGAATAGCCATCGCCGTCAGTATCGACAAGTAAAGGATTGGTTTTATAAACCTTTGTTTCCTCTCTGTCAAATAAACCATCGCTATCTGTATCAATATTATTAATATCCGTTCCTAAAATATTTTCTTCTTCATCGGTTAACCCGTCCTGATCGCTATCTAAAACTACTGGCGCTTCCGGGGGGAAAAATAAATCTTTAGCAGTAAGCTCCGGCGCCGGCAATACTGGCGGTACGACTGAATTATCAGTGGCATTTTCTGGGACTTGATTTTGGCCAGTTTCTTGGTTTTCAACAGTTTTAGGAGTTTCATTTAGAGATGAATCAATTTTTTTTAAAATCCAAAAAATTCCAAAAATAATTATAATTACCGCTATAATCATTATAACAAAAATAAGAATTTTTTTCATCCCTTGTTTTTCCCTTGCGGGCATCGCTTGATTCGGAAAAATTTCTGCTGGAGGGGAAGAAATTGGTTCTTTCGGCCTTAAAACATCGGGCTTGACCGGCGCCTCTGTCCCGGAAAAAATGTCTTCTATTTTGTTATTTTTTTGGTTTAAATCGTCAAACATAAGATAGATAATTAAATTGTATAAAAAATAAAAATTAATTTACTTTTTTAATTTTCCTTCACCATTTGGATTATAGCCGTTTTTAACTTCATCGCCATCCGAGAAACCATCGCCATCTGTGTCCGCCTTTTGAGGATCAGTAC
>JBAZOD010000051.1:0-6559 GCA_041648955.1 Patescibacteria group bacterium
GCTTTCCCTCAGAATATTTTTTTTACCGTAGAAATATTCCCCAATAATCTCACTTTCCCTGGGATTTTTTAATTTTAATTCTTTTTTGATTTTTTTTTGATTGGCGGGAACAGTACAAACTTCATCAACAATTTTATTCAAAGGAATATAATGGGTATGTTTGTCTAAAGTTTTATTTATTTCTATTTTGAAACCATTTTTAACCATTTTTTTTAGGAAGTTTCTTACTTGATTTTTTCTTCGTATTTGGCTATTGCGGAGCATTTTGTGTAGATCGGGGCTTTTTTCATCAAAATTAAACCAAAGAACATTAAGTCTTTGGTTGCCCAGCTTGGCATAAAGCTCCAATCCGGTTATTGGTTTTATTTTATATTCTTTGCAAGCCCTCCTAAATTCATCCAAGCCGCCGACAGTATTATGGTCGGTTAGAGAGGCAACTTTTATCCCTTTTTCTGCAATAAATTTAACTAATTCTGTCGGAGTCAGATAGCCATCGGAGTAATTAGAATGAAGCTGCAAATCTATTAACATAATTTTATATTCCTAAATTATTTTTTACTTTTTCTATAAGAGAAACGGCTCGTGTTGGTTCTGATTGGTCTTTTAGAAGAAAAAAAGTGGCAGTGCGGATATTTGTCCAATTATAGTAATTATCAATCCTTTTTTGGAGATCTTCATCTAGCTTAATTTTAGCATCTTTAAAGTAATTTTCCAAAAAAAGATTTTTTATTTTTTCCGTAAATTCCATGTCGTTTATTTTTCTCATGGACATATATTCAAATTGTTGGAGAAAACAGCCGAGATCGCGGGCGAAATCAGATAAGCAAATGTCAGTAAAATCAATAACGGCCAATTTTTTTTTGCCCATTTTTATAATATTTTCCGGATGAGCATCGCCATGAATCAGCCAGCGTTTTTTTGTAGAATTCAAGAAGTCTTCTTCTTTTTTTGTGAAAATAGCATAAGCTTTTTTGTAGGTTTCATAATACTCAGGATAGAGTTTTTTTATGTCTGACAAAATAATTTTTTCATTTGGGATCACTGTTCGTATACGGCTATTTTCTTCATTAAAATTGCGGGCTTTTTCCGTTGGTGTTTTATGAAGTTTGGCAAACCACGCAGCTGCCTTTGGGACTATCGTCTCTATTTCTTTCCGGTCTCCTTTTCTGATGTAATGGTAAAGATTGTTTCCAGATACTCCGCGATAAAATACGCCGTTGAAATATTCAGAATAGAAAAGAGGATGGGGAATAGAGAGAAAGCCTTTAGCAAAGCCGTTGTCCCAGAGATAATGGAGAGCGTCATAGACATTTTTTCTCGGCTCATCGCTATGAGCAGAACAAAAAATTGGCAAAGTTTTTATTTTTCCTGCTCCACTATCTTGGCGGTTGTTATTTTTTACTAAGAAGGAAGTTTTGAATTCAAATACAATATGATAAGTGGTTTCCCAAATAAGTTTTTTGTGAGTTGTAATTTTTACTTTTTTAATATCAACAAAATCTGGATATTTCGGTAAAATTTCTTTTCTAAATAAATCAATAACATATTTTTCGTCAAGAAGTTTTTTGATTATATTCATATTTTTTATTTTGGCTCCTTCCGCCAATAATATGTCCAATGATTTTTCCAAACCATTTGTTTTATTTTTATATATAATTTTTCCGCTTTTATTTTTGTCTTTCTGGTAGCTACATCGTCAAGGGTCCTGATGGACCTTATTAATTCATTAACTCCTCTTTCTATTTCATCCGGACTCCAGGCGTGAGGGCCGAATATGTGGCTGAAATTTTTTCCAGATGCCCACCAAAAAGTGCAGCTGGCGAGTCCTCGAACTAAATGCCAGCGCGCCCAAAGATAATTATCGTCATTTTTGTATTTTTCGGTTGTTTTGTAGGCTAAATTTGCTAATTTCCAGATATTTTTTTGAATTTTATTTTTTTTATCAGACCAAAGGATGTAAGGCTGGCCGTTTTTCAATTCTTTTTCAGTGGATACCCAGCTGCCGGCTATGGGTCTAATTTTTTCTAATTTTTTATGTTCAGAAATGAACTCAGAGATGGTTTTTGTTTCAAGATTTGGATTTTTTAATATTTTTTCAAATTCTCCTGTCGGATCATTATGTCTTAAGCCGTATAATTCTGCATCAGTAGCCGTAATAGCTAAATCGTTATTTTTTTCTTTTGATATTATTTTGTCTAAAGTTTCCGGGACATAAGACTCCGATAATTTTCGAGAGCGAAAAATTATTTTTAATCCGGAATTCTTGTCTTCATAAATTTTATTAAAATCAGTTTTGCCTAATTTTCCTCTTTCAACAATTTCTCCCAAAATTATCCATTCATAGCCGAGTTTTTTTATAATTTTAGCTACGTCCCGGCTATAAGCCATTTCAGGAAGAAAAAAACCGCGGGGCTTGAAATCATGGCCAAAATGTCTGCGCAAAATGGTTTCGTTTTCTTTTATTTGCCTAATAGCTTCTTCTCTCGGAATAAGGGGGAGAAGCGGATGATAGGCGGGTGTGCCCGTTAATTCGATTTGCCCCTTTTTAATTAGATTGTCTATTCTTGCAAGTAAATCTTGATAACCCAATTCTTCCCAGCGTAAAATTAATCCACCGGTAATATTGAGAGTAAATTTAATATTAGGGTTTTCTTCCAAGGCTTTCACTAAGCGGAGATAGCTTAATTCAGTCGCTTCTTTTATGATGCGGGCATCAGCATTAACTGGTTGATATAAATGAAGGAAATTTATCCAGAGCATAATTATAAAATTTAAAAAGTAAGAATTAAAATGAAAAATTTATTTTATCCTTTCAGAACTTTTCGATAAAGTAAGATATATTTTTTAGCCGGGATTTCCCAGCTATTTGATTCTTGCATAGCTCGCGCTATTAAGCTTCGCCAGACGTCTTTGTGCTTATAATTTTCTAAAGCCCTGATAATAGCTCCAAACAATGATAATTCGTCAAATTGGCTAAAAACGAAACCGGTACCCTTGCCGGTTGCCGGATTGAAATTAGTAACTGTGTCATTGAGTCCGCCGACTTTTCTGACGATCGGTATACAGCCATAACGCATGGCAATCAGTTGATTTATGCCGCAAGGCTCGTGATAGGAGGGTAATAAAAAGAAATCTGAACCAGCATAAACCAAAGTTTCATATTTTTGATTTTCCTCATGAGATGGCATGACTATTAATTTTTTTGGATATTTTTTAGCGAGTTTTTCCAATTCTCTTAAGTAGTTTTTATCACCAGAGCCGATAACTATAAATTGAATATCAAGCTGAAGCAACTGTTCGGCAATTTTTAATATTAGTTCAAAACCTTTTTGAAAAGTGACGCGGGAGGTTGTGCAGAAAAGCGGAATATTCATATCTACTGGCAGTTTAAATTTTTTCTGTAGATATTCTTTATTCAATTTTTTACGATGAATTTTTTTCCAGTCGTAGTTTTTGAAAAGGCCGGTATCTTTAGCCGGGTTGTAAGCCTTGTAATCAATGCCATTAACTATTCCAAATAATCTATCCTGCCGATTACTTAAGATTCTCTGTAGATCCTGGCCAAATCTTTTTGTCATTATTTCTTTTCTGTATTGTTCGCTTACGGTATTTATTATATCGGCGGAAAGAATAGCTCTTTTGGAAAAATTTATATATTCTATTTTTGGATCGGCGAGGTGGGGAATGCGGCTGCGCCCATAGTCTTTAAATTTTACCGGAACTTCCCACCAATTATGCCCTAATTGAAAAATTAAATTATGAATAGTGAAAATTGTTTTGGCTTTTTTCAAGGTTTTTGAATAACGAAAATCTGTTTTTAAATAGAATGGTATCAAACCGGTCTGCCAGTCATGACAATGGACAATGTCAGCTTCAAATTTTATTAGAGAAATTAATTTTAAAGCAGCGACGTCAAAAATTAAAAATCTCGCATTCTCATGGCTGGAGCCATAAATTTTTTTTCTTTGAGAAAAATATTTTTTATTTTCTATAAAATAAATAGGCAGGCCGTCCATTAAATATCCCCGCCAGTAATTAACAGTTATTGATTCCTTGGAATTGAGATAAATTTCAACATTTTCTTCCATTAATTTTAAATTGAATTTTTTCTTGTCAATTAACTGCCCGTATAGCGGGGTGATAACTATCACTTCGTGTCCTAATCTTTTTTGGGCTTTGGGCAAGCTTCTGGCAACATCCGCCAAACCTCCAGTTTTTGAAAAAGGAGCAACTTCAGAGGCGATATGAACAATTTTTAATTTTTTTTTCATAAGGCTAAAACAACATGAAGATAACTACGGTGCCTACATGTTTATTATTTTAATTAAAGAATTGGCTGAGCTGATAGCGATAGCTAAAGCATCGGCGGCATCATCTGGTTTTGGCAGTTCTTTTAGATTCAAAAGAAGCTTGACCATTTTTTGCACTTGCAGTTTGCTGGCCTGTCCATAAGCGGAAACGGCCTGCTTTACCTGCAGAGGGGTAGCCTCAACCATCGGAATTTTATTTTGCCTGGCGGTGAGGAGTATGACGCCTCTGGCCTGGCCGACTACGAGCGCTGTTTTTACGTTCTTGCAAAAAAAAAGTTCTTCCACCGCTATTAATCCCGGTTTATGCTTTTTTATTATTTTATCGAGTTTTGAATTTATCATTTCCAGCCTTGCGTCTAAGTTTTCTTTAGCCGGAGTTTTTATTGTTCCATATTCTAAACAAGTCAATTTTCCATTTTTTTCTCTTTCTATTACACCATAGCCAGTGTCAGCCAGTCCCGGATCAATTCCCAGAATTATATTTTTCATGATGTATAATGTGTAATTCGCCAGCCCCTAGTAATTTTTCGGATAAAAAATAGGCAGGCGCCTTATATTAAATATTAGAGATGTTATTATAATATTCATTTACATCTTCGGAATCTTCCAGCTCTTCTATGAATTTTTCTATTTTTTCTTTTTCTCCCTCTTCTATTGCCTGTTCTTCTTTGGCAATAAATTCTATTTCCGCAGTTTCACTTTTTAAATTTTTATTTTCCAAGAATTTGTTTACCAGCTGAAGATCTTCAACCTTGGTAAAAATTGTCATGCCTTCTTCAGCCAGAGAAATATCTTGAGCGCCAGCGTCAATTAATTCCAATTCTAAATTTTCCGGTTCTATTTTTGCCTTTTCCATTTCTTCTTTTGAAATTCTTATTACTCCTTTTTGAGAAAAATTCCACATCACTGATCCCAGCGCACCGCCATGCTTAGCAAATATATGGCGGATATTGGAAGCAGCACGATTTCTGTTATCGGTTAAGCATTTTATTACAAACTGTGATTTAGCCGGACCAAATCCTTCGTAAACCAATTCTTCAATTTGTTGTCCATTGTTTTCGCCAATACCCCTTTTGATCGCCCGCTCAATATTATCTTTTGGCATATTAGCTAATTTTGCTTTGTCAATCGCCATTCGCAAAGTGAAATTAGTGGTCGGGTCTCCGCCTTTTTCTTTGGCTGCAATAGTGATAAGATTGGAAAGCTTTGTGAATACAGCCGCCCGCTTAGCGTCTACTGTCGCTTTCGCTCTTTTAGTTGTTGCCCATTTAGAATGTCCAGACATATTAAAACTTGGAATTAACGCGTATATTAAAACAAAATCAGGTTTCACCTGATGCTTTAAAATTAACACAAATTGAAATAAAAATCAATATCAATTATAATAGTTATATCGGGGAAAATTTTCCATTTTTTAACTAAATTATAAATTTATGAAATTAGACAAATTTATTTTGCCAAAGGAGGGGGATGATAGCCAGGTGATTGAATCAATTCAGTTTTTGCCGGATCAGGTCAGGCAAGTTTTGGACGAAGCGCGTTTAATAAAAATTCCTTCTTCTTACAGTAAAATTACTGAAGTAGTCGTTAACGGCATGGGCGGGTCAAATTTGGGAGCTGGCCTAGTAAAAGCGGTTTTTGCTGATCAAATAAAAGTTCCGATAAGCATTGTTCCTGGCTATAGTGTACCGTCGCATGTAAATAAAAATACTCTTTTTATCATTTCTTCTTATTCTGGCAACACGGAAGAGCCCTTAAGCGTTTACAATGAAGTAAAAAAAAGAGGCGCGAAAATAATGGCGATTACTTCTCGTGGTAATGGCAAGCTGGAAAAATTAATGATAAAAGATAATATTCCAGGATATATTTTTAAGCCGGAATTTAATCCTTCTAATCAGCCCAGGCTGGGCGCAGGTTATATGATCTTTGGCACAGCCGTAATGCTTGCCAAGGCAGGAGTGTTTAAAATTGATGTTAAGGAAATAAAAAATTTGATTTCTAATTTGGAAATTTCTGACAGGAAATTAAGGCCAGCAGCAGTAAATAATCAGGCAAAAAAAATAGCTTCTGAAATTTTTGGTTATCAGCCGGTATTAATAGGGGCAGAATTTTTGATAGGTAATTTACGGATTATGCGCAATCAATTATGCGAGAATAGTAAAAATTTTTCCAGCTATTTGGTTTTGCCGGAATTAAACCATTATGCTCTGGAAAGCTTGGCTAATCCGATTAGCAACAAGAAAGATTTA
>JBAZOD010000052.1:0-6559 GCA_041648955.1 Patescibacteria group bacterium
ATTGCTAAAAACACATCCTATTTGACTCTGGCCCTGATCATGCAGAAGATTGTTTCTTTTACCTATTTTACTCTTTTGGCCAGGAGTCTCGGGCCGGATGATTTGGGAAAATATTATTTTGCCATTTCTTTTACCACAATTTTTGCTATTTTTATTGATCTCGGCCTGATAAATGTCTTAACCAGAGAAGTAGCAAAAAATGAAGAAAAAGCCAAAGATCTTCTCGGGAACGTTTTATTTCTGAAAATTCCCTTGGCGGCCGTAGCCTTGCTTGCCGTGGCCCTAATGATAAATCTAATGGGCTATCCCGCTATCACAAAAAATCTGGTTTACATCTCTTCTATTTGCATGATTCTTGATTCCTTTTCCACGACTTTTTTCGCGGTTATTAGGGGATTTCATAACTTAAAATTCGAAAGCATCGCTTCCGTAATTTTTCAATTGATAGTTATGACTTTTGGATTAGCCGCTCTTTATTCGGGCTTAGGCTTAATTTGGATAATAAGTTCTCTCGCTTTAGCAAGCGCCTTTAATTTTATTTATTCTTCTTTTATTCTTTGGAAAAAATGGCATATTAAAATTTTCCCTTCTTACAATGAAGCCCTATTAAAAATAATAATAAAAATAGCCATACCTTTCGGCTTGTTTGCAGTTTTCCAAAGAGTTTATACTTATCTTGACTCTGTTTTGTTATCAATAATGGCCGGAGATAGATATGTCGGACTTTATCAAATTGCTTTTAAAATAATTTTTGCCTTGCAGTTTCTGCCCATGGCTTTTACCGCCTCTCTTTACCCGGCTATGAGCTCCTATTGGATTAATAACCGGCAACAACTAACAATTTCCTTTGAAAGAGCCATGAACTATCTAATAATTATTTCTTTACCAATTTCTTTTGGCATTGCCGTTTTGGCTGATAGAATCATGATAATTTTCCGTTCCGGCTTCGCAGAAGCGGTTTTACCAATGCAGATTATTATAATGTGTCTTGTTTTTGTTTTTATAAACTTTCCAATCGGCTCTCTTCTTAATGCTTGTGATCGGCAAAAAATAAATACCATAAATATGATAATTGTTACCGTCTTTAGCGTCGCGTTAAATTTATTTTTAATCCCCAAATATCAGGCGGTCGGAGCGAGTATCACTGTTCTTGCCACTAATTTTCTGATGTTTATTTTGGGAATCTATCAAGTTGGAAAAATTATTGAGTACGGTAAGAAAAAAATTATTTTCATTTTTCTAAAATCTTTTTTTGCTGCCGGGATAATGGCCGCTGCCGTTTGGTATTTTAAAACTTCAATAAGTATTTTGATTTTAGTGGCCGGCGGAGGAATATTTTATTTTACCGTCTTATTCCTGTCTGGCGGATTTAAGAAAGAAGATATAATCAGTATTTATCAATCTTTCGAAAAAAAGCCAGCTTAATTTTTATGAAAACTCTTCTCCTCACATTAGAATATCCTCCTTTTAAGGGCGGGGTAGCTAACTATTATGAAAATTTAGTTAAGCATTGGCCTCAGCCAGATAAAATTTTTGTTTTGAAAAACGATGGCAATTCGTTAATAAATAATCGGATTTGGCCGAAATGGCTGCCAGCTTTATTTAAATTAAAAGAAGAAATAAAAGAAAAAAAAATCAATAATATTTTAGTCGGACAAATTTTACCCTTGGGAACCGTGGCCCTTCTTGTTTCTAAATTTAAAAAAATTGAATACTCGGTGATCATCCACGGTCTTGATTTTTCTTTAGCTTTGCGGAACGCAAGAAAACGCTGGCTCACAAAAAAAATTCTTTCTGGTTCAAAAAATATAATTTGCGGAAATAGCTATACAGCTGAATTAGTAAAAAATTTTTTAGGCGAAGATAAAAAAATAATAACCGTCAATCCCGGAGTTAATAATATCGCCGCCAATCCGGAAACAATTAAAAAAATAAAAGAAAAATACAGTCTTAAAGACAAATCAATAATATTGACTATCGGCCGAATAATAAAAAGAAAAGGAATTGATACAACTCTAAAAAGTTTACCTGAAGTTTTTAAAAAAATACCAAATTTAATTTACGTTATCGCGGGAAGCGGGTCAGAAGAAGAAAATATAAAAAAAATAATTGCGGATCTGAATTTAGAAAAAAATGTTTTAACCATTAAAAACATAACCGACGAGGGAAAAAACGCCTGGTATGAAATTTGCGATATTTTTATTATGCCAGCGAGGAATATAAATGGAGATTATGAGGGCTTCGGTATTGTCTATTTAGAAGCGAATTTAGCCGGCAAGCCGGTTATTGCTGGTAAAAGCGGGGGAGTAGGAGATGCGGTTATTGACGGGAAGAACGGCTTGTTAGTTGATCCAAAAAATTATGAAGAGATTTCTACGGCGATTTTTGATTTAATAAAAAACGAAGATAAAAGGAAAAAATTGGGAGAGTGGGGAAGAGAAAGAGCAATAAAAGATTTTAACTGGACAAAACAAATTAAAAAAATATATAATTCAATAAAATAAAAAAGCGCCCCTTCAGGAAGGACGCTTTAGCGTAGCTTGAGAAAGTAAAATCTTTACTTTTCTACTGATGGAATAAACAATTAATAAGACTGCGATGGTAATAACAACCGGCCAATCGAATTTTGAAAATGATATTCTTCCTGAGAGCCAAGCCAAATAATAAGCTGCTAAGAAAAATATTTTCAGGAAAGATATACTCAATTCTTTCCAGGAAATAAATTTCTCAGAAAAAGCTCCCTTAAAGAAAATCAATAATACTGACAAGATAAAAAAAACGAAGATTTTAAATAACCAGGAGTAGAAGCAAATTGTCGTCATACTTCCCCCAAACTTCTTTCCGCTAACACGGAAATAGCGGCGAAAAGAAGATTTAGAATGAAAGTAATTGAGAATAAAAGAGGAAAATAAAAACAGTAAAGATGAAATTCCCCTTCGCTGCCACTCCATTTCAAGGCGCAAAATAACATATTCATATCGCGCTCCTCAGTGAAAGAACATTATTGAAATTTATCTATATATTAGTATATTTAAATCAAAAGTCAAATGATTAGCATTATTATCCCAATTTACAATCAAGCAAATAAACTAGCTGAATGCCTGGATAGTATTTTGGAGCAAAGCTATCAAGACTATGAAATAATTATTATTGACGACGCCTCGAAAGATGGCGTGGAAAAAATTTTTGAAAAATACAAAAATCGCCTGCCAATAAAAATTTTTAAACAAAAAAATAATCAGGGGGCGCCGGCAGCTCGAAATAGAGGCTTAAAAGAGAGCAGGGGGGAATATTCATTTTTTTGCGATGCTGACGCCATTCTAGCACCAAAAGCTCTGGAAACGATGCTGGAAGCCCTAAAAAAGCATCCTGAAGCGAGCTATGCTTACTCTTCTTTTCTTTGGGGGAAAAAACTTTTTAAAATCGGCCCATTCTCGGCCGAGAGATTAAAATCCGGTCCTTGCATCCACACCATGTCCTTGATCAAAAGAGAAGACCTTCCCGGAACTGGCTGGGACGAATCAATAAAGAAACTTCAGGATTGGGATCTATATTTAACAATGTTAAAGGAAGGGCATGAAGGAGTTTGGATTGATAAAATTTTATTTACAATTCAGCCGGGCGGAACTATTAGCTCCTGGGTGCCGAGTTTTGCCTATAAATTATTGCCGTTTCTACCAGCAGTAAAAAAATATAAAAAAGCAGCTGCCATAATAAAAAATAAACATTCACTGAGATGAAAAAAATATCTCTCATAATTATCGCCATTGTAATTTTATCCGCTATTCTTGTTTTCTTTTCTTTTTCAGCTGCCAAGCAAGAAGAATTCATAAATACGGTAAAAATAAACGATAAAGAAATAAAAGTCGAAATAGCGAAAACAAATTTAGAGCAGTACTGGGGATTGAGCGGGAGAAAGAATATATGCCCCGATTGCGGCATGCTTTTTGTTTCCGGAAATAAGAGAGAAAGAAATTTCGTTATGCGCGACATGATGTTTCCTTTGGATATTGTCTGGATTGATAACGAGAAGATTATAAAGATAGACCGCGATCTTCAGCCCGAAAGCTCTTCAAATTTAACAAGCTACGAAAGTGGAAAGCCGGTTGACTATGTGCTGGAAGTCAACGCCGGTTTTTGCGCCAATAATAATATAAAAATAGGAGATAAGATATGGATAAATTATTAACAAAAAAAATAAGAACCGCTATTCTTTTTATTGTTTTGGCTGAATTGATTTCAATTTTTGCCTACTTTTTGCCGAGTCTCGGAAAAATTTCTTTTTTCGCTATTGCTTTAGCAGTTTTAATTTTAACTCTTACCAAGTTAGAATACGGAATCTGGATATTATTGACGGAATTAATTATCGGTTCAAAGGGCTATCTGTTTTATTTTGAAAATTCCGGAATAATAATCTCCATCCGCATCGCTATCTGGCTTATTGTGATGGCTGTTTGGCTGGGGAAATTATTAGCAAAAACAGCTAAGGAGAAAAAATTGCCAAAATTTGAAATTAGCAAAAAAAATAATTATTTTTATTATTTTATTATTTTATTCTTATTTATCGCCTGGGGAGCAGTTAACGGCCTTCTCAGGCACAATAACTTTAGCGATCTATTTTTTGATTTGAACGGCTGGTTTTATTTCGCTTTAATTTTTCCGATTGGAGAAGTAGTAAAAGAAAAAAAAGATATTTACAACCTTGGAGAAATATTTTTAGCTTCAACCGTTTGGCTGTCTTTTAAAACTTTTTTTGTCCTTTTCGCTTTTTCGCATGATTTATTCGGAAGCACTTTGGAATTATACAAATGGATTCGCAATACGGGAGTGGGGGAGATAACGCAAATCCAAGGGGGGTTCTATCGCGTATTTTTTCAATCCCAAATTTTTGTTTTAATCGGCTTTTTTATATTTTTATTTTTCATGGCCGAGTCAATAAAAAATAAAAACAAAAAAAATCTTTATTTACAATTTTCTTTCGTCTCTATATTTCTGGCTGTCATTCTCCTGAGTTTCTCCCGTAGTTTTTGGGTCGGGCTGGCAGCGGGTTTATTCACTTGCTTTTTGATAATTTTAAAAACTTCTGGCCTAAAAATTACCTTAAAAACATTTTTATTTCTGCCCCTAGCTCTGATGATCTCCGCTATTTTGATTTTTATAGCGGTAAAATTTCCTTACCCGCGGCCGCTAGGGGGGTTTGACACTGCCGCACTTTTTTCCGACAGAGTAAGCCAGACCGACGAAGCCGCAATCTCTTCCCGCTGGCAGCTTCTTCCGCCTTTGCGGGAAGCCATAAGAGAAGACTTTATTTCGGGAAAAGGCTTCGGCGCAAGCATCACCTACGAATCAAAAGATCCTCGCGTCTTAGAAAGCAGTGCCGACGGCCAATATACCACTTATGCTTTTGAATGGGGCTGGCTTGATATTTGGCTGAAATTGGGATTTTTTGGCCTTATTTCCTACATAGTTCTTATGGGGAAAATTATTTACGACGGCCTAAAGATAAAAGAAAGCCTGTCTTTTGGTCTCGCTGTAGGCTTGTTAGTTTTAGCAGCCGTAAGTTTTTTTAGCCCTTATACAAACCACCCCTTGGGAATTGGTTATTTAATAATCGCCGGAATTATAATCAGCCTTTCCCGGAAGGATTATAGTCTTGACTGATTTTTGGTTACATTGTATATTGTGAATTATGTTATTTAATTTTTCCGCATGTCGTACCTAGCGCGCTAAGCGTTATGCGTTATGCGTTATGCGAAAATATGCCAGACCAAATAATATCGCAAGAGGGTTATGATAAATTAAAAAAAGAAGTGGATCATTTAACAAATATAAAGAGAAAAGAAATCGCGGAAAGAATTGAAAAAGCTAAAGAGCTTGGAGATTTGAGCGAAAATGCCGAATATCAAGATGCCAAAGACGAACAGGCTTTTAATGAAGGCCGAATCATGGAAATAACAAATTTGCTGAAAAATCTTACGGTAATTGAGGGTGACAATAAAAATAATTATGAAATAACCATGGGTTCTAATGTTACGGTGAAAGTTAATGGTTTGGAAAAAAAATATACGATTGTAAGTTTTAATGAAGCCGATCCGGTTGAGGGAAAAATTTCCAACGAATCTCCCTTGGGCGTAGCTTTTTTGGGGAAGAAGAAGGGGAACAAAGTAAAAGTCCACACTCCGCGCGGAGAATCTGAATACGAAATCATTAAAATAGATTAAACATTATTGCCAAAAATAAAAAACAAATTAATTTGGAGGAACACCATAATGTTGTCAACGATGATAATTATTTTGATCTTGCTGAGGTTTAGAAAAAAATTGGAGGAATATATCCTTTTAAAATTAGCTGAATGGCAATATCGGCTTCATGGAATAAATTTCCATGAGATAGAAAAAGACTATATTATCATCTAGTCTTTTTTTTTGACTTTTTAACGGAAATATCTTATTATGTTAATATTAATTAACGTATTAAATTGTTAATAATATGCCAAATTCCAAAGCCGAAATGAAAACAGAAAAAGACGAGCAGCCGGTAAGTAGGGTAAGTGAATACA
>JBAZOD010000053.1:0-6515 GCA_041648955.1 Patescibacteria group bacterium
AACAAATACAAATTTAAAGGTCTTTTCCATATAAGGCTATTAAAATTTAAAACCTTAGCTGTATGTTTATACCTCTTTGGCTTTAAATTTTATTTTTAATTTTTATTATTTTTTAAATATATAAAATTTGTAAAATTTTGTTTTTATGATTTTTTGAATTTTTTTTAAAAAAATATTTTTTGAATTTTTACAGAACTATAAGTCTTTTGCTATTTTTGGTATTTGGAGGTTCGCATCTGTTGTTTAGTAATTTTGGCTAATATTAGCTAATTTAGCTAAAATTAGCTAAAAAATTAGGTTGTTAAAATTTAGCGATAATAGATACTACTTCCATATCTTAGGTCTATGGATTGTTTATTATAAAAGTCATCTTTTAATTTTTTATTTTTTACCAGAAGAAGTTTTTCTATCTGTTTATCTATGACTTCATTGGTATTAAAAAGAATTGCCGGGCCATAAACAAGGACGACTTTTACAGTATTCGGCTCTTTGTTTAAATCTATTGCGAATTTTTCGATCTTTAGGCTTTTGGGGGCGTCACTCCCCTCTTGTTGTTTTTCTGAATCAGAAGGAAAGTTATTAAATAAATTTATAATATAATTGATAAGATTGCTATCAATATTTATTTTTTCCACTCCGCCCTGATTTTCACTCTCTATTTTATTTTCGCTTTCGTTGCTGATTATTGGATATTTTTTTACTTTTATGTCTAAGGGGCTTACTTCGCTTATTAGATATCCATCCATATCGGTATAATAATATTTATCCGCCTCATTCCAGATAAAGGCGTAGGATTTTTCTTGAATATCGATAGACAGGGTGTGAAGCAATTTTTTATTTATAATTATTTTTTCAAAAGAGTAATCAGCATTTAGCTTTTTTGCCAAGACGCTTTTATCAAAAAAGATTAAATTTTTTTGTGGGATGAATAAAAATTTATTTAATTTTGTCTGTTGCCAGACTGAATTTTCTATTTCTTGTCCGGAAATTCTTGCCAATCCAGTTATCTCTATTTTTTTTATAGAAAATATAGAAGAGAAGCCAGCCAGCCAAATCGCGCCCAAAAAAAGAATAATGATTTCAGCGATAAAAAGTTTTTTTCTCAAGGGCATAGTTTCGGCGGAAAAATTAATTCTTTTTTTCTTTTTTTGCCGAAAAAACGGATTGCTTAAATCCCGGTTGTGATAATCAATTTTTTTCCCCCTTTTATACATAATTTTTATTATTTTTTTGCATCCGCAATTAATTTATTCAGAAAATCGCTAAATTCCAGGCCAGCGGCTTTGGCGGAACGCGGCACTAAAGAAGTGGCGGTCATGCCCGGGATAGTATTTATTTCTAGAAAATATAGTTTATTACTCCCCTCTTGCCAAATAAAATCCGCCCGAGCTAAATCCTTGCAGCCGATAGCTTGATAAGCGGCTATGGCCTCGCTTTGGGCTTCTTTCTTGATATTAGCGGGGATTTTAGCCGGACAAACCTCTTCGCTACCACCAACTTCGTATTTAGCCTTATAATCAAACCAGCCGGATATTTTTGGTATGATTTCAATTACAGGTAAGGCTTTGGGCGGGTTATTTCCCATAATCGGCACAGTAAGTTCTCTTCCTTTTATAAATTGCTCACATATTACTTCCCGGTCGTATTTAAGAGCTTTTTTAATCCCCTCTTCCAATTCTCTTTTTGTTTTAGCAATGGTCATACCGACAGATGAGCCTAATTCCACCGGTTTTACTACAATCGGAAAAGATAATTTTTTTATGATTTTGTTTAAATCAATTTTTTCTTTTTTTCTTAAAATAAAATCTTTAGCAACCAATACTCCGTTTTTTTCAGCAACTATTTTTGTTTTGTATTTGTTCATGGCCAGAGCGCTCGCCAAACAGCCGGAAAATAAATATGGAATCCCAAGAATATCCAGAAGTCCTTGCAATTTTCCGTCTTCGCCAAAAGGGCCGTGCAGAGCGGGAAAAATTAGATCAAATTTTTTGTTAGCGCAGTCTAAAAAAAACTTTTTCAAGTCGTCTCTTGGGTCATATCGAAAAATTTGATATTTATTTTTATTAAGCGCTTTATAAATTTGCTCACCGGTTTTTAAGGAAACTTCCCTCTCCCCTCCCCGGCCGCCGGATAATAAGGCTATTTTTATTTTTGGCATATTTATTTTTTATGATTTGATTTTTAAAACATCAATTGTCGGCGGCATCAGGAATCTGAATGGCAGACCGGCCATGCCGATACCAGTGGTGATAAAAACTTTAGTGCCCCTGAATTCTTGCAAATCTTTATCAAAATTACGCTTCATTCTGGCTATATATTTATAAGCGTATTTATAGAATGGATAAATTCTAACCTGTCCGCCATGCGTATGTCCGCAAATAATTAAATCCATGTCGTATGATGGAAATTCATAAACCGCATCGGCATTATGCGTCAAAACTATATTGACTACATCTTCGGGGATATTTTTTATTAAGTTGTAATCGGTTTGATTTGTCTCGATGTCTTCCAAGCCTATCATTCTTATACCCTGTTCGTTTATTTTTATTTTCTCAATTTTATTGTCTATTATTTTTATTCCGAATTTCGTCAAAATTTCGCTCAATTCTTTTGAAATATTTTTTTCTGAAACATTGCCGAAATCATGATTTCCCAGAACTGCGAAAACGGGGGCGTTTAAATTTTTTAGACATTCAAAGTTTTCTTCTAACTCCCCTATTCCCAGATACCAAACAAAGTCGCCGGGAATAAAAATTAAATCCGCTTTAATTTTATTTATTTTTTTTATTGTCCTTTCTAAAGATTTTTTTTTCGTGAATAACCCTAAATGGATATCAGAGAAAACAGCAATTTTTATGGAAGTAATTTTTTTGTTAAGTTTTATCTCCTGTTGCTTTATTCGGATAATATTCGGTTCAATAAAGCGAGCATAAATAAAGATAATATTTAAAAAGGTTAAAATCATCCATATCAAACTATCATTTGCTCGGTAAGCAGAATATATAAAAAAAGGGAAAATTAAGTAACTCAAATAAAAAATAGCAACCCCGATTGAAGTTAAAAACATAATCTATTTTTATTTTTTCTTTTTTATAACTCCGATATTTCCTGGCATGTATTTGCGCAATACTTCCGGAATAATAACTGAACCGTCTGCCTGTTGAAAATTTTCCAAAATCGCGATAAGGGGGCGAATTGAAGGCATGGCGGTATTATTCAGCATATAAACATGTTTTTTTTCGCCTTCGTGATCTTTGTATTTCACATTCAATCTCCTTGACTGCCAATCTAAAAAATTTGAAGCTGAGCCGGTTTCACCATAGGCATTGCGGCTTGGTATCCAAGCTTCAAAATCAAACATTTTATATTTTCCTGCGCTCATATCGCCAGTGCAAATTTGCAGAATTCTATAAGGTAATCCAAGATCTTGATGCAATTCTTTTGAAATTTCTACCATTTCTTGGTGAAGTTTATTTGACTCTTTTATATCAGCTTTTGATATACAAACCTGTTCTACTTTCATAAATTCGTGGACGCGGTAAAGACCTTTAGTATCTTTGCCATAACTGCCAATTTCACTGCGGTAGCATTGAGAAAAGCCAACAAATTTAATCGGTAATTGTTTTTCGTCTAGTATTTCATTGGCGTAATAAGCTAGTAGTGATGGTTCGGCTGTACCAATTAAAAATTTATCCTCTTTTTTTATTGTGCCGTCAGCTAATTTTTCGTCGTTGGCAATTTTGTAAATTTCATCAATTTCTTGATTGTATTCCCGACTCTTAAAATATCCTGAACCAAACAAAACAAATTCTTTTACCAAGGTTGGCGGGATCACGGGAGTAAATCCCTTGGAAATAAGTTTTTCCATAGCAAACATCATCAAGGCCAGTTGCAGGCTCACAGCTTCATTCTTAACATAATAACCGCGATAACCGGATACTTTTGCTCCCCTCTCAATATCAAATAAATCTAAATCTTCGGCGATCTCTATATGGCTTTTTGGTTCAAAATCAAATTTAGTCGGCTCTCCCCACTTAAACACTTCTACGTTTTCACTTTCGTCCTTGCCGATCGGCGTATCTTCAGAAGAAATCGTTGGGACTAAAACCATTAAATTTTCATATTCTTCATTAATCTCGTTGAATTTTTTTTCAGAATCGGCTATTTCCTCTTTTATTTTTTTCCCTTCTTTAATTTGCTCAGCAGTTGGCTTCTTGCCGTTGGCACTTTGAGCTAATTCGTTTCTCTTAGCCCTTAGTTCATCGATTTCGGCCTGAGTTTCTTTTCTTTTTTCGTCGATTTTTAATAATTCGTCAATATCAACTTTAATATTTTTATTTTTAGCTGCCTCCTTGATTTTTTTCGCGTTATCGCGGATGAATTTTATATCCAACATATTTTTATTTTATATTTATAAATTTTAAATTAATTTATTGACAGAAATTGTATTGTGTAATAATATATTATATTTCCAATAAACTAACGTTCATTTCAAACAAGGAGAGATACTATGCTGTTCAGTGAATTAAATCTTGGAGATTGGTTTGTTTTATCGGAAGCGGTTGAGAGTGGTAAATCAATTACAATGATAAAGCTTGAATTTCAGGCTCAGCCTATGGCTTTTTCCGGGGAATTGAGGCCATTTACAGCCATAGCTATCCATTCAGGATCTTTTTTTTCGGTTTCCGATGATGTCGAGGTTGTAAGAATTTCTCGACATTTTGAAGAATTGGTGGTCGGAGACAGGTTTGTTTTGGTTGAAGATTTTCGTGATTCCCGTGGCGTAAATATTAACAAAAAAGTGGAAAGACCTTCTGACAAACCCTCTCATCCAGGTCCTGTTTATTTCGCGCAGAACGAGAAATATGGCTCCATGATTGTGCCACCTCCGAACAGAAAAGTTATCAGGATTGAATAATTTAGTAATCAAAAGCTTGGCTTTCTTAGTCAAGTTTTTTTTATTTTTTAGGTTTCATTAATGGAAATATTTGTGCTTCCCTCATGGGCTTATCAACTAAAAAGGAGAATAGCCGTTCACTAAATCCAAAACCGCAGGTCGGGGGCATGCCGTATTCCAGAGCTTCTACAAAATCCTGATCAAACATTTGCGCTTCATCATCTCCTGCTTCTCTTAATTTTTGCTGTTCCTGGAAACGCCCTTTCTGATCAAGCGGATCATTTAATTCACTATAGCCATTGCCAAGTTCTGAGCCAGCTAAAATTACCTGAAAGCGCTGGGCTAATTCTGGTTGTTTTTCATTTCTTTTGGCGAGAGGAGAGACAGTAATTGGCACGCCGACTAAGAAGCCCGGGCCAGCGATTGATTTTCGGCAATACTTCCAGAGATTATCAATTGCTCTGGTAATATTAAATCCTTTTTTATCGTATTCTACTTTTAATTTATCTAATTTTTCTTTTATTTCTTTTTCAGTTGTTTTTAAAATATCAATTCCGGTTTTTTCTTTTATTATTTCTTGATAATCATATTTTTCCCATTTTTTGCCTAAATCAATATCAAAACCTCTAATTTTAAATTTAAGAGTATTAAAAGTTTCTTTGGCAATGTATTTATACATTTCCTCTACGAATTTCATGCCTTTTTCGTAATCGGCGTAAGCCCAATAAAATTCCATCTGGGAATAATCTTGGAGGTGTTCAGCATCCATTCCTTCGTTTCTGAATACTCTTCCAATTTCAAATATTTTTTCAAAGCCCGCGACCATTAATTTTTTCTGCCAAAGTTCACCGGCGGAAATTCGCAGATAAACATCCAAATCTAGGGCATTGTGGTGAGTAACAAAAGGTCGAGCGTCCGCGCCTCCAGTAGTGATTTCAAGAATTGGAGTATCCACCTCCATGAATCCGTTTTTGTCCAAAAAATCTCGAGTAGCCTTCCAAAATTTAGCTCTTTTTATTATCGCATTTTTTACTTCTTCGTTAGCGAGAATATCTAAATATCTTTTTCTAAATCTTTCTTCTTCATCTTTAAATCCCGACCATTTATCCGGCAAAGGGCGCAAAGTTTTTGTTAAAAATTTCCAGTTTTTTACCAATATGCTGTTTTCTCCTTTGTGAGTAACGAAGCATTCTCCTTGTGTTTCAATAAAATCTCCCATGTCTACAAATTTTGTAAAATTTTTATAGCTGTCTGGACCAATTTCTTTTTTTGATATCGCTATTTGCATTATCCCGTTTTCATCTTCCAAATTAGCAAATGTCAGATTGCCATGAGCGCGCAAACTCCTTAGTCTTCCGGCCAAAATTACTTTACTGTGATTTTTTTCTATTTTGCCAAAATCAGAAAGAACCTCGTTTACTGAATGAGTTTTGCCGGATTTTGCCGGATAAGGATCTAAACCGAGGTTTTTTATTTCTTTCAATTTTGCAACTCGATCTTTATATTCACTCACCCTGCTTACTGGCTGTTCGTCTCTTTCTGTTTTCATTTCGGCTTTGGAATTTGGCATATTATTAACAATTTAATACGTTAATTAATATTAACATAATAAGATATT
>JBAZOD010000054.1:0-6503 GCA_041648955.1 Patescibacteria group bacterium
GGCAGGAGCTATTTTGGCTAGAGCAATGAGATTGGCCGTAGGTGAAGATTTATCCGGCTTAGAATGGTCAGCTGGTATTCCCAGAGCAACAATTGGCGGCGCAGTGCGGGGAAATGCCGGCGCTTTTGGTTCTTCCATATCAGAGATTATAGAAACAACTGAGGTATTTAATATAAAAAAACAAAAATTTGAATTGTTCAGCAATAAAGATTGCCGTTTTGTTTATCGGGGAAGTATTTTTAAAGAAGATGGAAATTATTTAATTTGGAAAGCTATACTAAAATTTCAAAAAGGCAATAAGCGTCAGATCGAAAAAGAAGTTGCAAAATGTCTGGAATCCAGACAGGGAAAACAGCCGAAGCTTCCCAGCGCTGGTTCAATTTTCAAAAATTTGAATTTTAAAGATTTGAAAGAGAGTAATACTAACTTGGCGGGTTTAGCGGTTGAGTCCGGAGCAGTGAAAGACGATAAAGTAAGCGCGGGCTGGATAATAGAACTGATTGGGCTAAAGGGGAAAAAAATTGGCGGCGCCAAAGTGAGCTTGGAACACGCTAATTTTATTGTAAACACTAGCCACGCAACAGCAGAGGATATTATTATGCTTATCAGTTATATAAAACAGCAGGTAAGAACCAGGTTTAATGTCCAATTGCAGGAAGAAATACAATATTTAGGGTTTTGATTTTAGTTTTTAGATATAAGAAATGGCAGGGCGAAGTAGCCCTGTTTTTTTGAATAAAAAAATCCCCGGCTATTCATTTGAATGTCGGGGAAAATGATACAGCTTTAATCGTATTGTTTCTTTAATGTATAAATCGCCGTAGCGATTGCGATCGCTATGATCTCCGTATCGTGTTTATAGAAGTCGATTTGGATAGAAAAAATTAATTGATTTCCCGGATTTTCGAAGACCCTGTATTCGTCTCCGAATTTATTTATTTCATAATCCGTCTCTTCTCCGCTGTCCACGAAAATGGCACCAAAATCCTCCAGTTCGTCCAGCTCTTCTGCTCCGTGAATTTTTATTCCGGTCAAGAATTTCTCTCTCTTTTCACTGAGCCGAAAAAAGAAAAGAAAGGCAATGATCGCCGTTATGGAAAACATTACCGCCTCGATAAATTCCTTCAATGAAAACATGTCCCAGCCTAATTTCAACCCGATGAATAGGTGGAAGGCATAAAGCAGGAGAATGGTCAGCGAATAGAACAGACTATTTTTTGAGAAAATATCATTATCTTTGACACATCGTTTTATGCTTAAAAAACTCGATGTCGGCTTCCAGCGATGGGAATTTTCACATTCGTTCATTTTTTCCTCCGTAGTTGCATGTGTATTTTGATTTAAGGATCAATAAATTTAAATGTTAATATGTTATATTAGTATATTTTAAATATTTTGTCAACTTAAATGTTCTGAAGATGCTATTGACACTTTTTATTTTCTATGCTATATTACCACTATAAATAAAAAAGTAGATAAAAAGCCTTAATTTATTGGTTTTTTTTATCTAATATTAGTTTAAAAATTTAATTTTTTTTTATTTTTAATAATTTTATTTACCTAAACCCATGCTCTAAAATAAAGGTTTATGGATAATACTTCTATCTTAGACAAAATCATAAATAACCAAAAAGCTGAGGAAATCGCTAGGCTTAATGCGGTTGAAATCGTCGGTAATTTACTTAGTGAATTAGCGGATAGGGAAAAAGACGTCCTTACTCGTCGTTTTGGTTTGCATGGAGAAGGTAAAGAAACTCTGGAAAAAGTCGGTCAAGCTCATAAGTTAACTAGAGAGAGAATAAGACAGATAGAAGTTTCTGGGATAAAAAAGCTTCGAGGATTAGATAAATTAGGAGATTATGTCGATGTTCTAAAAAAGGTGATAAATCAGCTGTTGGAAGAACACGGTGGTTTAATGGAAAGACAGTATTTACTTAATGCTTTGGCTAATTTTTCTCTTAACGGCGATGGTCGGGATGGCAAAAACGAAAATATTCATAAAAGCCATTTAGATTTTTTGATTTCCAAATTGCTTCATGATGAGTTTGAGGAAGTAAGCAATTCTGAATTATTTTTAGATTTTTATAAATTAAAATATCAAACCTTGAATCATATAGAAGAATTGGCTACGGAATTGGTAGAAAAAATAGAAAACGCTAAGAAAATATTCAAGACCGAAGAATTAATAGATTTTTCTTCCCAGTTAGAAAGTTATGCTAAATATAAAGATAAATTTGATATTCCTTATAGCCTTGATATTTCCAGTATTTTGAGAAATAATTTTTTTGAAGAAAAGCCGGAGGTTATAAATAACAATAAAATTCTTTATTCTCTTTTCAAGGCCCTGAAACGAGTTGAACAAAACAAATTCGGCCAATGGGGAATTTTCGATTGGCGCGAGATAAAACCAAAGACAATTAACGATAAAATATATTTGATTTTAAAGAATCATGGCAAGCCTATGCATTTTGTCGAAATTGCCGAACACATCAATGAAATTAGTTTTGATGGCAAAAAAGCTAATGCTGCCACCGTTCACAATGAACTTATTTTGGACAATAAATATGTTTTAGTCGGAAGAGGACTTTATGGCTTGAAAGAATGGGGCTATAAAGAAGGCACAGTCGCGGATGTTATAAGAGATATTTTGGTTGCCGCCGGCAAACCGCTTTCTCGCGATGAAATTATAGAAAAAGTCCTTGAAAAAAGAATGGTTAAAAAAACAACTATAATTTTGGCCTTAATGAATCGGGAGATGTTTGATAAAGTTGGAGATAAATATACAGCTAAGGAAATTTCTCAATAATTTTTTAGATAGTTCTCATAAAAAACCGCCTCAATAAAATTGGGGCGGTTTTTTGTTTGTCTAAAAACGGGTAAATATGGTAGAATATATTTAACTGCAGATCTAAGTTTCTGAACTAATAGATGAAAGATATTTAATATTTTTTGCGTATATTTATAATGTAGCAATTTTTGGTTTTTTTAGTTTCGAAGTTTTTCGGGATTGAAAACCGAAAGTTGAGAATTGATCGATGGATATAGTCATTGATTTATCATCTGTTTACAATTTTTTCAACTTGTCGCCGGATTTGATATTTTGGAGGCTTTTTCTTTTGTTCGGTTGGATACCGATTGCCCTAACTTTCCTTTGGGGCGTTAAAGAATCCTGGCTTTTTTATATTAGAACAAAATGGAGTGGGACAAATAAATTTATTCTTTTGGCAATTGATATACCGCGGGGTAATGAACAAACTGCTAAGGCCGTGGAGAATCTTTTTACTTATTTCGGCGGCGCCCACAAAACATTGAATTTAATTGAAACTTATTGGGAAGGGCAATTTCAGCTTTCTTTCAGTTTTGAGATAATAAGCATAGAAGGTTATACTCAATTTTTGATTTGGACGCCAGCTTCACTGCGCGACCTGGTTGAATCAGCAGTATATTCTCAATATCCAGATGCAGAAATTACTGAAGTAGATGATTATACTGAGAGTTTGCCGGATAAATTTCCGGACGAGGAATATGATCTTTGGGGTTGTGAGTTTATTCAGGCGAAAAACCCGATGTATCCAATCAAAACCTATGAAGAATTTGAGCATAATTTAGGAGATCCAGAGACTCAGTACAAAGATCCGATGGCTAGCTTGATGGATCTTTATAGCAGCTTGAGAAGGGGGGAACAACTTTGGTTTCAGATGTTAGTTAAGCCGATGGGCTTTGATTGGCCGGAAAAGGGCGAAATAGAAGTAGGAAGAATTTTGGGAGAAAAAGCTCCGCCAACTTTTGCTAATAAAATAATAGATGGAATTGTTGATTGGATGGGAAAAGTTAGCGAAGCTATTTATAAACTTTGGGGAGATATTGAAGAAAAAAAGAAAGATGAAAAAGATGACATTCTGAAAATGATGAATTTGAGGCCAAAACAAAAAAAACAAGTAGAAGGAATCTCTGAAAAAATAAGCAAATTGGGATTTGAGTGGAAAAGCCGGATGGTTTATGTGGCCAAAAAAGAAGTTATGAATAAACCGAAGGTTGTTAATGGGTTTGTTGGTTATATGAAGCAATTTATGGATTTAGATTTAAACAATCTAAAGCCGGATATGGATAAAACCGCGACCAGTGTTGATTATTTTTTTGAGGATTATCGTTTAAATATCAGAAAAAATAAAATTATGCGCGCCTATAAAGGGCGAAGTACTACTAAGGGGAGAAAAATGGGTATTATGAATATAGAAGAATTGGCGACTCTATGGCATTTCCCAGCCGAAAGCGTTGTCAAGGCGCCTTTAATCCAGAAAGCTCCAGGAAGAAAAGCCGGTCCTCCGATTCAATTGCCTATTGGTGAAGAAATAGTGAGTGAAGAATCGCCAGAACCGATGTTTCTGGAAGAAGAGAAAAAAACGCATGGAGAAGATTTTTTCGCGAAAGGCAGAGAAATAGAAACAAAAAAAGATAGTGTTTCTTCTTCTCCTCCGCCTGATTTGCCCGTAATTTAGGGATAAAAAAACAATAAAAATTGTTAAAATTTTAAGCATTTCTTAATATGGACAGTAAATTTAAAAAATTTTTTATTATTATTTTAGCCTCTTCTATTATCGTCAGCTCAGTCCTTGGCGGAGCCATGGGTTTCTGGGCGGGATTGGTTGCTTCTGGGAACGGGTTTAAAGATTTTTTCACCCGCGAACAGGCTAAAATAGGAACAAAGGAAATCGTTACAAAAATAGATGAAGAATCAAGCGTGATTTCATCAGTGGAAAAAGTTTCGCCTGCCGTAGTAAGCATTATTGTTTCTAAAGATTTGTCGGCGATTAACTCTAATAACGGTTTTAGCGATGATTTTTTACGGCAGTTTTTTGGTGGCAACTATGAAGAATTTTTTGGTTCCGGACAAAATCAAGCGCAGGGAGAAAATAGTGATTCCGGCAAGCAAGAAATAGGCGGCGGCACCGGTTTTATAGTTTCTTCTGACGGATATATTGTTACCAATAAACATGTGGTTTACGATGAGACGGCCGATTATACGGTTTTAATGAACGACGAAACAAAACACGAAGCTAAGGTTTTAGCCAGAGATTCGGTTACTGATTTAGCAGTTTTAAAGATTGAGGGCGACAAATTTCCCACAGTGGATTTGGGTGATTCTGATTCTTTAAAAGTCGGCCAAAGCGTTATTGCTATCGGCAATGCTTTGGGGGAATTCAGAAATACGGTTTCTACCGGCATAGTTTCTGGCTTGGCTCGTTCTGTCACGGCTGGCGGTTCTGGTTTTGGAAGCGAACAATTAGTAGGAGTTATCCAGACTGATGCCTCTATTAATTCTGGAAATTCCGGCGGACCGCTTTTGAATATTGCTGGGCAGGTTATTGGTATAAATACCGCTATGGCGCAGAACGCCCAAAATATCGGTTTTGCCATTCCGATCAATGAAGTAAAGGGCACAATAGAAAGCGTAAGAAAAAATGGAAGAATAATTAGACCGTGGCTAGGTGTGCGGTACATACAGATTGATGAAGTAATTGCTAAAAATAATAAGTTGGAAGTCGACTACGGCGCTTTAATCGCCCGCGGGAAAGATCAAACTGAATTAGCTGTTATTCCTGGCTCGCCCGCAGATAAAGCCGGTTTGGTTGAAAACGATATTATTATTGAAATAAATGGACAAAAAATTGAAGGCGAAAACACTCTTCTTAAGCTGGTCTCCAAATTTAAAGTTGGCGACGAAATAACTCTGAAAGTTTTGCATAAAGGAGATAAAAAGGACGTTAAGGTGAGATTAGAGGAGATGAAGAATTAACAATTGACAGTTAACAATTAACAATTAACAATTGATTCTATGGATATAATCCAAAGCATTATTTTGGGAATAGTGGAAGGTTTAACTGAATTTTTACCTATATCTTCAACGGCTCATTTGATTATCACCGGACAAATTTTGGGGATTGTTCAGACAAATTTTACCAAAAGTTTTGAGATTGCCATCCAGCTAGGCGCGATTTTGGCAGTAGTGGTTTTGTATTGGCGGAAATTTTTTCTTGATTTTGAAACTTTAAAAAAAATTATAGCCGCTTTTATTCCTACAGCTATAATCGGATTTATTTTTTATAAAATCATAAAATCATTTTTAATGGAGAGTAATTTAATTATTGCTCTTGCTTTATTTTTGGGAGGATTAGTATTAATCTTTTTTGAATATGGAAAGACAAAAAGAACGGCGGAGAATGGAAGCGACGTCATTACTTATAAAAAAGCTTTTTTAATAGGGCTTTGTCAGTCTCTGGCGGTTATTCCCGGAGTGTCCAGATCAGCAGCGACAATTATCGGCGGTTTGTCTATGAAATTATCGCGCCAAGCGATTGTGGAATTTTCTTTTTTGTTGGCAGCGCCGACAATGCTGGCGGCTACCGGCTACGATCTGATAAAATCCGGTTTAGTTTTTTCTAATCAGGAAATCATTGTATTCTTAATAGGATTTGTCGTTTCCTTTATCACGGCTATCGCCG
>JBAZOD010000055.1:0-6442 GCA_041648955.1 Patescibacteria group bacterium
GCCTGGATAGATTCAACCGGGGATGACTGGGAAAGACAAAAAAATAAACTCGCCAAAGCTACTGGCAATTGGCTGATAAGCGAACTATTTAAACATTTGAACGAAGACAAAAAAACTATTAAAGATGTAAAAATTACTCCGGAAAATTTTGCCGAGCTTATTACCCTAGTATATCAAGACAAAATAAATTCTTCTGCTGCCCAGACAATCATGGAGGCCATGTACCAAAAGGGCGGTGATCCGACCAATATTATGGCCGATCTTGGATTGGAGCAGATGGATGATAAAACCGAACTGGAAAAAGCAATAAAAACTATAATAGAAAAAAATAAAAAACAAGTAGAAGAATATAAAAAGGGCAAAGAAACCGTCTTGCAATTTTTTGTCGGACAAGTAATGTCAGCCACTAAGGGCAAGGCTAACCCGAAAATTGTCATCGAAATACTTAAAAAACTACTAAATAATTAAAAATATGTCAGGAATAGAAAAATTTAGAGGCGGGCATTTCTCTTCCACTCCGGATGAAGAAAAAAACGACCCGAACATTGCTGAAAAAATAAAGGCGGCCAACGAAGCTTTGAAGAGAAAAAGAGCAGAACAAGCCAGGGATTCATTGCGAGAACATCTGGAAGGAACCCCGGAAGAAGAAGGAGAAGAAGAGAAGATAAAAGAAGTGGCTTAAATTTTTATTTTAAAAATATGAATCAAGAAAAACCCGAGAAAATAGAAGGGAATCTTGAAGATTTAGAAATTCGTGAAAAAATTTCAGACATTTTAGAATTAATCAAAAAAGATAAAGATTATAATCCTGAAGATATAAATGAAGAAGAAATAATTACTTCTCTTCTCAGCCAATTTAACGATCTGCGCGAAGATCACATCGCTAAAGAGGGTTTTTTAACAACCTTGGAACAAAGAGCCAGAATAATAATTTTGAAGAAAAGGAGCAATAATGCCAGAAAAAAATTCACAGATACCATGGAAGAAATTCATAAAATAGAAAAAAATATATCCGGATTTTCTAAAGCAGCTTAAAGAATTTGACAACGTTTTTTTGTTGATTTATACTATTAATAATTTACCTACTAAAATAATCAGCTGTGGATAAACAAGGAAAAGCAAATAAACCAAAATACCGTTTTAACACCGAGGCGAAAAAGCCTTCAAGGAATCATATTTTCTAAAATATCCCGTCCAATGGACGGGATATTTTTTTAGGTAAAAACTGATCTTTCACAACGAATAGAGGGGGTTTATCGAAATGGAAAAAAACGATTGCATTCACGCATCTGTATGCCTGGTAGGCGGTACAGGACCGGGCTGCAACCAGGAGGGATCTTTAACCTGTGGTGAAGCTCTGAAAAGAAAAGAACTTGCCACCAGGTCTTGTCCCCTTATGGCGAACGGAAAGGGCTGTGATAATCCGCAATTACTGGTTTATATTCCATCAGGTATTGACTGTTGCCGAAACGGAAAATGTCTTACAAGAGTGATTGTACCTGAAATTGTGGAAAAAGTTGTCGCCAGTAATGGTATAGGAGAACCTCTAAAAATAACCCCGGAACAATTAAAAGAGGCCGGCAGAACCATAGTTAGCGCTATGAATTTAAAGAGAGCGAATCCAATCGCTGAAAAAGTAGCCGGGTAAAAATAAAAGGGTTAATATCGCAATATGATATTAACCCCTTTTTATTTTATTTCAAAAACTCTTTTGCCAATTTTTCCGCCTGCTCATTGCCATCTACCCAATAAATCTTCTTCCTCTGTTTTTCCCAGCGCCTGAACCAGGTCATCTGCCGCTTGGCAAATTGCCGGCTGGCAATATTCAACTTTTCTACCATTTCTTTATAATCCATCTTTTCCTGCAAATACAAAGAGATAAATTTATATTCCAAGCCAAAACTTTCCAAACGCTTCCAGCTCACTCCCCCGGCATGCAAACTTTTTACTTCTCCAACCATATCTTCTTTTTCAAATCTATCAACCAATCTTTTATAAATTCTTTCGTTCAAGGCTTCGCGCGGCCAAGTTAACCCCAACAAAAGAAAATCATAACTTTTTGACGATGATTTCGGAGGATGGCCATCATCTTTATTTTGCATTACTTCAATATAGCGGATCAATCGCCTCTTGTTCTTTTTCTCGCTGTCATTTAATTTTTCCGCGAATTTTGAATTTATTTTCTGAAGTTCTAAAAATAATTTTTCAACTGATTTTTTTTCTAATTTCTCTCTTAAAATTTTGTCCGGCTTAGCCCCATTTAAATTATAATTATCAACCACGGCCTGCAAATACAAACCTGTTCCTCCCACGATAATCGGCGTCTTCCCCCGCTTTAAAATACTTTCAATTGCCTCAAAAGCCAATTTCTGATATTTGGCCAAGCTAAATTTCGTGTTAGGACTAACAATGTCAATGAGATGATATTTAACATTTCCATATTCTTTCAAATCTTTACCTGTTCCTACATCCATCCTCTTATAAACCTGCCGGCTATCAGCACTGACAATTTCACCGTTAAATTTTCGCGCCAAATCCACCCCCAGTTTGGTTTTGCCAGAAGCGGTTGGTCCTAAAACTACAATTATTTTGTTACTGTTTTTTAGCATAAAATTTAAACGATTTTTGCGTTATGCGACTCTCTCCCCTTCCATTCCAAAATCTTCAACTTTTGTTATTTTTACTTTTACAAATTCTCCGGATTTAACATTCGACATTTTAATTTTGACATTTTTATTTGTTTTCGTATATCCATATTGCTCCCTCTTTTTACTTTCCCCAGAAACTAACACCTCCGTCGTTTTTCCTAAATATTTCTTATTATTCTCCAGTGCGGTTTTCCGTAAAATTTTCATCAATTCTTCTTCTCTTCTTTTTTTCTCTTCTCGACTGACATTATCCTTAAGTTTAAAAGCGGCCGTGCCGAATCTTGGGCTGTACTGAGCAATATACGCCATATCAAACTTTATTTCTTTAAATAGTTTTATTGTATTAGAGAATTGCTTCTTTGTTTCTCCCGGGAAGCCAACAATAATATCGGTAGTAATGGCCGCTTCCGGCATCGCTTTTCTTATTTTTTTTATCAAATTTTTATAATGCGCTGCTGTATATTTGCGGTTCATAGCTGATAAAATTTTATCGTCTCCCGCTTGCGCCGGCAAATGAATATGCTGGCAAACTTTTTGGCAATTAGCGATCGTTTTTATCAGTTCATCGCTCATGTCTTTTGGGTGGCTCGTCGCGAATCTAATCCAAAAATTTCCAGGAACATCGTTCACTTTTTTTAAAAGTTTAGAAAAATTAATAATCCCCCTGTCATCCTGAGGAGGAGCGGAGCGACGACGTGAGGATCCCGTGGATTTTAAGACGTCCACATATGAATTCACATTCTGCGCAATCAAAACTATTTCTTTACATCCTTTTGCCACCAAATCTTTTACTTCTTTTAAAATTTCTTGAGCCGGACGATAAATTTCCCTGCCTCTGGCATAAGGCACAACGCAATAAGCGCAAAAATTGTCGCAGCCGTTGCCAATCGGCACAAAAGCAGAAATTTTAGAATTATATTTCGGCTTTATTTTCAAATAACTCGTCGGTTTATTTTTTTTCCTTTCGCCGAATAATTTTGACATTAATTTTGGCAAATCATTTATATTCAACCAGACGTCAACTTGCTCCCCGAGCCTCTTCCGCACATCTTGGCGATCAGACAAACATCCGGTTAAAATAATTTTCGCTTTTGGATTTTGTTTTTTAATTTTTCCCACAAAACCATAAACCCGGTCTTCGGCCGACTGTCTGACCCCGCAAGTCGTCAACACGACCAAATTGGCTTTTATTTCGCTGGACGCTAGAGCAAAACCGTTATCCTCCAAATATCCGGCTATTCTTTCGCTATCACTCTTATTCATCTGACAGCCGATAGTAATTATATAATATGTTTTATTCTTTTTCATAAATTTTTAATTTTCAACAATCTATACAAGGTAAAATCATTCGTTATTTTTTCTATAGGCTCTATCTGCAAATTAACATCTTTTAATTTTCTCTCATTTAAATATTTTATATCTTTTTCTGGAAAAGTAAAATTATAATAATAAACCGGAAGATGCTCGGCCAGCTTAGCATAATTATTGTTCATATTATCATCGTCAAAGACGCCGACAATCACTTTTCTTTCCGGGAAAAAAAATTTATCGTGATATTTTGTAATAATAACTGAACTTGATTCAGTCAAGGCCAAAACCCTTTCCTGTTGCATTTTTGCTTCCCTCTGATTTTGAAAAGAATAAATCAACCCCTCTTCCGAGCCGAAAAGAATGAACGAAATTGAAAAAAAATAAATAACAGCTATTATCACCACCCGGCTGGAATCAACGAAAAAACCCCTTTTTAAGGCCCCTAATTGGCTCTTGGCGCGGCCAATAATGGTCGTATGGTCCAAAATACTATCTTGGATCGGCTCTTTCCGCCAGCAAGGGAATATCGCCCTGGTAAATCTAAGGAAGAATATACTGGCAAAAGGCAGAACGCCCAAATAGATTGGCAGCCAATAACGAGTATAAGAATTTCCTATCGTGAAGCTTCCCGGGTCAGGATTATCATTGAATTTCCAGCTGCCATAATAAAACAGCAATATAAAGAAAACAACGATATAAGATAACAAATAGGCTAAGTGCCTTTTTCTCCATTTTGAAAATCCCTGCAGGAAAAGAAAAAATCCAAAAGCCGACGGCCAAAAAAGCCAAGGAAACATAGCAACGAAATAATGATAAAACATTTTAAAAGATTGTTTCGGATTAAAGCCAAAATGGAAAATTGCGCCTTTTATTTTTTCTATTATTTCTTTGTGATAAGCTAATTCGCCTGTCGCTGTAGTTTTCACTAATTCTTCACTGGCTTTTGTTATAGTTCGGATTGACTGATTCATTTCCGGGTATCCTCCTAAAATTGGGGATCCGTACAAAATCTGATTCCAAAACAAATTCGGCATAATTCCTAAAAAGAAAAAAGATAAAAAAATGATTAATTTCGTAAAACCAATTTCTCTTAAATAAAACAGCCAAATAATAATAAGAATCGGCGCTAGCCAAATCAATTCCGAAGCTCTTGTTGTTACCGCCAAGCCGATAAATAATCCGGCCAGCGCGGAAAAAATCCAGCTTGGCAATTTTGCCTTTATCGACCTGCTTGCCGCTCCTCGCTTTGGCTCCGCCATCATCGCTATAAAATAAAAACCAATAATCAAAAGAACTGTGAATAAAACATTATGAAACATGCTCCGGGCGGAATAATAAAAATAAGGAGGAAAAACTGCCAAAATAAAAACAGAAATCAAAGCATTTTTTCGCCCAAAAATTTTTTTCACTAATAAATAAAAAAACACGAGGCCAACAGCGGCAAATGCCGGCGTTAAAAAGGGAATAACTCCATAGCCGGCCACACTGGCGATAAATCCGTAAATCAAAATAATTCCCAAAAAACTTACCGGTTCCAGAATCCCGGAGGAACTCCCAAAACTGCGGGGATGTATTATTCCGTCGCCTATTAAATTATATTTTTCAAATATCTGCATTTCACCGGTTTGCGCATAAAGCTTGGTAAAAATATAATTGGCAGTTTCGTCCGGCGACAGCCATTTTACGAAATCGTCTTTCTGGACAAAATAATTATAGCTGGCAGCGGCTGAAAAAAAACAGACAGACAAAAAAACCACCGCTAATAACGGCCACTTTGCTCTTAACCAAATTTTTCCCGCCGCAACAGGATCCCATCTCGACGGTGATATTTTTTGTATAATTTCCATAATTTTTATTACCTTATTTTAGCAAAAAAAAACAATAAAAGCAAGAAAAAAAATTAGGCGATTTGGCTTGTATCTAAGCCAAAATCTGCTATGATAAAAGTATAAATAACTCCGCAGTTCAAGCTAAAAAACTATGAAAAAATACTTAAGCCAAAATTACTCGTATTTTGCCGCTATTCTCTTCGCTTCCCTCTCCTGCACCAGCGCGATTGTTTACCGCTTATATTCCCTCAACAAAAACGGAGTAATTCTTAGCCTAATTATTGCCGGCGTTATTTTTATTTCTTTTATATATTTTCTTAAAACAAACAACCGGCAAAATAAAGAATATTTTTTGAGAGAAGAAAAAAAAGACCATAAAAAGCAATCACTTCTTCCTTTCTTGATCCTGGCCTATTTTGCGTTTTTTTCAGCTTCTCTATTTATAATATTTTCTGCTCAAACCAGTCAGGCGATAATTTCTCCCTGGGAAGTTATCCCTTCTTATTTTTTTATCTTTTACGGCCTGACAACTACGATTCTTATTTTTACTATTGCCTCCCAGGAAAAATCCTGGGTTTCCTTGCTCCTTATCAGTTTCCATTATTTTCTTTCTTTCGCTGTAGCTTCGTCCGTTTATAAAATCGGCTACGGTTT
>JBAZOD010000056.1:0-6387 GCA_041648955.1 Patescibacteria group bacterium
AATGTACGGCGACACCATTACTCCAGCGATGAGATTTGCCATAAACGAAACAAAGCGCCGTAGGAAAAAACAAATCGCCTACAACAAAAAAAACGGGCTTACCCCGCAAACCATCAAAGCCAAATTTCACGAGAGTATAATATAAGAAAAAGGGGCGGATTTTTCCGCCCCTTATTTTTTACAGAAGAATGTTTATCTACTTCTAACTAAAAACCAACTTTCCGCTAGCCAAGTCCACGATCTGGCGATAAAAACAAGATTCGCGGAATGCGCCGTTCTCATTCTTAGTATGGCAAAAGCCGATATTTTCCGGTTTTTCAACGAGAAAGAGCAAACTGTTTTGATCGCAGTTAACTCTAATCTCTTTGACCTTCAGGAAGCAACCCGATTTTTCTTCTCCCTTGAGCCAAAGTTTGTTGCGCGAAGTTGACCAAAAAAATGCCATCCCCGTTTCCCATGACTTCACCAAGGCCTCCTGGTTGATATAAACCAAGCCTAAAACTTCTTTGATCCGCCAATCCTGAACCACTACGGGAATGACGTTCGGACATTTGTCCGCGACTCGCTGCAGTTTGGAAAAATCTAAACCCAATTCAAGTTCCTCTACCGCTTCTTTCTCTTTCATAACACACCTCTTTTTTAAAAAGAACAAAAAACCCTTCTTGGCTTTCAAGAAGGGTTGAAGTCTAATTAAAACAAAATCAAAACTCAGCTCTTCTTGAAAATCAAAGAAGAGTTATGATGAGAATTTAATCTATTTAAAATTAATTTATACCCGCCGGCGCCGTTATTTAGCCACAAAGCCACTCTCGCCACGGTCGTTGTACTCACATTCAATTTTTCCGCGATTTGGCGATAGGGCATTTTCTGCTCAACCAGCTGGGCAATCGCGAAGCGCTCTGCAAAAGCTTTTAACTCCTCAATCGTGCAAAGGTCGCGAAAAAATATCTCCGCTTCTTTCACGGTCTTTAGGCTGATTATGGCCTTAAATAGATTATCGGTTTTCCTGTCAAATTTAAATTTCTCCATATGTTTTGTATTACTGTATTAACACAATAGCACATATAAAAATTTTGTCAAGTCCAGCGTCTATCCACCACTTCAAATAAAAAACGAGAGCTGAATAACTCTCGTTTTACTCGGTTAATGATCCTCAAGAATCTTAAAAATTTATTTTCTCCACTTTTATTATGCGAATTTTTTCTTTTCCCTTGGGCAACTTACAAAGCACTTCTTCTCCCGACTTGTGCCCCATAAGCTGTTGAGCCAAAGGCGAAAAACAGGACATGACGCCTTCTCTGTAGCGCGCGTCGGCCGGCCCCAAAATGTCATAAGAAACTTCTCCATTGCTAGAATAGGAAAGAGTAACATTTACCCCAATTCTCACTTCATCCCCGCTTATTTGAAGAGTTTCTATAAAAACGGGGGACCTTAATAACTCGGTCAAATCAGCAAGACGGCTGGCGGTATTTCTTTGTTTTTCCATAGCCGCGTCATAGCCAGGATTATCATGCCAATCTCCGCCGACTTGATAAGCATGCCCTATCTCTTTCGGTATTTCCACCCTAAATTCAGTGTTAATCGCCTCATATTCAGCGACCAGTTTCTGATGGGTGTCGCGAAGCATGAAATTTTTCCTTTGTTGCATTAGCCCTCCCTTTTGAAAGGAACAGATTTTATTTTATTTTCTATTTTTTATAACAAGGTCTCTATACGGTTCGTCAACAACATCTTTTTCATTAAGCCCAAGCTCTTTCAAGAGTTTTATATTTTCTTCCAAAGCTATTCTCCTCTCTTCCTCGTTTTCAGCTGTATTCTCTATCTCCACAAACCATCCTAAATCTTCTATTTTATCCAAAGAAATTTCCTGGCTGCCTATCAAAAACTTTTGTCTTTTTTTAGCAACTTTCGCCACTTCAGTAAAACCAATGCTCCGAAGCAACATTCTCATTTCTTCCTTATTAGATTTAAGGGGAATATTTATTTCCGCTTTCCAAAATTGTTTTTCATCTTCCATCAGCTTAGTTGTTGGGCCTTTATAAGTCAGCTCTAAAAAATTATTTTTTTCTCTTATCCTAAGGCATTCTCTTGTTTTTATAAAATCCCTGTGGGGGGCGGTAAAATAAATATCTTCCTCTTCTTCTTCGCTCTTAAAATCCGCCCTAAGTTCATTTAATTTATTCAAGGCAATTTTTATTTCCATTTCCGTCGCGCTCACTTTTATTTCCACTTCTTCGCTTTTTGTCTTTTTTAATATAGAAGCGTAAAAGTATTTCCCTTTCAAAGTGCTTATAATTCCAAAATCAATTTTTCCGTCTTTTATATTATCTTTTATAATTTTTTGAAATTTATCGAAAGTTAAAAAATTTTCTCCTTGATCTTTGAGAATATGCGCATAATACCAATGCCACAGTTTTGTTAAAAAATTTGATTGGGTGGGGTCTTCTATATCCACCACTATCGTTTGTTTTGACAAGCTTGCCAAATTTTTTACAAATTCTTCCTGCTCTGATTCCGGAATATGATGTAGGGTATTTTTAAAAATCAGCAGATCAAAAGTTTTTTTAAAAGGTAAGTTAAGGGTGTTATGATTTGTAAATATTACATTTGATTTTTTATTTTTCCCCTTTATAAGAGAAATCGTTTTCCATGAAATATCATTCCCGATGCAGATATCGGGCTTATATATTTTTTCCAATTCCAAAATTAATTTATCATCACCACAGGAAACATCTATTATTTGTTGCGGTTTTTTAGAAATAAGCTTTATTACTTCCCGCCTGATTTTTCTTGAGGCTTGTTGACTGAAAATTTTAACTACATATTTATTAAAAAGATAACAGGGGAAAAAAGCCTTTACGGAATCTATTTCTCTATAAGGGACTGGAGATACATTCTTTCTTATATTTTTTTTAGCTTCATCAAATATCTTCTTGTTTTGATAAGCGATTTTTTCGTTAGTTTCTTTAACAAAAGAAATTTTTATATTATCGGGCTGCTGCTTAATTTTACCTCTAACCGCCGCTATAAAAGCGACTCCGAAATGCTTTATAATTTTATTTTCGTACTCAAAAATATTTTCAACTAAGGCGATAGGCTGGAGTTCATCCGTGTAAAATCCCGTCTTGTCCAAAATTATTCTGTTCGCGGCATCTTCTATTTTCTCTTTTTCTTTTACGGACCCCCCGGGTAGTTCCCAGCCAATATTTTTATCAAAATCGCGCAATAATAAAAGCTCCCCTCTTTCATTATAAACACAAATTATCGCGAACATATAATCTTTTTCGCATAATCTAAAAAAATCAAAATCTACTTTTTCTCTATAAACAAATTCGGGAAGATTATATAGTTTTTTGTATATTTCTATATAACTCTCATTTAACATAAGCGTAATTATTAAAGTTTAAGATATTATAGAAAATAAACGTATTTTTGTCAAACCTCTTATTATTTAAACTCTCTCTTATTCCTCAACTGCCGGTGATAGGAAATCGCGAATCTATGCGCCTCATCCCGCACCCTCTTTATTATATGAAGAGCGGGCGAAGCCAAAGGAAGCTCTAACGGCTTATTTTCTCCAGCAAAAAATATTTTGTCCGGCGCCTGCGCCGAACGCAAGCCCTCTCCCTTGGAAATTGCCAAAGCCGGAATATCTAATCCAAAATTTCTTAACACCCGGCTGGCAACATTAACTTGCCCTTTTCCCCCATCAATAATAATCAAATCCGGCAAAGCCCATTTATTTTCCCCCTTGCTTGCCCGCCAAAGCCTTGGCGTCGGCGGGATAAAGGGGGGTGGGGGGATTTTCTCCCCTCTCCTATTTAGGAGAGGGGCCGGGGGTGAGGTATGCCTAAATCTCCTCTCTAACACTTCCTTCAACATTCCAATATCATTAGCTTGCCCGGGATTTATTTTTATTTTAAATTTACGATATTCATTTTTATCCTGTTCGCCTCCAGAAAATACCACCATTGACCCGACCGCTTCCCGCCCGGAAATATTGGAAATATCATAGCCCTCTATCCGCTCCGGCACTTTTGGCAGGTCCAAAACTTTCGCCATCTCAATAACATCAGCCGCGTATTTATCGCCCAAAGAAATAATATTAGCTCCAGCCAAAACTTTATTTAAATTTAATAACTGATACTTTAAAAAACTTATTTTATCTCTTAACTCATCTCTCTCCTTGTCGCTGATATTCCCTTTTTTTATTTTCCTTTCGTAATCGGAAATTGGAAATTGGAAATCGGAAATTATTTTACTTTTCTTCCCTTCCAAAAATAAAGTGATCTGCTTTATTATTTTCTGATATTCATTTTTGCTGATTTTTTCTTCGCACACTCCCGGACATTTTCCTATGCGAAAATAAAGACAGGCTCTTTTCGGCAAATGTGCGCAAGATCGGAAAGGCCAAATCTTTCTGATTATTTTTAATGTTTCCTTAACCGCTTCTACGCTGGTGAAGGGGCCGAAATATCGACCGGATTTTTCCAGATTTCTGGTCAAAAAAACTCTCGGCCATTTTTCTTCCGTGGAAATTTTTATATAAGCGAATCGCTTATCATCCCGCAGAACCACATTAAATTTCGGCTGGTATTTTTTTACCAAATTAGCTTCCAAAAGCAAAGCTTCAATTTCAGTTTCCACTTCTTCCCATTTTATTGACTTTATTTCTTGGAGCATCGCTTTTTTCGCCGGCGTATGGTCAGCGCTTTCCCGCCAATAGGAAGAAACCCGGCTCTTCAGATTAGCTGCTTTGCCGATATAAATAATCTTCCCCGCTTCATCCAAAAACCGATAACACCCGGGAGAGGCAGGTAAATTTAGCTTTTTTACTTCTTCTAAATTCATATTATTAATAATAATCCCCCCTCCCCCCTTTATCAAGGGGGAACGCCGCCTTCCGCCCTTTTGCCCCCTTGATAAAGGGAGTGGGGGGATTTGAGTCGTGAAAGTTGGGAGAATTTTGGGAAAAACAAAAAACAATCCCGAGCGATCAAGACTGCTTTTTATAACCCCCTTTCGAAAAGGGGGCGAGGGGGATTTTTCTATTTCACTTCTATCGCCTGTACTGGACAGCTTTCCGCTGCATTTTTGGCGCAAGCAACATTATCGTGGCTGATTACTTCTGATTTGCCGGCTTCACTGATTTTAAAAACATCGGGGCAAAGAGAAGCGCAAGCCCCACAGCCGATGCAAAGATCTTGATTGACTTTTACAGACATAAATTTAATTCTTAATTCTTAATTTTAAATTTTTATTGAATTATTTTATTTTGGGGGAAATTATAAATTATTTTATTGGTATTTCAAAACAAAATTTGCTGCCCTTGCCTTTCCCCTTGCTCTCCGCCCAAATTTTCCCGTTATGGGCGTCTATCATTTCCTTGGCAACATAAAGCCCCAACCCCGTTCCTTCAGTATGGACGGTGGAAGTATTGGCTCCGCGGGAAAACTTTTTGAATAAATTCGGCAAATCCTCCTTGCTTATACCCATGCCATTATCGGCTACGCAAAATTGTATATTATTTTTTTCTTTTTTTAAACTTACCAATATTTTCCCTCTCTTTGTATATTTAATCGCATTATCTATTAGATTCATAACCACCTGCCGAATCTTTTCTTCATCAATTTTTATAGACGGCAATTTTTCATCTTTAGCGTATTCAAGCTTCAGACCCTTTTTGGCGGCATAGCCGGAAAGCTCTCCGACTACACTATCAACTATTTTTTCCAAAGGCATAACCTCATAGCTGAATTGCAGCCGGCCGGATTCAATTCTGGAAATATTTAATAAATTCTCTACCAGCCGGATAAGGCGCTCTCCTGACTCATAAACTTTCACCAGCGGATCTCTGATCGACCCTTCCACTTTGCCAAAATTATTTTCAAGTATCATTGATATGTAGCCCTTGATGACAGTAAGAGGCGTTCTTAATTGATGCGAAGCAATAGAAATAAAATCACTCTTGGCCTGATCCAATTTTTTTAATTCTTCATTGGCTCTTCTCAATTCTTCTGTTGCTTTTTCTATTTCTTTTTTCAATTTTATATTAAAATTCAAAGTTTCCCCGTAAAGGAGCGCATTCTCAATTGCCATTGCCGCCTGGGCAGAAACTATTTTCAAAACCCGCAAATCTTCATCATTATACATATCGCCGGATTCTTTCGAGCCAAGGACCATTAGACCAATAGTCTTATCTTTCACATTCAAAGGGATTAAAATATCAACATTTAATTTTTCCAGCAAATCAATCATCCCTTTTGTCTTTCTGTTATAAAAAGTATGCTTCACTTCTTCCACGACAATCGGCTCATTTCGGTCAATAAACATTTCATGCAAATCTTTATTTTCCAGAAATTTCCTTTGCTTTTCCAGATTAAACCC
>JBAZOD010000057.1:0-6384 GCA_041648955.1 Patescibacteria group bacterium
CTTCCAGAAGCCCAAAATGACTTCGTTTTTGCAGTTATTTCAGAAGAATTAGGATTCCTTGGGGTCTTGTTGGTTATGTTATTTTTTGGAATATTTTTCTATCGCGCGCTGGCTAGCCTGAAAAAAATAAACAATGATTTCGGTATTTTCTTCATCTTAGGAACAGTGGGCTTGATTTTTATCCAAATGTTTACTAATATTGGTATGAACATAGGAATCCTGCCTGTGGTGGGAATTTCCCTGCCTTTTGTTAGTTATGGAGGCAGCGCCATATTATCCGCGTTTATTTTAGCTGGTATTATGGAGAGTGTTATAATTAGATCAAAAATTAATTACTAATTGCCGCAAATCTACAAATCAGTTACAGATATACAAATATTCAACGAAAATTTGTATATTCTTAATAAATTCGTAATTTGTTAAATAGCAAGTATGACAAAAGAAATAAAATTAAAAGCGCAAACCAAGAAGAAGGGAGAAGAAAAGCCGGAAAAATTAAGAAAGGAAAATTTTATCCCGGTTATTTTGTATGGTCCGGATTCTGAAAATCAAGAATTAAAGATTAAAAAAATTGATTTTGAAAAAATCTTTGAATTGGCTGGCGAATCAAGCTTGGTTGACTTATCTATAGACGATAAAGATTCGGTGAAAATTCTTATAAAGGAAGTGCAAAAAAATCCAATAAAGGATGATATTCTTCATGCCGATTTCTATAAGGTTGATATGAAAAAGGAAATTACCACGGAAATTCCTCTCCATTTTGTCGGCGAATCTCCGGCCGTAAAAGAACTCGGAGCAATTTTAGTAAAAGATATAGACGGAGTAGAAGTAGAATGTTTGCCGGGAGATTTAGTAAATCATATTGATGTTGATTTATCTGTTTTGAAAAATCTCCACGATTCCATAAAAATGGAAGATCTCAAAATTCCGACAGGAATGAAGTTGGTAAATGAAACCAATGACGTTGTTGCTATCGTTATAGAACCGCGCGTCGAGGTAGAGGAACCGGCTCCGGTTGAAGGCGAAGCGGCTGCAGAGGGAACACAGGCTACTCCGGAAGGAAAAGAAGGCGACGCTAGCAATAGTGAACAATCAAAAAAATAATATTACTCTTATATAAGGAGGATGGGAAAAAAGAATCTTAATTCTTCCATGGAAATCAGGGAAGAAAATAAATTTGATGAAAAAAATACCGGAATCATTATTCCGGGTAGTTTCAATTGGAAAAAATTTTGTTATATTACGATAATTTCATTTTTAATTTTATTATTTTGTACTGTCATCTCCATTATCAATTTTTATCCTGGTTTATTTCAAAAATCAGGGAGCAGATTTTATTTTTCAGAAATTCCCGCGCAAAACAAAGATAATGCTTGCGCCAGCTGCGTCCGTCAATTTTTAAATGGGTCTTTTGTTTCTCCAGAAAAAGAAAATGTCTATCCTGTGGCAGTCATAATAGACAATCACCCCGATGCTCGACCCGCTTATGGCCTATCACAGGCGGATATAGTATATGAAGCCGAAGCAGAAGGGGGAATCACCCGTTATTTGGCGATCTTTGCTAATGGAGAAAAAATAGAAAAAATCGGACCGGTGAGAAGCGCCCGGCCGTATTTTATTGATTGGGACAAAGAATTGTCAGCTGTTTTTATTCATTGCGGGGGAAGCCCGGAAGCTCTGACCAAAATAGCAAAAGAAAATATTTTTGATTTAAACGAATTTTACAACGGAGACTATTTTTGGCGCGTGAAAGATTATTTAGCTCCGCATAATATTTTTACTTCTTCAGAAAACTTGAATAAATATTTGGAAAGTAAAAATTTAACTGCCGGAAAATTTCTGAAATGGAATTTTAAAAATGATTCTCCCTCTGGCGAAGAACAAAATGACATAGATATCGCTTTTAAATCTCCGAATTTTGTGGTAAAATGGAAGTATAATAAAATAAAAAATGAATATGCTCGCTATTTGGGCGGAGAACTGCAAAAAGATGAAGGCAACGGACAAGAGATAACGGCAAAAAATATTATAATTCAATACCAAAAAACAGAAATCCTCGACAAAGAATTGAGATTAAAAATAGATACTCTCGGCTCCGGCAAAGCCATTATTTGTTTGGACGGAAAATGTTCTCCAGGAGAATGGAAAAAAAACAATTCTTCCAGCCGAACGAGATATTATTATGAAAATGGGGAAGAGGTGCAATTTAACGGCGGAAAATTTTGGATAGAAACCGTCAGACCAGAATTACAAATAACTTATTAATAATAAAAATATGATTAAACGCGGCGAAAAAGATTTAGGTTTTACTTTGATTGAATTAATGGTGGTAATTTCAATCCTTGGTTTTTTGATAGTAGCGGCGGTTTTCACTTTTTCTATCGTCCGAATTCATTCTCGCGATGCTTTGCGGGCCGGAAATGCTGCAACCTTCAGCCGCGCTCTGGCTTTGTATATGAATGACCAGGCGACTTATCCGCTTTCTGATGGAGAATGCTTAAATGTTTCTTTTGGAGCGGGCAAAGATATGAAAGACGCCAATGTTATAGTTGACATTCCCGTTGATCCACTTTGGCCGACAGCTGTGCCGGGGGTTCTGAACGCCGAGGGCTATGCTGAAGGAGCTTCCAATAATTTTTGTTATTACTATACTGGTACAAACAAAAATTATTATCTTAGTTATTATCTAGAATCTAGTTCAAAATCCGGAGCCGCGGGAATTCATGTTATAACGCCGCTTGGAGTGCAAAATTAGTTAGAAATAACTATTGAGAAAATTCTATTTCTTTTTGATAAATCTTTAATAATTTCCTTTTTTCCATCAAAAAACTCGTTCGCGAGTTTTTTTATTTTGCTTGCCTGACTCGGATCAATTTCGCATAAAATCGAAATGGACGCAAATTTTCTTTTCAAAACATTAATCTCTGCAAATAACTTCCGATAATATTTTAAACCGTCAATACCGCCGTCTAAGGCCAATTTCGGTTCATATCTTATGGAAAGTGACGATTTTATTTGAGCCGGAGTAAGATAGGGCAGGTTGGCTAGGATTATTAACTTTTGGTTTTCAATTTTCAACTTTTGATTTTTTATAATCAGTTCAATCAAATTACCTTGTAAAAATTTTATCTGTTTGTCAACCTTGTGAAATTTGGCGTTTTTCTTGGCAATAGCCAAGGCTTTACTGGAAACATCAATAGCAAATAATTCGTAATTTTTAATTTGTAATTTTAATAATTTAGCTAGTGCAATAATAATGCACCCTGAGCCTGTTCCCACATCTATCAACGTTGCGTGTTGCGCGCTATGTGTTGTGAGAGCAAGCGCTTTTTCTACCATCAATTCTGTTTCTGGGCGGGGAATTAAGGTATTTTTGTTAACCACGAAGTTTAATCCGTAAAATTCTTTATTTCCGGTTAAATAGGCGATTGGTTCGCTTTTTTTTCTTCTTTCTACCAAAGCTTTAAATTTAGTAATTTGCTTCTCACTTATTTTTCTATTCGGATGGGAAAATAAAAATTCCCGCGGTTTTTTTAATATATAAGACAATAAAATTTCCGCCTCGAAAGCCGGATTTTTTATATTTACTTTATTGAATTGTCTACCTGCTATCCTTAAAGCCTCATTTGTTTTCATAACGCGAAAAAAGAATTCAGCCAAATTTTATAACTTAGCTTTCAATTCTTTTAAAATATCGTCGATTTCTCCGTCCATTATTCTTTCAATAGAATGCCATGATTCTTGAATACGGTGATCAGTAACTCTGTCTTGAGGAAAATTATAAGTTCTTATTTTATCGCTTCTTTCGCCTTTCCCAAATTGCTGTTTTCTTTCTGCCGATTCTTTTTCTCGTTTTTCTTCTTCGTATTTTTGCAGTAGGCGAGAACGTAAAATCTGCATAGCCTTCTCTCTATTCTGATGCTGAGATTTCTGATCTTGGCAACTAACAACAAGACCGGTGGGAATATGAAAAATTCGAATAGCGGAATAAGTCGTGTTGACGCTTTGTCCGCCCGGTCCGGATGAGCAAAAAGTATCAATCCTGATTTCCTCTGCTTTTATTTTTAAATCCACCTCTTCTGCTTCTGCCAAAACCGCCACTGTAGCAGTGGAAGTATGTATTCGCCCCTGCTTCTCGGTTTCCGGGACTCTCTGGACGCGGTGAGTGCCACCCTCATATTTCAGAGAACCAAAAACATTTTTTCCGGATATGGAAAAAATTATCTCTTTAAAACCTCCCACCTCATTCCGGCTGGAATTCAAGATTTCCACTTTCCAACCTTGCCTTTCGGCGAAACGAGAATACATTCGGAAAAGGTCAGCTGCAAACAAAGCGGATTCATCGCCGCCAGCGCCGCCTCGGATTTCCATAATAACATTTTTTTTATCGCGAGGATCAACCGGTTTTAATTTTATCTCTATTTCATTTTTTAAAACATTGTATTTTGCCTCAAGATCTCTCAAATCTTCTTCGGCCATTTCTTTCATTTCCTGATCTTTTCCGTCTTCTATTATTTTCTTATTTTCTTTTATATTATCAGCGATTTTTTCCAACTCAAAAACCATGCCGGCTACTTGCTTGATTTCAGCATGCTGTCGGGAAATTTCCGTTAATCTCTTTGGGTCAGAGACAATTTCTGAATTCGCCAAATCTCTTTCCAAATCATTGAATTTTTCCTTTATTTCTTCATACATAAATTAATTTTCTCTGTTATGCCGGAGCGAAGCGATAGCATCCCGTTATGTTGTGATTAATCGTAATAAACGGACAACTGGCTCGCTTCAGGATTCTATCGGCCTTCGGCCTCCAGAATGACAAAAAACAGTGGGGTTCAAATAAAAAAGCAACTAGTTTTTAGTAATTACATTTTATCATATTCAAACGTAATTACCAATTGCTAATTGCTTTTTGAAGTAGTTATTTTTTGCCTGATTTTTTTTCTGCTTTTACTGTAACTTCTTTCTTTGCTCTTGTTTCAGCCTTAACAGCTCTTTTCGCCTTTTTTCCTTTTCTTGTTTTAGCAACCTCTTTTTGCACCGCCATTTTTGCCTGAAATTTTTCTACTCGACGAGCAGTATCAACCAATTTTTGCTTACCAGTATAAAAAGGATGACAAGCAGAACAAAGTTCGGTTTTTATTTCGGGTAAAACAGAACCGGTGGTAAAAGTATTGCCGCAAGCGCAGATTACTTTAGCATCTTTATGATATTTTGGGTGAATATCTTTTTTCATATTTACAAAATAATAGTAAAAAATAAATAAAAAAGCACTATTTGTGCGATATAAAGATACTAACATAAAATTAAAAATAAAGCAAGAGTTTGCTTAAATAACGTAAAAATAGCGGATAAAGGTTGACATTAAGGCAAAAATACTCTAAATTTAGTAAATATTCGCACATCCTTTAAAAAAATGGGGGAAAATATGAAGGAATTGTTCCGCTTGTCTATTCATCTGAACCCTCTGACTATGTGGGAAACCGATACGGGCGCGGTTATCATAGCCAGGGAAAAGGCCGAAAAGAATACAAAACCAGATGACAAAACTGTATCAGTCAGAATCATTGAACGAACTTTAAATGGGAGCGAAAAAAAAGAAATAATTTTCGTTCTGCGCCATCCGCGAGCAGAGGAGGATATTATCATTACTCCTCAAGAAGGGAAAAAAATCAGAAGCGGCGCAGCTGAATTCGCCGTAAAAAAAGAGGAATTTCTCAAACTGTGGCCGGATGGGATCGCCAACCTTCTTTTTCTGCTGTCCTGGGTTGAGAAATTTCTCAAAGCGAGATATAAAGGTTACGAACCGGTCTTGGAAAACTGGGTAATATCTTTACTCGGCTAACCAAAACATTATTATCACAAATCGCCAATCCGAATCTGGCGGTTTTTTATTATTTTATTTTTTCTGTTATAATAAGGTCATGACTAAAATTGCCAATATCGCTAAAAATACGTCCTATTTGACTCTGGCCCTGATCATGCAAAAGATTGTTTCTTTTACCTATTTTACTCTTTTAGCCAGAAGTCTCGGACCAGATGATTTGGGAAAATATTATTTTGCCATTTCTTTTACTACGATTTTTGCCATTTTTATTGATCTCGGCCTGATAAATGTCTTAACCAGAGAAGTAGCAAAAAATGAAGAAAAAGCCAAAGATCTTTTGGGGAACGTTTTATTTCTGAAAATTCCCTTGGCGGCTGTGGCTTTACTCGCCGTGGCTCTGATGATAAATCTAATGGGCTATCCCGCCATCACGAAGAATCTGGTTTATATCTCTTCTATTTGCATGATTTTAGATTCTTTTTCTACGACTTTTTTTGCGGTCATAAGAGGATTTCATAATTTGAAATTTGAAAGCATCGCTTCTGTGATTTTTCAATTGA
>JBAZOD010000058.1:0-6290 GCA_041648955.1 Patescibacteria group bacterium
GGCTTTGCTTCCTTCTCCAATAAAATTCTCACTTCAGAACAAGATTCCAGTTCCTGGATTTATAAAATTCCAATCATCGGTCAAATCAAACATTTAGCTGAGAGCGCTGATAAAAATCTAAAAGGCGAAGATAGGGATAGAATTAATATTCTGCTTCTGGGCATGGGCGGGAAAAATCATGACGGCGGCTATCTTACCGATACCATCATGCTGGCGAGCATTGAGCCTTCTACCAAAAAAGTCGCTCTGCTTTCTATTCCGCGCGACTTAACCATACCGATGGAGGGAATGGGCTGGAGAAAAATAAATAATGTTAACGCCTTTGCGGAAGCAAAAAATCCTGGAAGCGGGGGTTTGGCAATTTCTCAGGCTCTGGGAGATATTTTAAAAATGCCGATTGATTATTATGTGCGGATGGATTTTGACGGCTTTGTAAATATTATAGATGAGCTGGGAGGAATAGAAGTTTATGTTGATAATACTTTGGATGATAAAAGCTATCCTATTCTGGGGATGGAAGACGCCGAAGATTATTATTCAAGATATGAAACTCTCTATATACCAGAAGGCTGGCAGAAACTGGACGGCAGCTTAGCTTTGAAATATGTCCGCTCCCGGCATGCTTATGGGGTTGAAGGATCGGATTTTGCCCGTTCACGCCGGCAGCAAAAAGTAATAGAAGCAGCCAAAGATAAATTCCTTTCAAAGAATGTTCTCTTCCGGCCGACTATAATTACCAACGTCATAGATCAACTCCAAGAGCACATGAGCACCAATTTGAAAATATGGGAAGTAATAAAACTTTGGAATATGGTAAAAGACGTTTCCAAAGACAGTATTATAAATAAAGTTTTAGATAATAGTTCGAGCGGTCTTTTGATTGACGCCCGCGGTGAAGACGGCGCTTATATTCTGACTCCGAGAAGCGGTGATTTTTCCGAAATCCAATATCTGACGAACAATATTTTTTCCGATGCGCCAGTACAGGCTAAAGAAAAAGTGAAAGTTGAAAAAGCGACTGTGGATATAAGAAATGGAACTTGGATAAACGGGCTAGCCAGCATTACGGCTATGGATTTAGAAAAATACGGCTTCAATGTCAGCCGAGTCGGCAATTGCAGCCAGCAAAATTATCAAAAATCAGTTATATACGATTTAACTTACGGAGAAAAAATGGAGTCTTTATCCGTTCTAAAGGAAAAAACCGGCGCCAATGTTTCTTTCAATATGCCTCAATGGCTGATTGATGAAATAAAGGCAGAAGTGGCTGATGAAAAAAATCCTGAACAGCCGGATTTCGTTTTGGTGCTTGGACAAGACGCGGATAAAAATTCTTCCGGAACAAATAATCCGGAGCAATAAAAAAATAATAAAAATATGAAACATAATAAATATAATCTGCCCCTGGTTGTTATCTTTGGACGAACCAATGTCGGCAAGTCAACTCTTTTCAATTGCTTGACGGAAAAAAATCAGGCTCTGGTTTCCAATATTGCCGGCACAACCCGCGACAGCAATTTGAATGAAGTAGAATGGCGCGGGAAAAAATTCACTCTCGTTGATACGGGCGGCATCATAGACATGAAATATCTGGTCGGCGAAAAAGATAAAACCGGCAATATTGAAATAAAAGTTCAACAACAGGCTCGCGATTATTTAACGCGAGCTGATTTAATCTTGTTCTTGGTTGATACGCAAACAGGTTTATTGCCGACCGACAAGCAAATGGCTTTATTCCTGAAAAAATTTATAAAAAATCCAAAAAAAATTATTCTAACCGCCAACAAGGTGGATAAGAAAAAACTTGAAGCCGCTACTGCTGAATTCAATAAACTGGGTTTGAAAGAGCCGGTTCCAATTTCTGCCGCTACCGGCGCGGGCACGGGAGACTTGCTTGATATTGTCGTCAAAAGAATAAAAACAGTAGAGGAAACACCGGTTGATTTGGAAGAGGAAGAAGCGCCAGAAGAAAAAAATTCTATAAAAGTCTGCTTTATCGGCAAGCCTAATGTCGGCAAATCCAGCCTCCTGAATTCAATCCTCGGCTACGAAAGAGTAATCGTCAGCCCCGAACCGCATACTACGCGCGAACCGCAAAATACAGAAATAATCTATGAAGATAACACCATAACTCTAGTTGATACCGCCGGCATCAGCAAAAAAGGAACTAAAGGCAAAGGCCTGGAAAAACATGGAATCATGAAATCCCTGAAAGCCCTGGAGAGATCCGACATCGCTTTGCTGGTTATAGATATCAATGAAGATATTACCCACCAAGATGCCAAATTAGTTGAAGAAATAGTGGAAAGAAAAATCAGCTTGATTATCATCGCTAACAAATGGGATTTGGCAGAAAAAAAAGATACCAAAAAATACACACAATATATTTACGACCACTTCCCTTTCTGCACTTGGGCGCCGATCCAGTTCACTTCCGCCCTGACTGGAGGAAAAGTAAACAAAATTCTTGATTTGATTTTGGAAATAGATAAAATGAGAAAAATAAAATTAGGCGATTCCCAGTTAAATAAATTTCTTGTGAAAATCGTAAAAATCCACCGGCCGGCTAAAGCTTCGGGAATTAAAAAACCTCGAATCTATGAATTTAAACAGACATCGACCAACCCGCCGAGATTTAGCCTTCGCATCGGCGCGAGAGACACTCTGCATTTTTCCTATATCCGCTTTATTGCCAATCGCCTGCGGGATAAATTCAGCTTTCTTGGCACGCCGATCACTATTGAAATAGACCAGGAAAGAAGAGTGCATGGGCAGCACGCTGAATAATTTTATAATTTTCAATTTTAAATTTTTAAACAATGACTTAATTCATTAATTAATTAATTTAATCATTGAAAATTGTTTAGAAATTAGAAATTGAAAATTGAAAATTTTATGCATATTATCATCGGCTTGGGAAATCCCGGGGAAAAATACAAAAATACTCGCCATAACGCCGGCTTTATGGCCATTGACGCTTTGGCAGAAAAATTGAATCTAATTTGGTCAATGAATAAAAAATTCCAAGCGGAAATCTGCCAGTCCGGAGATTTATTTTTGGCAAAGCCGCAAACTTTTATGAATGAATCCGGACGGTCAGTGCAGGCGATTCTATCTTATTATAAATTATTGCCGAAAAAATTCGGCTTATTGAAAGAAAAAAACTCAAACTTGTCGGAAATTCTCACAATTATTCACGATGATCTGGATATACCTCTGGGACAATACAAAATTTCAGTTGATTCAAGAAGCGCCGGCCACAATGGCGTCCAATCAATTATTAATCATCTCAAAACTAAGAATTTCAGGAGAATCAGAATCGGCATCCGCGCCGAATCAGCCGAAAAAATTCCGGCAGACCTGCCTCGCCGAAATGAAATGGCGGCGGGAAAATTTGTTCTGCAAAAATTTTCTGAAGAAGAAGTAAAAGCCATCAACAGCGCCATTGAAAAAATAATTCAAGAAAATTAATAAATAAAAATATCAAAGAAAAAAGACCCGCTTACAAAAAAGCGGGTCTTTAAATTTAAATAATGTTCAAAATATTGTCTAGAAGCAAGGGCACAAGGCCCAATTTAAGACTACGGGTTAAATCAAGGAGGGGCGATTTAACCTTCATCGCTCCTAGACAAAATTCTGAATACTATCATCGCTCTTGTTTGTATGGTAAAATTATTTTGAATAAATAAAAAAGCTACTAGCCTGTCCGAAAATTTCCCAAGAAATATTTTAGCTAATAGCCTTCGATTTACTGCTTGCTTATGGAGAATTTGTTAATCCATAAATGCCAAGGAGGATAGTCATCTAAGAATTAACGCCCCGAAGCAAGCAGTAAACTGAAAACTATTTTCTATTTTAGCCAGCTCGCGTTAACAGGCAATTTGATTTATTATCTTAGCATATTTATATTTTTTGTCAACCCCGCGCCAAAGCAAGCTTAGCGCAGGGCAAGCCCCAATTATGGAAAATCTTAAATATTGGGTGGCTCTGAATAATTTTCCAAAATTCGGGCCGATCCGCTTCAAAAAATTATTAGGGCATTTTTTTCCAAAAGACAAAACTCTGAAAAACGCTTTTACAGCCAAATCCTTGGAACTAGCAGAGGCCGGAATTGAAGCCAATATCGCTGAAGAATTTATTGCCGCCAGAAACAATATAAACCCGGAAGAGCTTGTCGCCAAATTGGAAAAAGAAAATATAAAAATTCTGACTATTGTTGATGAAATTTATCCCAAGCTTCTCGCGGAAATTTATAATCCGCCCGCCCTTCTCTATTATCGAGGCGTCCTTGATCTGCAAGATGATTTTTCTCTGGCAATTGTCGGCACCAGAAAATATACCAGCTACGGCCAGCAGGCAACAGAAAACATAACTAAAGATTTAGTCAGAAACAATATCACCATCATCAGCGGATTAGCCCTGGGCATTGATGCCCTTGCTCATCTCGCCACTTTGGAGGCGGGCGGAAAAACCGTCGCGGTTCTCGGTTCGGGACTGGACCGGCAAAGCCTTTATCCTTCCCAAAACCGCTATCTGGCCGATAAAATTGTTTCAGCCGGCGGCGCGGTCATTTCCGAATTTCCTCTTGGCACCGCTCCCCTGAAATACAATTTTCCCCAGCGCAACCGGATTATTTCCGGCTTAAGCTTAGGCACTTTGGTGATAGAAGCAGCGGAAAAATCAGGCGCCCTGATAACCGCCGCTTATGCCCTGGAGCAAAACCGGGAAGTGTTTGCCATTCCGGGGAATATTTTTTCGCCTGTTTCTGCCGGGCCGAACAAGCTGATCAGAGACGGCGCCAAACCAGTAGCTTCCGCGCTTGATATAATAGAAGCCCTGAATCTTACCCAGGCCACTGCTTATTTGGACAACAAAAAAGTCCTGCCGGAAACGGAAGAAGAGAAAAAAATCATCGCCAAATTATCATTTGAGCCTATCCATATTGATGAGCTTGTCCGCCAGACCGGACTTGACACCGCGACCGCAAATAGTACACTGATTATTATGGAAATGAAGGGAATGGTAAAAAATCTAGGAGGAATGAACTATATTCTATCAAGATAATTCCTAAATTATGGAGAAAAAACAATTAAAATATCAGGATTCAATTGATTTTCTTGAATCTCTTGTTAACATACCGGGGCCAAACCATTCTAAGAACGAAGCGGAAATTGACCGGTCTTTTTTTATAAAAAGAATAAAAGATTTTCTCAAGCTTCTGCATAACCCGGAACAAAAAATTAAATACATCCATATCGCCGGCACTTCTGGGAAAAGCTCTCTCACCTACATGCTGCAGTCAATCCTGAATGAGGCCGGCCTCAAAACCGGAGCTTATTTTTCTCCTCATACCACTGACATTATCGAAAGGATAAAAGTAAACGGCCAATATATTCTTCCCTCAGAATTTGCGGAGCTGGTTGATGAAATAAAGCCGGAACTCTCCGCTTGCGCTGGAAACAGCCGCTACGGCGCGCCTTCATATTTTGAAGCTCTGGTGGCAATGGCCTTTCTTTATTTCAAAAAAAAGAAATGCGAATATGTGGTAATGGAAACCGGCTGCGGCGGAACCTTTGACGCTACCAATGTCATCCCTCGGACAGAAGTCGCCATCATCACGAATATCGGCCTGGACCATACCCATCTCCTGGGAGATACGAAAATGAAAATCGCCCGCAACAAAGCCGGCATCATAAAAAATAACTGCCTTTTCATAACCGGAGAAAAAAACCGGAAAATTTTAAAAATATTCAAAGATGTTTGCCGCAAAAAAAATTCCCGCTTCCGGCAGATTGATTTTGATTTCAGAATTCTGAAAAACAATCTAAGCGGAACGGAATTTGAATATAAAAATAATATTTACAAAACGAAAAATCCGGGAGAGCATCAGGTGAAAAACGCCATCCTGGCGATAGAAGCAGCCGAATCCATCAAGGGCAAAAAAATAAGCCCTGCTATAATAAAGAAAGGCCTGGCTAAAGCTTTCTCTCCCTGCCGATTGGAAACTATCCAAAAAAATCCGACCATAATTCTGGACGGAGCGCATAATCCGGACAAGATGAAAACAACTGCCGATTTCCTGAAAAATATTAAATTTAAGAAGCTTCATCTCCTCCTCGGACTTGCGGAAGATAAGAAATTATATAATACTTTAAAATATGTACTACCGCTGGCTGATGAAATATACATCACCAGATTTCTTTCGCCGATGAGAAAAAGCAAGAATCTGAAGAAGATGCGGATAATGGCGGAGAAATTATCAAAGAAAAATACCAGCATAAAAATATTTA
>JBAZOD010000059.1:0-6048 GCA_041648955.1 Patescibacteria group bacterium
AAATAAACGCGGATAATATGGCACTGCCTCCATAACTAACAAAAGGCAGGGAAATTCCCACCACAGGCAGGATTCCTATGTTCATACCAATATTAGTAAACATTTGGATAAAAATCAAGCCCACTGCTCCTAAGATGAAGAAAATACCGAAATCATTGTTTATTTTTTTCAGGCTAGTCAGCGCGCGATAGAAAAATATTCCAAAAAATAACATAACCAACAAGACCCCAAGGAATCCTAATTCTTCTGAAATAACTGCAAAAACGAAGTCATTTTGGGCTTCTGGAAGGAATTTGAGCTGAGATTGGGACCCAAAACCTAAACCTCGTCCAGTAAACCCACCGGCGCCAACAGCAATAATCGCCTGCGCCACGTTATATCCTTGGTCTAGGGGTTCAAAAGCAGGGTTTAAAAAAGTTAAAACTCGCTGTTTCTGATAGTCCTTAAACGTAAAAAGCCAAAGGCCGGAAAAAACAGTTGCTAAAATAAGGCTAATGACTAAAAAATGTTTTTTGCCAAAGCCGGCTAGGGCTAGCATTATTAACCAAACAGCAATAAGGATTAAGGCTGAACCGAAGTCTGGCTGCATCAAAGTAAGAATAGCGAAGGCTATAGTTCCTAATCCAGAGAGAATCAGATGCTTCCATGGCCTTATTTGAAGCGCCATGGCGGAAAAAAATTTTGCTAAAAAAATAATAAGAATAATTTTTACCAGTTCTACCGGCTGAAAATTCATAATGCCGAAATCAAACCAACCCTTCGTGCCCCTGATAGTTTTCCCGAAAAACAAAACTAAAATTAAAATTACTATTCCAAAAATATATAAATAATTGCTTGAATTTTTCAAAAAATGGTAATCAAGAAAAGAGAAAAAAAACAAGAGAAAAATTCCTACACTAATAAAAAAAACTTGTTTTTTAAAATTAAGAAGATCTACAGTTTCCTGTCCGAGGGCCACACTGTAAATTTCCGCTAAACCAAAACAGGCCAACAAAAAAACGGATAAAAATAATATCCAATCAAAATTTTTTAAATATAAATATAATCTTTTAGCCATTGATTATTGCCGTGCAGTTTTAATTATTTTTCCTCACCCACTCCTCCTTCATATTTAATATAAATATTGTCTTTGAAAATATTTAGATTCGGAATAATCTTGACGCTATTCACACCGCTTAAATTTCCCGGCCAGCTTATTTTGATATCACGCTTATCTTTTGACATAAATTCCGGCAAAACATACTGATTAACCCCGATAAGAGAATTCCCGTTATAAAAAAAGATATCTAGGGGCACCTCCCAATAATTAAACGCTGTTTTGTTAGTTGCGGAAAAATTCAGGGAGTTAAAATTTAATTTTTCCGACAGGCCGCTGGCCGCTGCTGGCTTAAAGACTATATCATCAAAAATAAAGTCTAAATGTTCATTGCTATAATTATTCCAATCGGAAATTTCACGGGCATTAATTTTTTGCCAGAATAATTCTGTGATTGTCAGACTGGCCTCTCTCGGCAGATAATTAAAGTTTTTTGCCAAAGCTATCAGACTTTTTGTTTCTCCGGGAAAAATAAAATTTTCTCCGCATTCCACTTCTTGGCCTTTCTCGTAGAAACAGTATTTAAAAGTTGCCCAATGTTTCGAATTTTGATTTTTTATTTCAGAAACAAAATCATATTTATTTTCATTGCCTCGGAAAATTTTGACAGGAGAAAAAGAAATATCCTGCGGAGCCAACGCCAGAATATATTCATGACCGATGGTTTTAGTATTTACTAATTGTTCAGCTAAAATATTGTCTTCGTTCATGCCCTTGGCTATGTAATAAGCAAAACCATAGATAGTATAAGACCAGGAAATAGCCGATATCACGGTCAAAAAAATAATCAAGGCTTTTCTAAGATGTTTTTTGTTTTCAAGCAGCCAGAGTCCCATTTCCAATTTATCGGAAGAAGGAGAATCGGGAGCGTTATACCTATTTATATCAATTTCTGGCTGGCTTATTTCTTTTTTGTCGTCCATAATTTGTTAATATAATAGTTTAATTTTATCATATTCGGCCGTTTGACACAAAATTTTTCTTTAACCTTTGATATAAAAAATAAAATAGGCCGATGCTTATCAAAATCCTGACAATATGAAAATAAATAACTTGCGATTCGTTTATTTTTATTACTAAGTCGATATTATCCAACGCAAACCATCTTTCCATGCTGTCGCTTATTAATTTTCCTCTAGTTAGGCTAGAATAAAGTAAATCCCATAAAACGCTGCCGGAAAAAGCGGCTGACAAAAAAAGTATTAATGTATTGAGTTTTGGCGCTAAAATAAGTAAAACCGCTAAAGGCAACAAAAATTGGTTCAAAGCCAGCCAAAAAATATGCATATTTTCCATAATCCAGACTGGTGTACGATAAGTACTATGTCCCCATAAAGCTGAATCCACAATCGCTCCGGTCATCCAAAAGATCAAAAGCAAAACGAAAATTAGAATTGATTTTTTTAGTTCTTTTGACATATTAAAATTATAACATAATTTTACTTTCCAGGAAAATATCACCTTAACAAAAAACACCTCCGAATATTCGGAGGCGCTTTTTTATTTTAAAATTATTTTAACCCCATTGATTTAATTGTTTCTTCCAGCCCTTCTTTAAATTTCGTTTTTACGGCAAAATCCAAAATTTCCTGTGCCCGAGAAATATCAGCCATAGAGTGCTTTACTTCCCCTGTTCTTTCTGGCTGGAATTCTGGTTCTATATTTTTACCCAATATCTCATTTATGGCTTTTATCAAATCTAGCAAAGTATATCTTTCGCCGCAGGCGATATTCATAACTTGGCCAGAAGCTTTTTCGGCTGTACAAGCTGCGATGTTTGCTGCCACGTTGTTGGCAACAAAAGTAAAATCCCTGGAATTTGTGCCATCTCCGTAGATTGTTGGTCTTTTGTTTTCACTTATCAATTTAATGAATTTAGGGATCACAGCGCTATATTCGGAACTTGGGTCCTGATTAGGGCCGAAGACATTGAAATACCTTAAGGCGACCGTTTCTAAGCCGTATAATTGATGATACAGCTGGCAATAACGTTCGCCAGCATATTTTGTTAAAGCATAGGGAGATAGAGGAGAAACCGACATCTCTTCGTGCTTAGGAAGAGTCGGATCATTTCCGTAGATAGAAGATGAGGAAGCAAAAACTACTCTTTTTATTCCAAATTCTTTAGCGGCTTCTAAAATATTCAAAGTACCCAGAGTATTAACTTCGTTAACGCCCATAGGGTCTTTTATGGAACGAGGCACGGATGGCAAAGCGCCCTGGTGCAAAATAAAATCAACGCCCTCGCAGGCCTTTTTCACAGTCTCTAAATCCCTTAAATCCCCTTCCACTAATTCAAAATTAGGATTATTTTTAAATCCTTCTACATTTTCTCTTTTGCCGGTGGAGAAATTATCCAAAATTCTGACTTTTTCCCCTCTGGCCAAAAGCTCTTTGGCGATATTGGAACCGATAAAACCGGCTCCGCCAGTAATTAAATATTTAGACATATTTTATTATTTTTATATATATTACAATCTAACATCTTGAACTATAAAAATCAAGAAAAAGGGGGAAGAAAATTTTTCTCCCCCTTGTTTATATCTCTTGTATCCTATCGGCAGCCAAGTTCTTTGGCTACATCGATCATGCATCTGGCCCGCTCCTGCTGAGCCGTAATTTTTTCTGGTCCGCGATTTTCAACCCAGGGCTTGGACCAGCCCCCGAACATGAAATCAACCGTTTCGGGATTGAATTTCGCCGCCAATAACATGGCGAGCAGATCGAACCCCCAAGTCGCGGGCTTGTTGAATTTGTCCTGGAAGATATCCAGTCCCTTCTTCAGACTCGGAAAAATCTCTCTCAGAAAATCCGCTCCGAAAGCTTGATAGCCTAGAGGAAATTTCTGATTATAAATAGAGAGAACAACTTCGATATTTATCGGCGAAAGGTTGGCGCAAAATTCGACCATGATTCTCATAATGTCTTTCTGCATGGGGCGGTTTTCTCCGCCTGTCCAATACCAGACAGGCAAAAAAATAGCCCGAGCGGAGGAGCGGAGAAAAGAATCAACAATGGAAATAATTTTCCAGGGGTCATGCTCCTGACAATCCAGGCGAATAATAATATCCGGAGGCATCTCCAGCGCCAAAACCGCTTCATATCCGTCGACCAAGGTTGTCGCCAAGCCGAGATTCTTTTTGTGCTTAACGAGTACATCTACCTCTTCCATAACTTCCGGAAGATGAAGCGCGCCGTCGTTAAGCAAAAAATGGGAAAAATCGACTCCTAGCGCAGCGAGTTCTGCGCGTACTTCGTCCATGCCATTAATAAATTTCACAATCATCTCTGCCGTTTCGTTGTAAACCGGCGTTATCGCTACGACTTTAATACTCATGTTGCCACCTCTTTGTTACTGGTTGTAGTATAACGAACAAACAGGCCATTTTAGACCATCAAAATAAAATAGCATATTATTACAATATTGTCAATTAGCCCAAACAAAAAACACCTCTGAAATATTCAGAGGTGTTTTTTCGCTTTATCTTATTTTTTCTTTTTGGCTTTAATTTTTTTTGGAACCGTTTTTGCTTTTGGCTTAACTTTTACTTCTTTTTTTACTTTTGGCGCTTCTGTTTTTTTCGGAGTTTCTGCTTTTTTTGGCATTTCTTTTGGGGTATTTGGCGCTAATAAATTCAAAATTTTATCAAGTTTAGAAATTATTATTTCCATTTGTCTATTAGATTGTTCGGGAGCTTTAGCTTTAGGACCGGCATTATCCCCTTTTCCAAAACATTGGCTGCAATAAACAGGTTTGTCTCCAGTCGGCCTAAAAGGCACTTCGCAGTGTTGTCCGCATTTATCACAGATTGCCGGAAACATTTTTTTCTCGCCAAAACTTGGCCTCCTGGAATCGTCTCTGCTTTTATTTTTGAAACAATCACTGCAATAAACAGGCTTGTCTCCAGTCGGCCTAAAAGGCACTTCGCAATCTCTTCCGCATTCACTGCAAATCGCTTTGTGCATTTCCGGTCTTTCATCTCTGTCTCTAAATCCTCCGCCCTTATTGCTGAACCCGCGATCACGTTTAAATTTTCCCCCATCTCCGCTTCGTTTAAAATTTCCCATATTTTTGGTATTAATTATTTTTTTAGCTAATTAGATTCTATCTCCAAACCTAATAAAAAGCAATGGCAGACAAAATAAAAAAACTCGCCTCAACAAAGACGAGTTTCGCCCATAAAAAATAAAATATCCGGTAACTGATTAAGGTCACTCAAAAGTTGCGGAAGTTTCGTCTCTTTGCCCTTCAAATGAGCCGCATATCCGAGCTGATGTGATGTCCCCGGACAGCATATTCTTTCTGTGTTATCGCAAAGAACAGCGTCCATTAATTCCCCTGCCCCTTTTCCTTTTTGTGCAATAATTTCACCGATAGTCATCTCGGCAGTGATAGTAATCATTTTTCCTCCTCTTTCACAGTGAACTTTTGGTTTGTTTATATTCTAAGACAATTTATTTATTTCGTCAACAAATTTGTCTATTTTTTCTTCACAATTTTTTACTTCTTTAGTAAGAATCACCAATCCAGCTAATGATTTCAGACCGGTGATATTCTCTATCTCCCGGAAAGCCTTCTCTGCTCCGTCCCCGCCCATCGTGCAGAAGCAGGCGATATTTTTAAATTTATCAACATTATTCATGAGATATGCTCTCACCGGACTGGAAAGATTCCAGGCCCAAATTGGCGTCCCGATTATCACCAAATCGTAATCAGCCGGATTTTTTACCGTCGGCTTGATATTTGCCGGTTTCTTCGCGCCCGCTTCTCTTCCGCAGGTTAAATATCCAAGCACCCCGGAAACATTCTTTACAGTAAAAATTTCTTCTATTTCGCAATTAAGTTTAGCACTAATAATCTCCCCTACCTTTTTTGTTGTTCCCGTGCGGGAAAAGTAGGAAATGAGTATTTTTTTCATATAATTGTTATTCTTTTATTTTCCTGAGAAAAA
>JBAZOD010000060.1:0-5980 GCA_041648955.1 Patescibacteria group bacterium
GCTGTCAATTGTAACTATTACAATTTTAATTTTAGCTTTGTTCTCTATAAATTTGCTTTTAACAGTGAGAATTATAAGCGATACGGCCATCAACGCCGTTAAAGAAAAAATTGATATTAGCTTGTATCTAAAATCCGATTCTCCCGAGGAGGAAATTTCCGTCTTGAAATCGCAGATCAGCAATTTGAGCCAGGTGAAAGATGTAACTTATGTTTCTAAGGCTGAAGCTTTGGAGTTTTTTCAAGAAAAAAATAAAGATAATCCGGAAATTTTACAAGCCTTGCGAGAACTGGGGAAAAATCCTTTAACTCCTAGTTTGGTTATTACTCCTCAAAACGCAGATACGGCTTCTGAATTAATAAATAATCTCAATAATATTCAAAGCGATTTAATTGAGTCGCGCAATTTTACGGATCATAAATTGCTTTTGGAAAAAATTAACAGTATCACCGGTAAAGTTAACGAAGTCGGAATGACGGTGAGTTTGATTTTTATCTTAACTACCCTGCTGGTAGTTTACAATGCCATCAGAGTGGCAATCTATACCCATCGCGAAGAAATTGGTATTATGCGCTTAGTTGGAGCTTCTAATTCTTTTGTTCATATGCCGTTTTTTATTTCCAGCTTGATTTATACTTTTATCGGTTTGGCGATTGCAATTTTAATTTTTTATCCGTTTTTAAGCTTACTCCAGCCTTATTTGGAAACTTTTTTCTTCGGCTATAATATAAATATTATATCTTATTTCAATGCTAATTTTATAAAAATTTTTGGCTTAGAATTTTTAGCTGTCGCTTTAATAAACGCTTTAGCAAGTTTAATGGCAGTAAGAAAATATTCCAAAGTTTAGGAAGACTGTTGAATGTTTCAGAGATTTTTTTCAATTAAATTTTAAGCCGCCAGGAGGTGGCTTAATTTTTTAAAAATTTTTTATGGCCAGAGAAATAAAGCCAATTAAATTTCCCGAGGATGAATCGGCCCACAATCATATAATTGAATGGTGGTATTTTAATGGTAATCTGCGGGATGAAGAGGGGAATGAATATTCTTTCATGAATTGCCTTTTTAAGGCTGATGTAAAAAAAGTAAAAATTCCTTTTTTAAGCCGGGCGCCTTTTAAAAATATTTATTTTTTTCATTCTATCTTATCTGATATAAAAAAGAAAAAGTTTTATCCGATAGTTGATTATATTTCCGCTATTTCCAAAGATAGTTTTCAGAAACCTCTTCTTTTTATCAATCATACGAGTCCTATATTGATAAAGGGATATGTAAATCGTTCCCTAGAAGAGACTCATAAATTTTCTTATCGCCTCAAAGATGACAATATAGATTTGAAAATGATTTCAACCAAGAAGCCATTATTGGAGAGCGGCCAAGGTTATATAAAAGTTTGCGGGCGAGGCAGCTATTATTATTCTTTGACTAATTTAAAAACCGAGGGCGAAATAAAAATCGGCAAGAAAATTATAAAGGTAACAGGAAAATCATGGATGGATCACCAGTGGGCAGATGTGAGCTACTCTAAGGATAAATGGAGCTGGTTTTCCATTCAGCTTGATAACAATATTGAATTGATGTGTTGTGAATATAGCGATTGTAAAAGTAAAGGCTATTTATCGGATATTGTTTACCAAAATGGCAAACAGGAGAATCTAAAGGGCTTGGAGTTAATTCCGGGAAAAGATATTTGGAAAAGCAAAAAAACACAGGCCAAATATCCTCTAACCTGGGAGATAAAAATTCCAGATAAAAAAATTGATCTTAAAGTTTCCGCGTTAGTTAAAGATCAAGAAATTATTTTTGGCTCTATCAATTATTGGGAAGGTCCTCTCAAGGTGGCGGGAAAAATCGACGGCCGAGAAGTTCAAGGAAAAGGCTTCATGGAATTGGTCGGTTATAATTCTAATTACGGCAATATTGATTATATAAAGAATGAATTGGAAAAAGTAGCTGGCTATTTATTGTCATCTCCCAGAAAAAAATTAGGGAAAATTTTTAAAAGCTTGCGCTAAAAATTGATAAAATAAAAAAATCCGGCTAAGGGCCGGATTTTTTGTTTGGGGACGGAGAAAGAATTTATAATATAAAGCTTGTTAAATATTTTACCAAAAATTGTGAATAATAAATTCCTGTTAGTATAAAAATTGATGCCACTCCATATCGGAGCCATTTTTCTATTATTTGAATGATATTAAATATTTTACCGACCGCCTGCATGCTGAAGGCGATTAAAATTGAAAAGACTATTACTGGCAATCCAGTACCAGCAGCGAAAAAACCCGGCAAAATCAAGCCCGCCATGGAGTTCAAAGTAAGCGGTATTAGAACGCCAAAAAATAAAACACCGCTATAAGGGCAGAAAGCAAGGGCAAAAAGTACGCCTAAAGCCAACGATCCTAAATATCCTTTACTCGCCAATCGTAATTTTATTTTTTCGATTATCTGATTATTGTTTTTTAAATTGATTCTAATAATTCCGAACATAATAAGTCCGATGATTATTAGAATCGGACCTAAAATTTTATCGCCCCAATTTTGGAAAATGCTGGCAATTTGGAAAGAAGAAAAGCCGAAATAAATTAAAGTAGCGAGCAAAGTATAGCTAATGCCTCGGCCTAAAGTATAAAAAAGTCCGGACAAAATTGTGTGCTTCGGAGTTTTAATGTCTTTAGAAATAAAAGCCACTGCCGTAATATTGGCTGCTAAAGGACAAGGGCTAATAGATGTCAAAATGCCCAAGAGAAACGCCGAAAGAACCGGCAAATTGTAATTATCAATTAGAATATTAATTAAATCCATATTATTTATTTAGGAGATTATTTATTCTATTTCTCAAATAACTTTTAAATTGAACTTCATTCTGAGTCAAGCGCCAAACTTGAGTATCCTGGCTAATATTGTCTTGCCCGTTATAAATAGTGTTAATAAATAAAGCTGAACCGCTGGCCTGAAATTTTTGAGCTAATTCTTTGTTCTCCAATGAATCAATATTTATCTCCCTAAATTCAATTTTGCCATCGCGCAGTTCCGATTGGAAATATTCGTAGATAGTTTCGCCAGATAATTTGCCAATAGCGATACAAGTCGCACAACGCTGGGTGGTGTGGAATAAAAAAACTTCAATTTTATCGGGTTTTGATTTGTTTTCTCCGATTTCAATATTATTTTTTGATTCAGATAATTTAACAATAGGGCTTTCTGCGGCACAGCCAGTTAAATAAAATACCCCCAGAATTAAAAAAGCAGAATTTAATATTTTTCTATTCATAATTTTTATAAGATCGCATTAAATAAGTAGCCCATAATTATAATTCCAAAAATAGTAATACCAAAGAATGTAGCTAAAAGAGGCCAGCGCATAACTTTTTTAAGAATTATTGCTTCGGGAAGAGACAACGCCACAATCGCCGTCATGAAAGATAAAACAGTCCCCAGCGGAGCGCCTTTCCCTGCCAAGGCCTCCATTATCGGGAGTACACTGACGGAATTAGCATAGAGCGGGACGCCTAAAATAACAGCCAAGGGGACCGTCCATAATGATTTAGATGATAAGTAATGTTCGATCAGGCTGCTCGGAACGAAACCATGAATAATAGCACCAACACCTACGCCTAAAACTACGTATGGGAATATTTTTTTTGTAAGAGTCAATCCATCTGTCCAAAAACAACTGATTAATTTTCTGAATTTTTGTTTGGTTTCGTTATTAGCTTTTTCTATCCGAGCTTTTGATCTGAAGTTTAAAAGTTCTGGTATTACATACTTTTCCAGTTTTAGTCTTTGGATTAATATTCCGCCCAGTACGGCAATTATAATTCCAAATAGGTTATATAAAATAGTAACTTTTATCCCAAACATAGCTGGGAAGAGATATAGGGAAGACTCATTAATTAACGGCGAGCTGATTAGGAAAGTAAAAGTTATTCCGAGCGGTATTCCTGCCGCCATAAAACCAATAAACAAGGGGATTGAAGAGCAAGAACAAAACGGCGTAACTATTCCCAGTAGGGCGGCCATTAGGTAATTTATTCCAAACCAACGTTTTTTCGTCAAAATATCTCTAGCTTTTTCCATCGGGAAATAGTAATTAACGCCTGCCATTATAAAATTAATAATTAACAAAAGAAGGCCGATTTTTATCGTGTCATAAATAAAAAAATTAATAGTATTGGCTAAATAAGAATTTTTTGCTAAACCTAATAGATTATAGCTAAATAAATTCGCCAATAATTGAATGGGGTAAAAAATATTCATAACTCTTTATCTAATTTATTTAGCAATTGCCTCCGCAAGAGCAACCGCTAATTGGCTTATCTGCCAAAGGCTTGTTGCCTGAATTTATTAATTCTTTTATCTTTTCTAAATTTGGGAGCTGTCCCGCTAAAATTACCTTGTCGTTAATAACTAGAACGGGAGATGACATAACGCCCATTTCTATAATCTTTTGGACATCTGATAAATATTCAACCTCTATTTTGAGATCAAGATCGGCCACGGCTTTTTTAGTCAATTCAAATAGTTTTTTGCAGGTCGGACAGCCTGATCCCAAAACTTGAATAGATTTAATCTGGTTGTTCATGATTTTAAAATTATTTTGTAATGGATTTTTTTGATTTAAGCGATGCTAAGAATGTCGCTATCGGCATTGATAAAATAACTCCGATGCTGCCGACCAGGGTTCTCACTATTTCCGTACTGACTATTTCTGTGTTAATTAATCGGCTGAAGGTGACGCCATTAGTGTTTAAAACAAACAACAAAAGCAAGGGGAGAGAGGCACCGACATAGGTCAAAAATAAAGTATTTATAATCGCTCCCAAATGGGCATTGCCAACTCTATAAGCTAAAATAAAAACTTTGCCAGACGGCAGATTGGGGTTAGCCTCTTTTATTTGTTCTACCGCTTCAATTTGTCCAATAATAATATCGTCCAAAACTCCGACTGCTCCGATAATAAAGCCGGCCAGAAGCAATCCCTTGAAATTTATAACCGCCTGTCCAACGCCGATTAAAAAGGCGGATTCTTCCTGGGAAAAACCGGTTAATCTAGTTAAGTCTGCAAAAATTACTGATAAAATTAGAGTAACAAACAGAGAAATAAGAACTGATAAAACAGCCAGATGAGATTTTTTATTAAAACCCTCTGTCAGATAAATTATAATGGCGAGAATTACCAAGCTGCCGATCAAACTTATCAGAAATGGATCTCGGCCGGCTAATATTTGCGGCAAAATAAATTTTATAATAATTATAAAACTTGCGAATAAACTTAATAATGCCTTAAATCCTTTAAATCTTCCTACTAAAAGAGTCATTATAACAAAAATGGCAGTCAGAAGATAAATATAGCCGCTTCTAACAAAATCGACTACATAATAAACCATTTCTCCTGATTCATCAGTATAGCCTTCAACGAAGACTTTATCGCCAGTTTTGTAAAAACCAGCATCAGCCACTTCAATATCTGATATGCCGTTGTATATTATTTCTTTTCCTTTCCATTTTCCTTCAAGCCCCTGTAATTTTAAATTTTGCTGTTTGAACTTTGATCCATCTTCTCTGGTGATCTCTTTTACGGCCATCACTTCTATCACCTTAGCTTTGAATGTCTCCGGCTCATTAGCGGCTTGATCAGCCCGAGAAATTGCGGGGATAAACAAGAAAGTTAATCCAACTACTGTTAAAATTGTTTTAAAAATAATTTTATTCATAATTTAATGGTAGTTCATAATAAGATAAAGTTCAAGCATGCTTTTTTATATAATTAATCTTTTTAAATTTAAATATATTAAAGATTGACAAGAAAAGTTTTTCATGCTAATATTAAATAGTTAGTTTAATCGCTATCCGCCCCTGAAATAGGGGTGAAATACTAAGAGTGTAGAGATAGAGTCGAATTTTTACTTATTAGTATTTATTTAATTAGTTTTATTTTTACATTCACATGCAAGGAACAATCAAAAAATTGACTGACAAA
>JBAZOD010000061.1:0-5803 GCA_041648955.1 Patescibacteria group bacterium
ACCATGCTATTCTGGCTATGGTATGACTTTGGGCAATTCCTTAAGACGAGTTTTGCTTTCTTCTTTGCCGGGAGCAGCTGTAATCGGCGTAAAGATAAAAGGAGCTGACCATGAATTTATGGCCCTACCCCATGTCAAAGAAGATGTTTTGGAAATTATATTAAATTTGAAAAAGTTAAGATTAAAAATTTTTAGCGAAGAAGAAATAAAATTAGAATTAGATGTTCACGGAAAGAAGCAGGTGAAAGCCGGTGATATTGTAAAAAATGCGGATGTCAAGATAGAAAATCCAGAATTAGTTTTGGCCAATATCACTGATATGGCCGGAAGCTTAAACGCAGAAATTTACGTAAGCCAAGGACGCGGATATCGGCCAGTGGAAAATATAGAAAAAGAAAACAGAGAGATCGGTTATATAGAAATGGATTCAGTTTTCTCTCCGGTTTTGTCAGTGAGCGTAAAAGTGGAAAATACCCGCGTTGGTAAAATGACTAACTGGGATAAACTCATTCTTGATATAGTTACTGACGGGACAATTTCTCCAAAAGAATCTTTTGAACAATCAACAAAAATATTGATAGAACAATTTTCTTCGCTTTTAGGAAAGAAAGAGGAAGTGAAGGCTGAAGAAAAAGTTTCCGCCAGTGAAGAAGAGCCGGAAGATGAGAAGAGCAAGAAGAAAAAAGGCAGACCAAAGAAGAGCGAATAGTATTGTGATTTTTGATCCCAGGTTTCGGGGTTATAGGTTTAAGTATAATAAGTGTAAATAAATATGAGACATAGAAAGAAAGGAAAAATTTTAGATAGAAAAACGGGCGCTAGAGGCATGTTGCTTCGCAATTTGGCGTCTAGTATTTTGATTTATGAAAAGGTCCAAACTACCCAGGCTAAAGCCAAGGCGGTCAAGCCATTTGTAGAAAAGCTTATCACCGTTGCTAAAGAAGGTAATCTGGAAGCAAGAAAAAAGCTCATTCAGACTTTGCCTCAAAAAATGGCGGTTAAAAAAGCAATGGAAGTTTTGGGAGAAAGATACAAAACCAGAAAAGGCGGTTATACCAGGATTGTAAAACTTGGCAATCGCCAAGGAGACGGCGCTGATACAGCGCAAATAGAATTGGTATAAGATTTACGATAAATAAATTCACAAACTCACGAAGTTACTAATATGGAAAAAATAGAAAGAAAAATGCATAAAATTGACGCGACCGATAAAGCAGTTGGCAGATTGGCTACCGGCATTGCTATTATTTTGCGCGGAAAGAATAAGCCGAATTTCCAACCCCATATTGACGGAGGCGATATTGTTGAAGTTTCTAATATCGCTAAATTGAAATTTACCGGAAAGAAATTGGATCAGAAAGAATATTTCAGCTATTCTGGGTATCCGGGAGGACTGAAAAAAACTAAAATGAAAAAATTAAAAGAAGCAGGAACTAAGGGCAGTGCAGAAATATTGAAAAGGGCAGTAAGAGAAATGTTGCCGCCGGTAAAATTCCGCGACGCAATGCTAAAAAGATTAACTATAAGATAATATATGGTAGAGAAAAAGACAAAAAAAGAAGAATCAACAAAATTCAAGGGGAAATTTGTTAAAGCAATAGGCAGAAGAAAAACTTCTGTAGCTCAGGTGAGAATTTATAAGAGCGGGCAGGGAGCAATGGCTGTTAACGGTTTGCGCCTTAATGAATATTTCAGCGAAGATGAAGTTATTGTGGTAACTCAACCTTTGAAATTAACCGGCCATGTTCGTGATATAGATTTATCCGTTGTTGTAAAAGGTGGTGGAAAAAAATCACAAGCTGAAGCTACCAGACATGGAATCGCCAGAATTTTAGTATCTTTTGATGACGGTTCAAGCGAGCCGGTGAAAGCTAAAGGCTGGTTGACTAGAGACGCCCGCAAGAAAGAAAGAAAGAAGCCAGGTTTGAAAAAAGCCAGACGCGCCCCGCAATGGAGCAAACGTTAAAATTCGAAATATAATATATAAAAACATCCCGACAGAATTGGGATGTTTTTTTTGTTTTCTAAAATTGGTTGTGGATAACCTCTTTTATTTTTGATTTTATTTTAACTATTTTTTTAGTTTAAGAATTAAAAAAACATTTGTTGTTGTAATTTTACTTAATTTATTGGCTTTTTTAAGAAGAAAAATTATAAATTTTATATTTGTAGAAAATATCTTTTTTATGTTTTAAAATGTTAATAATATGTGCTATAATTGTTAATAAGATGTGTTAGCAACATTCAGCAACATATTTTTCTGCTTATCCCGATATTCGGGATTAAAAGTTATTCCCCATGCTTTATCAGAAAAAAGACGAAAACAAAAAATTAATACCGCTGAGAAGATTAGCGGAAGAGGGTCCTTATAAAACGGCCTATCTTTCTCTTTTGGTCCAAAGAAATAAGTTGAAAGCGACTAAGGTCGGTCGGAATTATTTTACAACCAGAGAATGGTTTAAAGAATATTTAGAAAAACATGCCCGCGATAGCAAAAAGGAAATAGAGCCTATCGCCAAGAAGGAAGAATCTATTATAGACGGAGCTGAAATTGATTTTTCTTCCGTGACTATTCCGGAAATAAAAAAAGAAGAAATAACTCCCATTGCTTCTTCTGCCAAGAAAGAAATTGGCAGCAAAGAAGAGTTGGATTTTTCTGTTTTGGAAAAAGTCGGTGAAGATGATAAAAATTTAAAAAATTGGGAAGAACAGATTTCTCAAGTTGAAGATGAATTTTTAAATTCAGAGAAAAATTTTTCAAAAAAGTTAAATATTTTTAAGCCCTGGCGATTTGGATTAACAGTCGCGTCTTTAGTTTTATTCACAGCTGTTTTTTTGTTTCTAACGCCCGGAGCTTATGCCAGTTTTGGCGAAACAATGGGTAGAGTTGCATCAGCTCCAGTAGAGGCGGTGAAAGGGGTTGTCAGATCAGCCGGAGAAGTTATTGCGCGTACGAGCCAAGTGGTAAAAGAAAGCCAAATAGTTAAAAAAATAAATTTTGATAATCCGGCGAGAACCGGTCAGGTAGCGGGTGCTAATGAAGAAAATACAATTATTAAATCATTTTTAGATAAAACCAAAGAAGCTTTTGCAGTCGCTAAGAAGGGGGTGGGCGGAGTTTTTCAGAATATAGCCCAGTTTCAAGAAGATTTATCATTCAAATTAAATAATCAGGTAACGAATTTGGCTTTAGCCGGGGCAGGACGAGTAAAGGGAGTTTCTGAAAGCGGTACGGCTAAATTATCCCAGCTTTCTGATAAAATGGAGGAGGCCGGCCAGAATGTAAAATATTATGCTCAGGCAAGCAAATCCAGCCTTTTGGGAGGAATATCAAATTCATTTACTTCTTTAGGAAATCTTTATACTAAAATTGTTGATTGGATGATTCCCGATTCTTTGCAGGAAAATTTAGGAGAACCGGCGTTAGTAACAACGCAAGAGCCAGAAAAAACAGCAACGCCTCCGGCGGCAGAGACTGAAAAAGAAACTGTTCCGACTCAGCCGGCTGTAAAAGTATCTACCCCGGTTAAAACCCAAACTCCTGCCAGCCAAACTCCTTCCGGAACTTCAGCTTCTTCAAGTTCCGCATCTTCCGGATCAACTTCTTCATCTTCTGATTCTTCATCTTCTGATTCCTCATCTTCTAATTCCTCATCTTCCGGCTCTTCCGGCTCAACTTCTTCTCCTTCTCCATCCTCTTCGTTTGTTCAGAATCAGGCTCCATCAACAGTTTTACCATCTGTTGGCGGAACAACAAATGTTAATGGCAATTTAGTAGTAAACGGCGCAGCTACTTTTTATAATGACATAACAGTCAAAGGCACTATTTACGGAGGCAGTCCGGTGAAAATCGCCGGCGGTTTGAAAGTGAGCGGTCCGGCTGAATTCACCGATAGTTTAGCTGTTGCCGGAAATATTAGTGCTAATACTTTGGATATCAATAGTGGCACAATAGATAATAATTTGAATGTCGGAGGAACAGTAAATACTAATTTTTTAAATGTTAATGGATCTTTTTCTGCTAAATATGCCTCGATTACCAATTTGAATACGAGTGGTTTCCTCGCTGGCAATGGCGTTTCCGCTGGCGAAGGCGGTTTATCCAGTTCTGGAGGTCTAACCGTAAGAAAAGATAATTCTGGCGATATAGTGAATATTTTAGATGGCACTACCCAAGTTTTTGTTATTGCGGATGGAGGGAATGTCGGCATAGGCACCAGTTCTCCGAAGCACAAATTGGATATTAATGGAAATTTGGGATTGACAGCCGGACAATATATAAATTGGGATGAGACGGACGGCGAAAACGGCTATGGTATTAAAGATAATTCCGGCACTCTGCAGTTTAAAAATTCAGGCGGTTCCTGGGCGGATATAGCTGGCACAACCTGGTCTACTTCTGGTTCTGATATTAATTATACAGCGGGGAATATTGGTGTTGGCACCACCACTCCATATTCCAGACTTTCAGTTTGGGGAGATGGCACTAATCCAATTTTTGAAGCGGTTGACAGCGCCTCCTCCACCAAGATGGTTATTTTGAATAATGGAAGAGTGGGCGTAGGAACGGTTAATCCAGTAGCAACTTTAGATGTTAATGGCACGATACAACTTGAGAGATATGGCGACGAAACAGGTTATGATGTGCGCCGGGCAAACGGAACAATTGATTCTCCGACTCAGGTTTTGGCCGGAGACAGAATTGGCTATCTTGTCGGCGGAGCTTATTATAGTGGAGCATCTTCCGGATTTTCAAATACAACCGCTATGAGCTTCTATGCGGCTGAAGATCAAACAAACACCGCCCGAGGTAGTTATATAAAATTTGATACAACTAATATTGGCGCTGCCTCTCGGACGGAAAAAATGAGGATAGATTCTTCCGGCAAAGTCGGCATCGGGACGACAAGTCCGGAAAAAATTCTAGATATATTGGGAGGGAATGGTAATCAATTCAGGATTACATCCGGGAATACTGCTTGGGCATCATCTTTTAGTTTAGATACGAAGGTACAAAATGGAGAATGGGTTATTCAAGTAGACGGTACGGCTGGAACCTTGCCAGGTGCTTTAAGATTTATAAACGTGGACCAGGGTGGAACTGCACCTTTGATTATTACTCATGGTAAAAATATTGCTATAGGCTATGATAATCCAGGGACGGCAAAATTAGCCGTCGACGGCAACGTCGGCATTGGGACAACATCACCTTGGGGGCTACTCTCAGTTAATGCTAATGCGATTGGCACAGCTCCACAATTCGTCGTTGGTTCTTCAACCGCGACTAACTTCATTGTGGCAAATAACGGGAATGTCGGCATTGGAACAGAAGTTCCTGCCACCTTATTAGAATTGGAGAAATCCGGGGGCGGGGCTATTTTAAAGTTTGAAAGTCCTGGGAATAGAGCTTTGAGGATGGGAATACCAGTAGGTTCAACAAATTTTGTGATTGCAGATAGCGATGACCTTGCATCTAACCGGTGGTTGACCATACCAAGTAGTGGTAATATCGGCATCGGGACGACTTCGCCAATGTCTAAATTATCGGTTACTTCTAATTCTGGGTCGCAGTTGACTTTGGCTTATGATGATACTAATTACGCTAATTTCACGGTTGGTTCTGACAGTCAGTTGACAATTGCCCCAGCTAATAATGCTACTACTACCATTGGTGTTGGCGATGAAGCCTTGCGGGTTGATTCTTCCGGTAATGTTGGCATCGGCACGACTACAGCTAAATCAAAATTATCAATTTTGGGCGGAGTGGATATCAATCGAGGGGTATTGTCCCGAACGGCAGTAT
>JBAZOD010000062.1:0-5763 GCA_041648955.1 Patescibacteria group bacterium
TAGTAAAATAAATAATTTTTCCTCTAGCTTGTTTCTTAGTTTTATTTTTTAATTTTTCATTAATTATTAAAAAGTCATTTTTATTTTGCCATAAAAAAATATTAGCTTTAGACTTCCAATAAGAAAGTAGGGTTTGATGATAATTGGGGTTGCTGGGGTCAGCCGGACTTAGGTGCTCTTTGTAAAAATTTGTAAAAATAGCAAAGCGCGGGCTTATCTGCAGATCTTCCAGTTGGAAGCTGGAAAGCTCCAAAACCACCCAGTCATTTTTTTTGATTTTATCAATAAAGCTAAACATGGATATACCGATATTTCCCCCAAACCAGGCTCGTTTTCCGGCTTTTTTTAGAATAGAAAAAATTAAGCTGGCGGTTGTGCCTTTGCCTTTTGTGCCGGTTACGCCGATAATATTTTTACTGGAGCAAAGTTCAAAAAATAATTTTGTTGGGCTGGAAATTTCTGTCCCGAATTTTTTTGCTTTTTTTATTTCTTTTGAGAAGAGGGGGTAGCCAGCTATGCGGAAAACTATATCAAATTGATTTAAATTTTTATCATAATTTTTCCCTAAGCGCCAAGCAATATTTGGTTTTTGGAATTCAGGGGATTTTTGTAAATTATTTTTAGCATCGCAGATGGTAATTTGGCAAGGATTTTTTTTTGATATTAAAAAATCAACCAAAGCCCGATTTTCAATGCCATAGCCGAGGACGCAGATTTTTTTATTTTTTAATTTATTTAAAATCATATTTTTATAAAATAATTTTTTCCATCTCTCTCCAATTATCACCGACACTTGCTTCTACCAAAATTGGAACATCAAGTTTTAAGATATTTTCCATTATTTCTTTAATTTTCGGAACAATATTTTTTACTTCTTTTTCCTTGATTTCAAAAACTAATTCATCGTGAACCTGCAGAAGCATTTTAACATCTTGGTTGTTAGCGATTAAGCGATAGACTTCAATCATGGCTGCTTTTATCATATCAGCGGCGGTTCCCTGGAGGGGGGTATTGACGGCCATTCGTTCCGCGCCCTTTCTGACTTGCATTACGGATGAATTTATTTCCGGAAGATAACGACGTCGGCCGAACATGGTTTCCACATAACCTTCTTCTCTGGCTTCGCTAATAGTTTTGTCTATAAATTTTTTTACATCTTTATAAGCGATAAAATATTGATCAATAAAATTTTTTGCCCGGCCATAAGGGATACTGGCTGACTGAGAAAGACCGTGCGGGCCTTGGCCATAAAGAATTCCGAAATTAATCGCTTTAGCCTCGCGCCTCATATTTTTCGAGACCGCCTCCGGGCTTACCTGGTTTATTTCTGCGGCCGTCATAGTGTGAATATCAGCTCCATCTCTGAAAGCTTTTATCATTTTTTTGTCGCCGGACATATGAGCGGCCAAGCGAAGTTCTATTTGAGAATAATCCAGGCCGACAAGTTTTTTCCCTTTTTCTGCCACAAAAGCTTTTCGAACCTCACGCCCAAGATCGGTGCGCATTGGTATATTTTGCAGATTCGGTTCGCTGGAAGAGAGCCGGCCGGTAGCAGTTACCGCTTGGTTAAAACTAGTGTGGACGCGTCCGGTTTTTTTATTTATTAATTCTGGCAAGGCATTAATGTAGGTAGTGGTTAATTTTGTTATTTCTCTATATTTTTGCATTAAAGGTATGATTGGATGCAGGTCCTGGAGCTTATCTAGTTCTTCTGCGGCCGTAGAAAGACCGGTTTTATTTTTCTTTATATTATCAACGGGGATGTTCAGTTTTTCAAAAAGAATTTCTCTCAATTGCTGGGTGGAGTTAATATTAAATTTCATTCCCGCTTGCTTGTATATTTTTTTTTCCAAATATTCTATTTTTTGCGAAGCGGTTTCGCTCATTTTTTTCAGGAATTTTTTGTCTATTAATATTCCGTTATTTTCCATTTCCGCCAGCACTTCCACTAAAGGCATTTCAATCTTATCAAAAAGCTGATCTAATTTTTGTTTTTTTAGTTCACTTTTTAGTTTAATTGCTAGGCGATTAGTAAAATCAGCGTCTTCGCACGAGTAGAGAGAAAGTTTATTTTCCTCCACTTCAGAAAAAGAGATTTTTTCTTTGCCTTTGCCAAGCAGATCGTCTTTGCTTATTTTTTCAAAGCCTAATTCGGAAAAAGTAAGGGCATCTAGATTATGTTGTCTAGTTCCCGGATTTAATAAATAAGAAGCAATCATAGTGTCGAAAGATATTCCTTCAACTTTTATTCCCTTGGCTTCGATTACGCGAACGTCAAATTTTATGTTGTGGCCGTATTTTTTTATTTTTGGATCTGAAAAAATGGGGGCAAGTTTATTCAGCCAAGAGTGCATGATAATCGGTGATTTAGAGCTAGCAATCTGCGGTTTGTAGTCGAATAGATTGTTTTGAGTTTTTTTTATTGAGGGTTGGTCTTTACTATTAAGACCCAGGAAAAAAGACTCGCCCGTTTTCCAAGAGAAACTTATCCCTAATAGCTTGGCTGTTATTGGATCGAAAGAAGAGGTTTCCGTATCAAAAGCGAAAGTTTTCTGTTTTTTTAATTCAACTAAAAATTTAGTGAAAGACTTTTCATCTTTAACTAAAATGTATTTAAATTTTTTTTCGTTTCTTTCGAATTTATCCAAAGCTTTTTCTTCTCGCGCTTCTTTTGTCTCTTCTGTTTTACTGATCAAGTCATGAAGGCGGGGGAGGAGTGATTTGAATTCTAATTCGCTAAAGAGTTTAACGACTTTTTCTTGGTCAAAATTAGCAAAACGGGTTTCTTCCAGGTTAAAATTTATATCTACATCACATTTTATTGTGGCTAACTCCTTGGACATGTAGGCGTCATTTTTAAATTCTTTTAACAGGCTTCTTGTCCGGTCTTTTATTTTGGTGGATTCAATATTTTTGTAGATGCCATCCAGGGCCTTAAAGTTTATAAGAAGCTCGGTTGCGCCTTTTTCACCTATTCCTTTTACTCCGGGGATATTATCGCTAGGATCGCCTCGCAAGGCCTTATAATCAATCATTTGCGCTGGTGTTAGCCCATATCTTTTTTTTACCGTCCGAGCATCGTAAATAACGCTATCAGAAAGCCCTCGGCTCATAGTATAAACTTTGGTGTGGTCATTAACTAATTGCATGGTATCCATATCGCCAGTGACGATTATTTTTTCTATTTTTCCATCAACTTTTTTGGTAATAGTTCCTATTAGATCATCTGCCTCAAAACCATCTTTTTCAAAAATCGGAATAGAAAAGCTTTCCGCGACTTCTCTCACTTTTGGAATTTGATCATATAATTCATCTGGAGCTTTTACTCTAGTTGCTTTATATTCTTTGTATTGTTCGTGTCGAAAGGTTGGCGCTTTTCTATCCAAAGTTAAAACTACATATTCGGGTTTGAATTCCCGGATTGCTTTCAGAAGAACGGTAGTAAAGCCGTAAACCGCGTTAACCATCTCACCATTCTTGGTGGTCATTGTTGGAGGCAGGGCGTGAAAACTCCGGTGGATTAAAGCATTGCCGTCGATTATTAATAATTTTCCTGTCTTGCCGGCAGGCAGGTGATTAGCTTTTGTCATACTGATATTACAGCATATTAAGGGGGGAAAATCAAATAAAAAACCCTGCTAAAGCAGGGTAAAATGTGGACCAGACAGGACTCGAACCCGCCACCCCCTGCGTGCAAAGCAGGTGCTCTACCAGATGAGCTACTGGCCCTTTATTTAATTAATGTTTTTATTACTATTATGATTGATTGTATTTTAAAATAGGCGATAACAGCCATGTTAAAAATCCGCCTATCATGTTTGTCATAATAAGGATTCCAATGAAAATTGTCAATATGCCGATTAATTTATAGCCTAATCGGGAACCTCCTTCTACGCCTAAATATTTTTCGAAAAAAGTTATTCGGCCAAAAGCGTTAAGAAGAGATTCGGATTTAATAACAATTAATGTCCCGACGACAATAAGTATCGCGCCCCAAAGTATATACATATTTTTTTAGTTATTGAATATAGTTTAATGGATTATATTTACGGCCGTCAATTATCACTTCAAAATGCAAATGCGATCCGGTTGACCAGCCAGTTGAACCCATGGCACCAATTGGGTCACCCTTATCAACTTCCTGCCCTTTCTTTACATAGAATTTAGATAAATGAGCGTATCTGGTTTTTTTGCCGCCACCATGGTTTATAATTATATTATTTCCGTAGCCGGTTGACCAGCCCGCATATTCAATTACGCCAGTGTCGGCCGCGTAAAGAGGCGTGCCAATTTTATTAGCAATATCAATAGCTAAATGCCTCCATGAATAGTATTGAGTGATTCTGTGTCCTTCAGTCGGCCAATTCATTTTATTGATTGCGGGTTGTGCGGCCGGTGGAATTATTAAATCTTTTATGACCGATAAGCCAGTATAAGAAGCGGCGACAGTAGTAGTGTAGCTTATTTTTCTTCCCTCAGGAATAATAAGTTTTTTTCCAACCGCTAATTTGTCAGTTTCAGTTAAATTATTCGCTTCAAGAATTTTATTTTCCTCAATACCGTATTTTTTGGCAATTTGGCCAATATTTTCTCCTCGAGCTACGTTATGAGTGACGCCGGTGGTCGGCAGAATAGTCAATTTATTTCCTGGTCTTATTAAACTATAAGCGCTTAAATTATTTTCCCAAAGAATTGTATTAACGCTTATAGAAAATTCATCTGCGATTGTACTGATTGTATCACCAGGTTTGATCGTATAATAAATAATTTCTGTGCGAGTCTGTTTGGTAGTTTTGGTCGTAGCAATTTCTGGTTTTATAATAGCTGAACCTTCTTGGTTTATGGTCGCTAAATTATCTTCCTCTCCTAATTCATCTGGAGATTTTACAATAGTTTGTGGTTGGCTTTTTATAGCCGTTAAATCTTCAGAATAACTTTGAGGCAAAGAAGAAAATTCGTTTCCCTCGTCAGCAGTTTCTTCTATTAGTTCATCTTCTCCCAGATCGCCAAATTCGCTTTGTACCAGCCCAGCCATTATGGTTTTATGAGCATTATCGGAAATAACTCCAGCTTTAGTTTTATTAGATAAATTAAAAAAAATAGTTATCAAAATTAAGAAGCTAGCGAAAATGTGGGTTATTTTTTCACTAAGCAAAAAAGAAAGAAAATTTCCTTTAAATTTTTCCCAGCCCAGCCTTTTTATTAGCGAGAAATAAAAACCATATCCCCTTACTAATATTTTATAAAAAATAAAACGCAGAATTGTTTTTGTCGGTTTTAAGATAATAATAAAAAAAGCGGTTAGCAACCTCTTCAAAAAAATTAGCGATTTTATTAAAAATATCAATATTTCTATCAATATTTTTTTTGTTTTTACTTTATTTCTTTTATAAATATGATTTTCTTTTAGATTTAATTTTGAGGATAGCGGTTTAATATTGCCGAACGAGGATTGATATTGGGTAAATCATTTTTACGAAAATCCTATATTAAAGGGCGAAAAGATGTCGTTTATTTAATAAATATAAAAATATATTAACATTTTTAGCAATTATAGTCAAACGAAAATTAGTTTTAAAAATCAAATAAAAAATCGTTCCACAATATTATGGAACGATTTTTTTATCTTTATTTATATTAAACTTTAATTATTACCGGTAAGACCATTGGCCTTCTTTTCGTCTGACTAAATAAAAATTGTCCAACATCATTTCTGATTTTATTTTTTATATATTCATCATCAGCTTGATTGCGCGGGTCATG
>JBAZOD010000063.1:0-5588 GCA_041648955.1 Patescibacteria group bacterium
GGCCTTGAAAACTTAAAAGGAATAACCATCGACCATTCTCAAATTGCTGATTTAGTATGGTTATTGGGAGTAAATATAATATAATAAATTTTAATTTTTTATATAAAAAACATTATGGAAAAAATAATTTTACCGCGAGGCTTAAAAGCGATAATCACCGTGAACATTATCGCCACAATCTCATAAAATTAAATATTATTTTAAAGTAATCAAAACTATTTCTGACCGACTCCCGGTTCGCATCGTCGGTCCCCAAACTCCCGTGCCGCTGGTAGTATAAAGAGAGAAATTTCCATCCCGATATAATCCATTGCTATAGCCGTTATAAATTAATTTCGTTACTAAATTGAAAGGAAAAATTTGACCATTGTGCGTGTGGCCCGACAATTGCAAGTCGATGCCAAGCCCTTTGGTAGCGGTAAAATCGGTATTTGGAGATAAATAAATATCTTTATGAGAGCTATCTTTGTCGGTCGAACTATAAAAAATATCAACCGGCGCATGATAAAGTAAAATTGATGGTTTTTCTTGGTTATAATTGTTTATAATATTTTTTCCATTCTTATTTTCATCAATACCAGGATAACTTACGCCTATAAATTGCAGGCCGTTTATGTCCGCCACTTCATCGTCTAAAATATTTATTTCGGTTTTCTTTAAAGTCGCCAGAACCTCTTCTATGCCTAAGTATATTTCATGGTTGCCAGTAACATAATAGACTCCCTCGGACGTCTTGAAGCTGTCAAGAAGCTCAACGAAAGAATCTAAATTTCCATCCATACCATCAAACAAATCGCCGGTGATAACAATCGCTTCCGGGCGAAGGTTGTTCACCTTATTCAAAACTCGCTCTAAAAAATTTTTTCCCAAAACCTCCCCTAAATGCAGGTCGGAAATTTGAACAATAGTTTTCCCCTGCCAATTAGCCGGCAAGCCGTCAATGGAAACTGTTATTTTTTTTACAGTCGGGAAAAAAGCATTAACTACGCCATAACCGCTATAAATAATAGTGACTAGCAAAACCATTATGCCAGTCAAACGGCGGTTCATTTTTCTTCCAGTCGCTTCTACTGCTCCCGTTATAAGCCAAACCGCTCCAATTATCAACAAAAAATTTATTAACACCCCCGGCCAGAGGGAAAAAATAAAATATATTATTTTAGTCAAAAAGTTTTCTTGCCAATAAACCAAAAGCGAAGAAAAAATAAAACCTATTGGTAATAAGAAAAAAATCAGACGAAGAATATTTTTCCCGCGCCGGCTGCCGATAGAAAAACTCCTGGCAAAAAAATCATAGACCAGCCAATGGGCAGCAACTAAAAATACTATCGCTATAAATAAAAACAGATAGGCCATAATTAATCTTACCTTTTAATTTACCTTCATTATAACAAAAATAGCCAGTATCGGCTATTTCAGCTCGTGTATAATGTAAAAATTGTGGAACCGCCTGCCGCTAAAATTACGGCTCGGAATTTGCCTCGCTTCTGCCCGTTCAATCCCCTTCCGTAAAATGAAATAAAAACTGTCCCGCAAATGCGAGGCAGTTTTTATTTTATGGCACCCCGTTCGGGTTCAGAAGCCTATTTTAAAGGGGGCTTTGAAGGTATTTTGAAATGTTTATGAGTATATGGGTCTTACAGGCAAAACCAGTCTTTCATACTGAAATATATCCCATTTACTAACTATCTGCTTATGCTTATATCGCCCCAACGAAGATAAAATGCAAAAAATGGATCAGTTATATGTAAGCGTTTTTCCTCTTCGTCAAAATCAATTACTGGTGTTGAACTTTGATCTGTGGCTGCTATTTGCGCCATATGCTTAAGAACGCGGGCAACTTCCTGCACATTAGGAATATCATCTTGAATACATATCTCTTTAATTGCTGCTCGTAAATCTTCATATTCAAGCGTTATAAGTCCAGGCTTAATATTCGATAATCCATGAAGGACTAATCCATAAATATCAACTTTTTGACCAGATTTAAGTTTCCGTTGTTTACGATCTGAATGAGAACGTGGTCCTCTAGCTAATTTTTCAAAAATTGGACGGCCTATAGTTTCTGCAGAAGTTTTGAATATATTTTCTAAATCAAATGAATCTATCTTGCAAATTTCTCGACAGAATTCTTGCATTAAATGCGGACTTCCGATTGATTCTTTAGCTAAACGTTCTACAGTCTTATAATCCACATCAATATTTAAAACATGGAATCCTGTTTTTGGAATATACTGTAATTCATCATCCTTCCATATCGGAATGTTCACTGGCAATATTCTTCCAGTCATCTCCTTCTCAACTTTCACTGCATCATATCTCCTATGAGGAATTGCGATTACAACAACTGGAATGCCTTCGAAAACCAAAGGCTTTAAAGCACGTATAATGTTGCCCTGTAGTCCCTTTGGCAAATAATGAAAGTCGTCAATTACAAGAGGTACACGTGACTTGCGTAAACCAGACAGAGCTGTTACTCTTGGTGTTATTTCCCTTGAATACGAAGTAGCCTTTTCTTCATTTGCCCCAATCTTACTCCCAATGCTACCTTTAGCCTTAGCAATAAGAGCGCCCCCCTCCGCAGAAGCTTCTCCAGATAGTTCGGCATGAGTACCTTCAGTAGACTCTGTTTCCATTACTTGAAATAAACCAAGTTGATCAATGATGTATGTCCAAAAATCATTTTCGTCTCCAATTGCTCCACCATCAATCCAAATTGCATTATCTCGTGGTAAAATTTTCTGGACTAAAACAGTTTTACCAGATTTTGTATGTCCAGTAACTATAGCCAATTTACATAAATTCTCTAACACACTTCCGACTTTTTCTTCTAACGCCAAGCTTTCTCTTGAATTATAAGTATATTTAGGAAAACCGCCGGGCACAAAAACATCAAAATAGTTTACACTTTTACTCATAATTAGTGTGGTTTACTGAGTTAATGGGTCTGTTTACACAGAATTCTTCAAGCACGGGATGTAGGAATCGAACCCACGCTAGAGGTTTTGGAAACCCCTGTACTACCATTATACTAATCCCGCGTAATTAACAATTGACAGTTAACCTTTGACAATTGACTTTTTATTTTCTTAGGTTTTTTATAAAACCGCCTAATTGTTTTACTATACTTTCTAAATCTCCTTTTAACGTCTCGGATTCTTTATCTGAAATTTTCTTAAAATCATGCATTATGTCCAAACAGGCAACGACTTCGTTTGCTGAAGCGATGGAAATTTCTAAAAATTTAGCGAAATCTTTGTCGGATTTTTTCGCGGAACCTTCCGCAATATTTAGAATTACTGACAAAGCCGCCCGTTTTAGCTGATCCCTAAAAGAATAATCCTGGACTCTTAGAGATATAATTAAAATATTTTTACAGCATCTCTTGGCCTGCTCATAAACTGGAAAATCAAAAAAACGAAAAGTTTTCATAATCAACTATTTTAATGATAGTCAATTGTCAACTGTTAATTGTCGGTTATCTTTCCAGTACTTCTTCGTATTCCAATTCATAAATATGAAAAATCGTAACAGCCAAAGAAATTATCAATGGTCCTAAAAATACTCCCCAAAAACCAAATAAAGAAATGCCCCCTAAAATTGATAAAACAATAAAAATCGGATGCACCTGCGCTTTCCCTTTTATAATATAAGCCCTGATGATATTATCAATTACACTAACAACTAATGTTCCCCAAGCCAGAATAAAAACTCCTTGCCAAACTTGCCCTGAAAAAAGTAGATAAACTCCGGTTGGGAACCAAATAAATCCCGATCCGATATAGGGCATAAGAGAAAAGAACCCCATCAACAAACCAGGGAAAAAAGCGGGTAAGCCGGCAATCATAAAACCAATGGCGCCGATCAAACCTTGCGCAATAGCCGTTACAAAAGTAGATATCATCGTTGAATAGCTGACATCGCGGAATTTCTTGAATATTTCCCGATCATATTTATTCGGAAGAGGCGTCCAATACATTATTTTTTCCATCATTCTGCTTCCGTCAACAAAGAAAAAGAACATCGTAAAAATTATTACAATAATGGAAACAAAAAAATTGGTGGTTCCCATGACAAAATTTGTAGCTCCGCTTACCAGCCAGTCGCTTGATTTTTTTGCAGTATCAGCGATAAAGACTTTTATATCAACGCCGTCAAATCCTAATAAACTGGCTTTTTCTAAAATATTACTTTTTATTATTCCATCTAAATTGCTCTCGTTTAAAAAATCGACTGTATCAGAATAAGCCAAAATTGATCTCTGGGCCGTATAAATAATCAAATTTACAGCCGGAATAATAACTATTGAAATTATCAAAAGACACATTACGAGTGAAGCTAGATTTCTGTGGTTGCGGAATTTTTTTACCAGCCACTCATAAGGAGCGTAAAAAATTGAAACTAAAATGGCGGCTGCCAAAATTTCTACTAAAAACGGCCTGAAAACAAGATAGCAAGCAACAAGCGCAAAAACGATCAAAACTATTAAGAAAATTTTGGAGATAAAATTTTTATTCATACTTTTATTTTAATACATCCGATAATTCCGGATGATTTTTCAAAATATAGCTATAGCGGTCAAAACTGGCTCCAGTTGCTTCGTCAAATAAAGGCGTGCCGCCAGTGTATTCTGTTTCTGTTAAATCTCCATAGCGGTTTAAATTCTTTTCTTCCAGCCATTTTTCAATTTTTTCCTTCTGCTCTCTGGAAAGATCTTCTGCCAGCAATTCTATCTTCTTTTCTCCTTCCAAAAAATCTATAGTCCCCTTCTCCTGGCTGCGCTGAATTTTTTTCAAGCCTTCTCCAATTTTGTCATCAAGACTTTTTAATTTAGACGAGATTCCGTCCGCTTGGCAGCCGGAAATAAAAATAATAAAAACAAGCAAAAAAACGATTTGCCCAGTTTTACCAAATTTTGACATAAAAATTTATTTGGTTTCTTTGTGTAAAGCGTGCTTCTTGCAATGTTTGCAATATTTTTTCAATTCCAATCTTCCTTTTAAGATTTTTTTATTTTTTCGAGAAAAATAATTTATTTTCTTACATTCTGTGCACTCTAGCTTTATCATGTTATCTTGTGACATATTCTTTTCTAGTTAGGCAGTTGGTCTAATGTTCAATAAAAAAACCAAAAACTGATTAACTAATATAATTAAAAATTATACCTAATTATAGCCATAAGGCGGCTAAAAAGTCAAATTTATCATTTTTTTTGCACCTCCCTATTTCTGGCATTTTTCGCAGATTCTCGTGCCTCGGCCCGCTACCTTTACTTTTTTAACAACACCCTGGCAGCGATAGCATTTCTTTCCTTCCCGGCCATAAACTTTTAATAGTCTGGTAAATCCGCCTTTTCGACCGCTGGCATCAACATAATCGCTAAAAGTCGTTCCCCGTTCTTTTATGGCCCTTTTCATGATTTTGCTGATTGCCTGGAATAAGGCCTTTCTTTCAGACTCAGACAAAGACAGGGCCCTTCTTTCGGGCCTTATTTTTGCCTCAAAAAGGGCTTCGTCAGCGTAAATATTACCAATTCCGGCTATTATCCCCTGATTCAATAGAACTGCCTTTACAAGGGCCTTTCTCCC
>JBAZOD010000064.1:0-5277 GCA_041648955.1 Patescibacteria group bacterium
ATAAAGTGGACGAAGTCCTGAAAGCCCTGAAAGAAAAAATAGAGCACAGCGCCTCTTATCTGGTCCTCATCAGCGAAGGCGTGAAAAAACTGGTGGAAGTGATAAGGGAGAAAAACGAGAAGAGAAAAACTACCAAGAAGAAGGCAAAATAAATTTTATGCCCAAGAAGCCGGCCAAAAAAACCGGGCTCGATGCTCCGGTTCATAAGGATATAAGAGGGGAGATACGAAGGAATGATTTTTGCGGAGCGAAATTCAATGTCCTCTCCACCAAAGCCGGCTATTTCCGAAGCGGTGATTTTCATCCCAATATCCAATACGATTTAATTCTGAAAGGCAAGTTTCGTATAACAATGCGGAAAGGGAATAAAGATATAGTTTCTATAAAAGGCGAAAATGAATTCATAGAAATCCCGCCCAACACCCCGCATCTTTTTGAGGCCATTACTGATACCGTGATGCTGGAGTGGTGGAGCGGACCCTTTGAAGTCGGCTACTACGAGCCGTATCGGAAATTTGTGGAAGAGCAATTTAAGAAGAAGAAATAAAAATCGCCTATTTTTGTGAGCGATTTTTTATTTTTAAGTTGATTTGAAAAACCAGTGACATTACTTTTAAAAAAAGATATTGCTATAAAGCAATAGATAAGAAAGCTGGTGTATTTAAACGAGATTATGATTATAACCAAAAAAGAAAAGAAAATATTAGAAGAGCTTGTCAAAAATTCTGAAGGCTTATTATCTCCAGCAACATTTATTAGTAGCATTGCTAAACATGATAAGCGAGCAGTAGAAAATTTAGTAATTATGGGATACGTTGAGGAGGTTCCGCAACATAAGCCCGGGTTAACACCTGGAAGCACATATGTTTTGAATTTTTATAGAGCAACTCAAAAGGGAATTATGCTGTTCGCGCCTCTTCACAAGAGGGCTTGGTTTGAATTCAAAAATAATGTTGCTTTGTATATTGGGATAATCTCTATTGTTTGTAGCACTATAACTATCATTTTATATTTTAATACTTTAGATATTTCGCGGGAAGAAGTTGAGAGAGCAAATAAGGAGTTTCAACTAAGAATGAGACCGTACCTGGTTGTTGATTCAATTGACGCTGATTTTAATGAAGATAATAAATCCGCGAAGTATACAATGCATATAAAAAATGTGGGCACGCTGCCAGCTAAGATAGTCGAAAAATCTGTATTTTGTGTCGATGTCAACGGTCAGCAGACACCAGCGGGAAAAATAGTACCAGACAAAACTGCTGTTATTGGCAGTAATCAAACCATACTCGATCATTTAAGTATTTCCGTTGAAAAAGCAAAGTGTCAGTACGTGTTTAAATATAAGAACGCGATAAATGAATTCTCGAATATGAATTATAAAACATTATATACAATTTCTTTTGTGTTTGGAGTATCTCCAGGTATGGAAGATGCGGAATTACAGTAAAGTGCTTAATGTATCATTTTAGCATAAAAAACACCGCCATATCGGCGGTGTTTTTGTTTATGGAGGAAAGTGATAAATTAGGCAGGGTATGATATAATTATTAAGAATTAAATAAAAAATATGTTAGGGGAGGGGAAATTTAAAAATAAATATCGGATATCATCGCCAAGATTAAAAGGTTATGATTATGCGCAGGCAGGATATTATTTTATTACGATTTGCGCTAAAGGTAGAATATGTTGGTTCGGCGAAATAAAAAATGGCGAAATGGCAAAATCAGAAATAGGAGAAATTGCGGAAAAATGTTGGCTGGAAATACCCTCGCATTTTCCATTTGTGAGATTGGAAGAATTTATTATTATGCCCAATCATATTCATGGTATTATTGTGATTGATGATGATTGTAGAGACGCAAAATCTTGCGTCTCTACGTTTAACCCCACGAATGTCGGAGACGCAAAATCTTGCGTCTCTACGATGTGGACGAAATACAAAAATAAATTTGGGCCGCAATCAAGGAATTTATCGTCAATCATTAGGGGATTTAAAATCGGCGTAAAAAATTTTTCCAATCAAAGCAAAATTGATTTTCTTTGGCAAAATCGTTTTTATGACCATATTGTTAGAAATGAAAATGAATTAAATAAAATCAGGCAATACATCGTTGATAATCCGTTAAAATGGGAATTAGATCGCAACAATCCGGAAAATTTATTAATGTAATACAAATAAAAAATACCGCCATTCGGCGGTGTTTTTGTTTATGCTAAAAAATATTTTTATTTTGTGTATCTGCGATTGTATTGACAATTTTTGTCAGATATGTTAATTTGCGATATTAGATAATCCCTTTATTTGCTTATAGTCTTAGCAATTGGCAGTAAAAATAAAAACAAATTTCTAAAACGGAGGTGAAAGACATGAACAATTTTGTTTGTGTTTTGAACTGGCAGATAACAGTCCTTCTGGCAATTGGAACAATTGTCGTTGGCCTGATTTGGCTTCGCTCTCGAAAAGAATTAGCAAGGGCGGAAGCTAAGGAATGTGACTCCCTTGGCGATCCAGAAAGAAAAGGAGCTGAAATTGACTCGATTCGGGCGAAATTTTATCTGTCGGGAATAGCCGCTGTCATTTTTTTCTGTTGGACAATGGCTGCGGTAGTCCACTTTATCTGGTTTTAAACCGATTTAGAAAAATGGTCTTAAAATATCATATCGCAAGATATGCGAGAGCCTGACCCGCTCTCTTTTTTTGAGAAAATTACTTCGTATATCCGCAGTCTCTGCTGGAGCATTTTATTCCACCTTTGTCTTCTATCAAGAGCGCTCCGCAGTCTGGGCATTTCTCGCCGGTGGGTTTGCCCCAATAGGCGTTTTTACAGTCCGGGTATTTATTGCAGGCGTAGAAGGCGCCGCGGCGGCTGAACTTTTTCACTATCTCTCCCTCTCCGCAGGCCGGGCAGGTAATGCCGGTTGAATTGCTTCCGCCTGCGACATTTTTTATATTCTTGCATTTCGGATAAGCGGTGCAGGCGAGGAAGGGTCCGTATTTTCCGACTTTCACGGCCATGGGCGCTCCGCATTTATCGCAGACTTCGTTCTGGTATTTTTTTTGCAGTTCTTCTATTTCTTTATTGTCCGCCTGGCCGTCTTTGTCTCGGTCTTGGCCGGGCATGGATTTGATATTTTTACAATCCGGAAAGCCTGAGCAGGCCAGGAATTTTCCATAGCGTCCGGTTTTAATAATCATTGGCGCTCCGCATTTGTCGCAAACTTCGTTGGATTTTTCTTCAGGCATAATTTTGTTCTTATCAACTTCTTGATATTTTTTAGTTAAATTATCATGAAAGGGCTGGTAGAAATCGGATATCACCGGCTGCCATTTGCTTTTGCCTTCGGCGATTTTATCCAGATTGTCTTCCATGTCGGCGGTGAATTTGTAGTCAACGATTTCCGCGAAATGCTCAACCAGCAAATCAATCACCACAAAAGCGATATCGGTCGGCGCCAGTTTTTTGTTTTCATCGCGGACAACATAGTTTCGCGCTTCAATCGTGGCGATAGTCGGCGCGTAGGTGGAAGGCCGGCCAATGCCGTATCTTTCCAGATTTTTCACCAGGCCGGCATCGGAATAGCGCGCCGGCGGCTTGGTGAAATGCTGTTCGTTTTTTAATTTTATCAAATCCAATTCTTCTTTTTTATCTACATCCGGCAGTTTTTCTTCCTGGCTTTTTTCCGGGTAGATTTTTAGATAGCCGTCAAATTTCAAAATTTGGCCATTGGCTCGGAATTGGTAAGCGGTTTTTTTCGCGTCAATATCAATAGTGGTGGCATCCACAATCGCTTCCGGCATTTGGCTCGCCAAGCTTCTCTGCCAAATCAATTTGTATAATCTCAATTGCTGGTTGTCCAGTTTTCCGTCCAGGCTTTCCGGATCGCGTCCGGCTTCGGTCGGGCGGATGGCTTCGTGGGCTTCTTGCGCGTTCTTGGATTGGGCTTTAAAAATCCGGGGCTTAGCCAGGGCATATTCTTTGCCCACATTATTATGCAGATAATCTTTTGCTTCTTCCAGAAATTTCGTTGAGAGATTCAGAGAATCGGTTCTCATATAAGTAATGAAGCCCAATTCGTATAATTTTTGCGCCAGCATCATCGTCTGCTTGGCAGAATATCCCAGCCAGCGGTTGGCAGTTTGCTGAAGAGTGGAAGTCGTAAATGGCTTGGGCGGATTTTTCTTGTTTTGTTTTTTGACAATATCAGCGACTGCGTATTCAGCGCCCTGAAGCTCGGCCATAATTTTCTTGGCTTCTTCTTCGTTTTTTATTTCTAGCTTATCAATTGTTTTGTCGGCGATCTTATTGAGGCGGGCTTTGAATTTCAATCCGTCTTCTTTTTTGGAAAATTCTCCTTCCAGGCTCCAGTACTCTTCGGCCTTAAACGCTTTTATCTCCCGCTCCCGCTCCACGATCAAACGGACGGCTACAGACTGCACTCGGCCGGCGGATAATCCGCGCGCCACTTTTTTCCAAAGGAAAGGGGAGAGTTCATAGCCGACTAAGCGGTCCAGGATTCTTCTTGCTTGCTGGGCGTCAACCAATTTCATATCAATCGTCCGCGGAGTTTTCATCGCTTCCAAAATAGCATTCTTGGTAATTTCATGAAAAACTATTCTCTGGGTTTTATCTTTATCCAAATCAAGGGCTTCCGCGAGATGCCAAGCGATAGCTTCTCCTTCGCGGTCTTCATCCGAAGCGAGTATCACCGCGTCAGCTCCCTTAGCCAGGCCTTTCAGCTTGGTGACGGTTTTTCGCGCTTTGGTCGGAATTATATATTTCGGCTTGAAATTCTTTTCAATATCAATCCCCATATCGCTTTTCGGCAAATCGCGGATATGGCCGAAAGAAGATTCAATCTTAAAATTAGAACCCAAAAACTTGGCAATGGTTTTTGCCTTGGTTGGGGACTCGACGATGATTAAGCTTTTTCCCATATTATTTTTTTAGCCATTTTTTTCTCAACTCGCCTGCAAGAAAAAAAGAACCGGTTATTAGTATGATATCTTCGCGCCCGGCTTTTTTTTCGGCTTCGACTAAAGCTTGCCAGGGGTCAATAAATATTTTTATGCTGGTATTTTTCTTTGATAATTTCTCCGCCATTATCCGCATCTTCTTCAGATTCTTGCTTTTTCTCATCGGCGAAAGAAATCTGGTGATGTATATTTCATCAGCCAGCGGTAATACATATTTTAAAGTATTATATAATTTCTTATCTTCTGCAAGTCCAAGGAGGAGATGAAGCTTCTTAAATTTAATATTTTTCAGGAAATCG
>JBAZOD010000065.1:0-5122 GCA_041648955.1 Patescibacteria group bacterium
AAAAAATTGCCTTAATTTTTTCTTTACTGCTTATCTTTTTTGGATTAGGAAAAGCTTTGTATTTAAATAACAAAACAAGATTAATTGCTCTGGCCGTTCTTTGCCATTTCGGCTTATTAATGATTTTTCCGTATAAAGAAGTTCGATATATGGTGCCTTTAATTCCTTTCTGTCTTTATTTTCTCGCTTTAGGCGCAATAGAAATTTCTAAATTATTTTCATTTTTGCTTTCCCTTTTGATTAATATAAAGAAAATGAGAGAAAAGTTTTTTTATCTTTTTGTTATAATATTTTTGTTTATATTTTTATTGCCGAATTTTTTAATGAATTGGCAAACATCTCGCTTCAATATATATAATCTTATTCGGCCGGGAGTGGTGAGGGAAGCGCTGACTGGAAATTATGATTATGAATGGGGGAGTGAACTTATCGGAGCTGGAAAATGGTTGCGGGCGAATACGCCTGAAGATAGCGTTATTCTGCAAGACCGGAAAGAACTATATTTTTATGCGCAAAGAAAAATTATCACCAGCGAACCAGTAACCCAATTAACAGTGGAGGAGTTTAATTTAATGATTTGGAATAATGATATAAATTATATTATAGAAGAAAATTTTTTGGGAAAATCTCCTCTAGATACAAAGCGTTTGGGATCTCAGCAGTATGAAGTTATTCCTAAAGTAAGCGTCGGTAGCCAAACAATTTTTGAAATAAAAGAAAAATTATTTCAGGAGGAGCGAGCCGGCGAGGATTATGGGGAGGTTTTGGAAATTTTAGAAAAAGCCGTAGCTGACAATCCTGGTGATTTTGCTGCTCTCAATAATCTCGGTGTTTTTTATTTAAAAAATGATGAATCGGAAAAAGCGTTAGAACAATTTCAGAAAGCAATAAAATTAGATTCAACTACTGCTCAAATTCATTTTAATTTAGCTACAGCTTATTTAGAGAATGAAATGTATAATGAAGCAGAAAAAGAATATAATATTGCCAAACAAATTCAATTTGTTCATCGTTTAGTCCCTTTAATTCAAAGCAATCTTCAAATTATTAGTATTTTAAAAAAGGCAGACAGTACTAATAATAAAAATGAAAAAGTGGATTTATACAATCAAGCAGCCATTATTTACTACAGTCGGGGGAAATTCAGCCAAGCGAAAAAGTTTTTAGAGAAAGCCTTAGCTATTGATGACAAATCTTCTTTAACGGCCACTGGTTTAGGAAGAGTTTACGAAGCGTTAGGAAATTATGACGAAGCTTTAAAATTTTATAAAAAAGCCCAGGAACTTAATCCGGGGGATAAATCAATCATTCCTTTTTCTGATCGGACGACGGTCGCAAAAATTTTACGCAATGGAAAAAAAGAGACGATAAAACTTGGCGAAGAAGAAAAAGAGATAGATTGGCGAAAGGCAGAAAGTTATAATGTTTTAGGTGTTCTTTATTGGAGTACTGGCGAACCGATGCGTTCCGTGGCTTTTTTCAAAAAAGCTATTGAGCTGGATGCCGATTTTTATGCCGCTTATGAGAATCTGGGTATAATTTATGATTCGTTCGGTAAAACCGAAAAAGCTAAAGAAAATTTTGAAAGGGCAGTTGAATTAAATCCGAATAGAAATTATTCAAAGCAGAGATTGGAAATGCTGGAAGGAGCGAAATAATTTACAGATAGAATTAAAAATGGAAAAACAAAATATAAAAAATTTATCTTGGAAAATTATTACAACAGTTGTAGTGACCTTAACTGCGGTTTTTACTGTTTGGGTTTACGCTGCTTTTATTGAACCGACAATTGGCCCAAATGATCTTGGCTGGGAACAAGACTTTGCTCAGAATATTCTCGGCGCTAATAATGCGGATAATAGTTTTGATTCATCAGCAGTGGTTGCCAATAAAGATGGCAGTATTATAGAAAGACTGCAATATATGTCCAAGTTCTATACTAGTGAGTGCGGAGAATCCACTACTTCTACTCAGACCAATTGTTATGTTGATACTGCTGCTCGTTATTTAACTACGAATTTATGCGATAGTGCAAAGGAAAATTCATGTTTTATTCCGACGAATAATAGCTATTATGCTTTTGGTACCGAATGTGCCGACTCTACCACTACGACAAAAACTAATTGTTATATTGATGATACTGCTAAATATGCAGACAGCAGTGTTTGTTCGGCGGCTAGTAATTCCGGATATTGTTTCATGAATACCGCTACATTTTCAGCTATGGATGCAGATTTAGCAGCCAGCAATATTAAAAATGGTGTGACTATTTTAGGTGTAACAGGAACTTTAGCTTCGGCAAAATTTAATCCCGACTATAAAAATAAAATGCGTATTGCCGCTTTTGTCGAACCTTCGTCTGCCCCGACTGATTATAATCAGGATTTTGCTCAGAATATTATAGGCGCTAACAACGCGGATAATAATTTTAATTCTTCAAGTGTTGTTGCTGATAATAGTGGCAGTATAATAGAAAGATTGGAATATTTAACTGGTCGTTTAGTTGATGGGGGCTTATTATATGATAATGAATGTGGAGAATCAACTATTTCCACCCAAACCAATTGTTATGTTGATAATACAGCTAGATATTTGACCACTAATCTTTGTGATTCAGCCAAAGAAAATCAGTGTTTCGTTCCAACAGATAATAATTATTACGCTTTTGGCGCGGAGTGTTCTGATTCAACTACCTCTACTCAGACTAATTGTTATATTGATGATACGGCTAGATATATAGATAGCGATCTCTGTAGCGCTTCGGCCAATACCGGTTATTGTTATATAAATACTGATACTTTTACCTCTTTAGACGCGGATTTAGTAGCCAGCAATATTAAAAACGGAGTGACAATTTTTGGAGTTACCGGTACTTATGGATTAGCGAACGGTTCGGTTTGCGTTTCTGCCGGCGCTTGTCTTTCTGGTTATTGTTATGTTGATGAGGACGGAGATAGATATGCTCCATCTTCGGGAACAAAAAAATGTCAAACAAATTCTCAATTAGGCGGTGTTGATTATTGTGATTCCGATGCTACTTCTAATCCTGGATATTCTGGCGGTTACAAGAGTACGACTAATGCCTGCGGTTCTTTCGATTGGAATAGTAACGGAACAGTAGATCAGACTTCTTATTGTTTTGATTGTACAGGTGCTTCCTGTTCTGTAGCTACTTATTATGAAACTTGCAGTGGTAGCGCTGGCTATAGATATATAAGCGCTAATTGCACTAATTCTACTTCTTGCGGTTCTTCTTGGGAAAGAAAATTTTGTCTTTGGCAACAGTGTTATCAAAATGGATGTGGCGGTAGTCAATGGTGCTATTTAACTAACAGCCAAACTAACTGTGATGTAAGAACAAACACTTGTGGCTGCACCGGCACCATGTATAGTTGCTTGAATGCTGGGTTTACAGCTGATAATCCCTTTGAGGCTGCTGTCCAGTGTACTTGCCAATAATAAGCCCATAAAAATATTTTTATGAAAATTAAGTTAGCTGAAAAAAAGTTTAATTTTAAAAGTTAAAGGCGGGGAATGAAAAAGCAAAATATAAAAAAATTATTTTGAGAAATTATTACAATAGTCGGAATAATTTTAACTGCGATTGCTGATAGGTATTTTAATTTTTATTTCTTCGTGGTATAATAAAAGCATAGAATTTTAAATTTTTAATGAGTTTAAATTCTTTTTTCTCATGCTTCCTCGTAAATTCTCTCTAATTTTAATATTTTCAGTTATTTTAACCTTAGGTTTGTCCATTTCCGCGGGCTCTATTTTGGCTACCTGGACAAATCCAACCTCGGCTCCTCCGGAAGGCAATATTGCTGCTCCTATTAATACAAGTGCGACGGGTCAAGCTAAACAAGGTGGACTAATTTTAAATACTGGCGGCAGCGCTAATGGTCTAATTGTTCAATTCGGGAATGTCGGCATAGGCACAACTGATCCGCAAGCGGAATTAGACGTGATCGGTAATATAAATGCGACAGGAAATATTATCGCCGCCGCTCCGACCGCTGGCGATCATTTAGCAACCAAAGAGTATGTTGATGCAGCAACTAGCGGAAGCGGAAGCGGCTGTTATTGGGATTATGGAAATACTTGCGTAGCTGGGCACGTTGCCGTTAAGACAGCTCCTTATGGATATTGCGAATATGGAGGACAAAGATATTATCGACCGCCAGGAGGAACCTGTATTGACACAATAGGTACAGGTGGGACAGCAGCTTTGTGCTGTTTAGAAGAAGCCAAGGTAGAGGGTGAAACTTGTACTTATAGCTCTGATTGTAGTTCTAATTATTGTGTAGACGGTTATTGTTGTAATAGCGCTTGCAGCGGAACTTGCCAGGCTTGCAATGTTGCTGGCAGTTTAGGCACTTGTGCTAATATCCCAGCGGGTACAGATCCGTCTAGCGAATGCTCTTCAACAACTTGTACTAATTATATTTATGGCTGGAACGGCAATGCTTGTGCAAAATATGCCAGCAACTCATCCAATAATGGTATGTGTAATGGATCCGGGTCATGCTCATCAGTGACTGAGTCATGCACTGGCATCGGAACTACTGCTTCCAGTTGCGGAAGTGCAGGATGTAAAAAAACTTGCGTAACCGGAGCTCTGGCAACCGGTTATGATACGGTGGGAGAAATTTGTTATATATCCAACGAACCGGCAGCTTGCACTTCTCCGGCTACCTGTAATATCAATGGCTATTGCGTGGCTTGCGGCAATGGAGTAGTAGAATACGGCGAATCATGCGATGATGGCAATACTTCCTGGACAGTTGGCACTTGCGCGGGCAATTGCTTAGGGACTAATTATTATACCTTTCCTACTAGTTATTGGTGGAATGGCTTAAATCCTTATGCTGGCAATGATTATTGTATTAATAATGGTTGGCATAGCCAAGCCAGCAATATTCAATTTTATTCTTTCAATTCTTGGACTACGGATAGCGCGCAGATGATTTATCATCAATATAGTCCGTCTGTATATCCGACCTCCCTTGTTACAACTACCTGGACAACTGCTTATACTTATTACAATTATCCCAGCCTTATTACCACCTGGTATTATTATGTCGGCGTGCCGGGCGTGAGGACCTATACTCTTTCCATTATT
>JBAZOD010000066.1:0-5112 GCA_041648955.1 Patescibacteria group bacterium
GACCGGCATTTCTGGATTACTTTTATTACTTTATTTACTTCCTATTATAGGCCTAAAAACCCTAATAAGAAAATCCCCATGCTTGTCGTGCCTGACCCGTTTAAAACGGCCTTTAATTGTTAACTGAGTATCTTAGCACGGGAAAAGAATCTTGTCAAGGCCTAATTAAAATAACCTGCAAAAAAACACCATATTACTGGTGTTTTTAAAAATTTTGTGCCTAAACCGCTTATTAATACTTTTTATTTATTTCCATCCCATCACTCTCAAATTTAATCGTCCCGTCTAAATCCGTTCGAAAAATTTCTGCGCCAATTCTTTCCAATCTTTTTAAGATTCTAAGATTAGGATGGCCAAAATCATTATCTTTACCGACTTCAATAACCGCGAATTTAGGCTTAACTGCTTCTAAAAATTCTTCGCTGCTTGAAGTGTCGCTGCCATGGTGCCCGATTTTAAGGACCTGTGATTTCAAATCTACGCTCGCAGCTAATAAATCTTTTTCTACCGCTATCTCCGCATCCCCCGTTAACAAAAAACTTGTTTGGCCGTAAAAAAGCTTAGCAACGATTGAACTGTTATTTAAATTTTCTATCCCCTGCCCGATAAAACTTTTTTGCGGAAATAAAACATCCAGCTCGCAATTTTCTCCCAATTTTATCACCTGCGGACGATCAACGAGCGCCAAAGGAATTTTTTTATTTCTCGCCTCTTCCAGCCAAGCTAAATAGTTGGGCGCGTCATGGACAACGCCGGTATATAAAATTTTCCTAACATCATACCTTTTTATAATTTCCGTCAAGCCGGTAACATGGTCGTCGTGCGGATGAGTTAAAACTATCAAGTCAATCTGCTTGTCCCAAAATGGCAATTTTTTTCCCAATTGCTCCACTACTTTGCCGTCCGGTCCGCCGTCAACCAGAATATTCTGTCCGAAAGGCGACTTTATTAAAATCGCATCCCCCTGCCCAACATCTAAGAAATCAACTTCTAAATTTTTAGAAGAGCTGTAAGTCAAACCAAAAATCGGAATCGCAAGCAGAGCCAAAACAATACCGGAAATTAATAAAATTTTATAAAGTTTAGCGGACATATTTTAATTATATCATGAAAAATAAATTGCTCTGCCGATAGTTCATAAAGTACTTGTCATTGCGAGGATCCGCCCGCTGGCGGAGCCGAAGCAATCTCAGGTTTAATAGCACGAAGTCTAATTTTATTAAACGGCTGTTATTTAATATTTACTCCGTTAGACGCAAAGTTATCTAACGGGGTTTACTTGGATAAAACAACATCTTTTAATTTTCTTGTCATTTCCAGCTAACCAGAGATTGCTTCGTCAGTCGCTCCGGCTCCTTCCTCGCAATGACAAGGACGGAACAAAAAAACGAAGTGGCAGAAAACCACTTCGCTTTTTTATTCCAAATTCTATATTTCAAATTCAACATTCTACCCCAGCTTTTCCTTAAAATATTCTCCCAGCTCTCCAATCTTTACCCTCACTTGCTCCATCGTATCGCGATCACGGACAGTTACATCATCCGTCTCCAAACTGTCAAAATCCACTGTAACACAATAAGGAGTACCAATCTCATCCTGCCGGCGATAGCGTTTTCCTACATTGCCGTTGTCATCAAATTCACAAACATAATTATTTTTCAAACTATCAAAAACTTCCTTAGCTTTAGCAACTAACTCCGGTTTGTTTCTCATCAAAGGAAAGACTGCCACTTTTACCGGCGCTAACTTCCGCGGAAATTTCAAGACGATTCGGTCTCCGTCATTAACCTTCTCTTCCGTATAGGCCTCGCATAAACAAGCCAACAAACTTCTGTCTACCCCGAACGTCGGTTCTAAAACATGAGGAATATATTTTCTCGAACCAGCGGGATCGGAATATTCCAACTTCTCATTAGAATATTTAGAATGTTGCAACAAATCAAAATCTCCCCGGTGCGCTAAACCATAAAGTTCGGAAAAACCAAAAGGAAAATTATATTCTATATCAACTGTCTTTCTTGAATAATGAGAAAGCTTTTCTTTGGAATGTTCAAAATCTCTCATATTCTTATCAGAAAGACCTATTTCTTTGGCGAACTCTTTTTGATTCTCTAACCACTCGGAGAAAAGCGGTTTCCAATCAATTTCGGGATCGAAAAAATATTCTATTTCCATCTGCTCAAACTCGCGGACTCGAAAAATAAAATTTCTGGCAACGATCTCATTTCGGAAAGCCTTGCCGATTTGCGCAATACCGAAAGGAATCTTTACCCGCATAGAATCAACTATATTCTTAAAATCAACAAAAATCGCGCCGGCAGTTTCGGGACGCAAATAAACCGGTTCATCAATGCCATTCATTTCTGTTTTAAACATCATATTCATTTTTCTTACTTCCGCCCAATTTGATTTACCGCATTCCGGACACTTTTTCCCTTTTAAAGCTTTGGACATCCCCTTCAAATCCCCCTCCATGTCTTTGCCTGTAATCTCTTTCACTAAATGGTCGGCTCGGAATCTTTTTTTGCATTCTTTACAATCAACCATGGCGTCATTAAATCCTTCCGTGTGGCCAGAGGCTTGCCAAACTTTAGGGTGGAGAAGGATCGGACCGTCAATACCAACCATATCTATTCGAGATTCGACAAACTTCTTCCACCATAAATCTTTTATATTTTTTTTGAGCTGAGCTCCATATGGACCATAGCTGTAAGAATTAGCAAATCCACCATAAATTTCGCAAGTCGGGAAAATAAACCCCCTCCTCTTACACAGAGAAACAATTTTTTCCATTAACTCATTTTTTTCTTCCGCCATATTATTATTTTTTATATTTTATATTTTATTTAACCCTACATTTCCTCCAAAACTTCTATTCCCAAAAGTCCTAGGCCGTTCTTCATAACCTGGCAAGCGGTGCTAAGCATCGCCAATCTTGCTTTTTTTATTTCTTCTTCCGCTTTCAAAACTGGAACCGCGTGATAATAATCATTTATCATCTGCGCTAATTCAAATAAATATCTAGCGATTTCCGCCGGGTCATAATTTTCTCCCGCCTTTCTCACTGTCTCTGGATATTTTGCCATTTTAAATATCAATCCACTTTCTTTTTCTTCAGACAAATTCTTAACGTTAATTTTTGATTTTTGATTTTTGATTTTTGATTTTTTGAATATGCTCTGTATTCTTGCATAAGTATACTGCAAATAAGCCGCCGTATATCCTTCAAAACTCAAAGCCTTAGCGATATCAAAAGTAATCACATTGTCCGAACCGACTTTTAGCATCTCAAATTTCATAGCGCCCAGAGAAATTTTCTCAGCCGCTTCTACTATTTTTTTCTCGCTCCAATCTTCGTGCCTCTTGGCTGTTTCGATCTTGCTTTGGGCAAACATTTTTTCTTTCAATTCTTTGTAGGTAATGACATTTCCGCTTCGGGAAGACATCATGCCTTCGGGTAATTTTACAAACTCATAATCAAGATGAACCATCTCCTGTTTATATCCCATTTGCTGAAGCAGGAAAAATAATTGTTGGAAATAAAGCCCCTGCCTGACATCAACCACATAAATTGATTTCTTTATATTGTACTTCTTAAATTTTTCTATTGCCAGAGGAATGTCGGCCACGGGATAAAGCGCAGTGCCGTCTGATCTTTCCACCACTAAAATCCCAAGTTTTTTTTCTTCCAGATCAGCAATAACTGCTCCCTCGCTTTTTTTCAAAATCCCCTCTTCTAATAATTTAGCGACAACTTTCTTTCCTTCATCTATAAATTCACTTTCATAAAAAATCTTTTTAAATTTTACTCCCAACTCTTTATATATCTTGTCAAAATAATCAATACTCCATTTTCTCGTTTCTTTCCAAAGCTTATATTCCTCGCCTTCCCTTGCTTCTATTTTCTTCATCGTCAGTTGAATCATTTGCTTGGCGGTCTCTTCTTCCTTTTCTCTTCTATTCGCATCCACATAAATTTTCCCCAAAAGATAGCCTTTATCTTCACGGCCTTCCTCCCATTCTTTTTTGTTGGTTAAATAATTCCACAAAGTCTTAGCGACATGAATGCCAAAATCATTGATATAAGAAACCGGAATCACATCATAACCATTGGCCGACAAAATTTCCTTAGTAGCTTCGCCAAAACAAATATTGCGCAAATGGCCGATATGATATTCTTTGTGGGTATTGCCATTGGAGTATTCTATCATCACCTTTTCACCTTTGCCTTCCTTATTCTGGCCATACTTTTCTTTCGTTTTAAATATTTCTTCTATAACTTCCTCAGCCAAGAAATCTTTATCAATTATAAAATTTAAATATGGGCCAATAACTTTCATAGACTTAACCGCCGGAATCTCCAGGCTTAATTTTTCCATCAGCCAGCTGGCTGATTCTCCTGGGTTTTTCTTGGTTGCCTTCACCAGCTGAAAGCAAGCCAGACTCAAATCCCCCATCTCTGAATTAGGCGGACAAACCAAAGAAGACGCCTTGATTATTTCTTCGCCCAGCGCCTTATTTATTTTTTCTGCGATATTTTCTTTTATTTTTTCCAGCGCGTACATAGATAATTTTAATTACCAATTACTCTTACAAACTGCCTCTTCCCTCTTTGAATTAAAATTCCGTCTTTTCCAATTTCAATTTTTTTATTGATGTCTTTTATAACTTCGCCCTCAACTTTGATTCCTCCCTGCTCAACCAAGCGCCGCGCCTCACTTTTGCTAGAAGCTAATTTCACCTCAGCCAACAATTCAATAATATTCCAATTACTTCCTTTTACTTTTTTATTTTCAATTTCTTCTGGAGTTTCTTTTTTCTGAACCGTTTTTATGAAATAATCCTGCGCTTTCTGCGCCTTAGCTTCACCGTAATTAATTTTTGTTATTTCCAAGGCTAATTTCATTTTCAAATCGCGCGGATTGCCTTCACTAGCTGATAATTCTTTTTTTATTCTCTCTACTTCCGCCGTAGGAATTTTGGTACAAAGCTCAAAACCGGAGCCGATGACTCCGTCCGGCCAAGACATTATTATTCCGTACATATTCTCCGGCGTTTCATTCAAAAACACAGCATTCCCTTCGGTCTTGCCCATCTTTATGCCTTTATCGT
>JBAZOD010000067.1:0-5078 GCA_041648955.1 Patescibacteria group bacterium
AAAGAAAGATTTTATTACTTAAGAGAAAATAAAAGTCGATCCTAATTTAGAATTAAGATAAAAAATTATGCTTAACCAAGAATTCATTCAAAAAATGAGAAAAAAATTGGAAGAAGAAAGAAAGGAAGTAGAAAAAAAGATTTCAAAATTAATAAAACCGGAGATTGATGAAGATAATCCGGATATGGACGATATTGGGCATGATGCTACCGAAGATATTTTGGAAGAATCTCTTTTGTCAGTTCATAAGGAAATTTTAGAAAAAATAGATTCAGCTATAGAAAGGATTGATGATGGTTCTTATGGTGTTTGCCTTAAATGTGGAAAAGAAATAGGAGAGGAAGATCTGGCTAAGGAACCGTGGGCAGAACATTGCCGAGTTTGCAAATAATATAATTTCTTCGAAAAAAGAGCTCCGAAATTTCGGAGCTCTTTTTTATTGCGTTGTAATTATTTTTTTCGTTTTTTTCGTTTTTCCTGTTTGTTAACGGCGATAGTTGTATTAATGATGGTGTCCGGTATTAAAGAAATGCTGTCGATTCCTAATTCTGCTAAAAATTGGGCGTAATCAGGAAAATCGCTCGGTGCTTGGCCGCAAATGCCGACTTTCGTTTTTGTTTCCTTGGCAGTTTCAATTAGATAACGGACCAAGGATTTTACAGCTTCATTTTTTTCATTGGATACGCCGGCAATTTCTAAAGTTCCGCCAGAATCTCTGTCTATACCAAGTGTAAGCTGGGTTAAATCGTTGGAGCCGATAGAGAAGCCGTCAAAAATTTCCGCAAATTGGCGGGCCAAAATTATGTTAGCCGGTATTTCTGCCATTACATAAATTTCCAGACCATTTTTACCTTGCTTCAACCCATTTTTTGACATTACTTCCATAACTTTCTTTCCCTCTTCTACGGTGCGGCAGAAAGGAATCATAACTTTCAAATTGGTAAGACCCATTTCATCACGGACTTTTTTTATAGCTGCACATTCCAATTCAAAAGCAGGTAGAAATTTAGGAGAATAATATCTGGAAGCTCCGCGCCAGCCGATCATCGGATTTGATTCTACTGGTTCATATTTTGTTCCGCCAATTAGATTGGCATATTCATTGGTTTTAAAATCGGAAAGCCTGACAATCACATCTTTCGGATAAAAGGCGGCAGAAATCATCGCTACCCCTTCGGCTAATTTATCAATAAAGTATTGCTTTTTATTTTTGTAATGAGAGGTAAGATCGTCAATTTCTTTTTTAATTTTTGCGTCTTTGATTTGGCTATAATTTATTAAAGCCAAAGGATGTATTTTGATGTAATTATTAATGATGAATTCTAATCTGGCTAAACCGACACCGTCGTTTGGTATAAAAGAAGAAGCAAAAGCCATATCCGGTTCGCCAATATTCATCATAATTTTTGTTTTCGGTCGCTTCAGATTTTTTATGTTTGTTTTTTTAATTTTGAAAGCTAATTCTCCTTCATAGACATATCCTTTTTCTCCTTCGGCGCAACTGATTGTTACTTTTTTTCCGGTTTTGATTTGATATGAGCCATTGTTTGTTCCGACTACGCACGGTATGCCAAGCTCGCGGGAAACGATAGCGGCATGGCAGGTTCGTCCGCCCTTGTCCGTAACAATTGCGGAAGCGATTTTCATAATTGGCTCCCAGTCCGGGTCAGTCATGTCAGTTACAAGAACTTCGCCTGGCTTAAAATTATCAATATCAGTTATATTCATAATTCTATTTGCGGTTCCAGCCCCTATTTTATTGCCGACGCTTTGGCCGGCGACAATAACTTTTCCTCTTTTTTCTAATTTATACTCTTCTAAAATATTATAATTTCTCATGCTCTGAACAGTTTCAGGACGAGCTTGAATTATATAGAGTTTGTTGCTTTGCCCGTCTAGTGCCCATTCTATATCCATGGCTCGGCCATAGTGTTTTTCTATAATCATTGCCCATTGGGCCAATTTTTTTACTTGTTCATCAGTGATCGATTGGCTGGTTTGCTCTTCTGGAGTTAGCCGGACGTTTTTAACTGGATTTTTGGGATCATTATTATAAATCATTTTTATCATTTTTTTCCCAATGGAACGGGAAATAATTGCTCCTGTCGGTTTAAAAACATAAAATTCATCAGGATTAACATTCCCCTGGACAATATTTTCCCCTAGGCCGTAAATGGAACTTATAAGAACAGCGTTGGCAAATCCGGATTCAGTATCAATGGTAAATATTACTCCAGAAGATGCTAGATCAGCCCGAATCATTTTTTGCACGCCGACGGATAAGGCAATTTTGAAATGATCAAAGCCTTTATCAACTCGATAAGAAATGGCCCGGCCAGTAAACAAAGAAGCAATACATTTTTTTACGGCAATTTGGATTTCTTTTTCTCCGCTGACATTTAAAAATGTTTCCTGCTGGCCGGCAAAAGAAGCATCTGGCAAATCTTCAGCCGTGGCCGAAGAACGGACAGCAACGTGCAGATTTTTTTCTCCGTATTCTGCTGAAAGTTTTTTGTAGGCTTCAGTAATGGCTTTAATAAAATCTTCTGGAAAGGGCTTGCTGATTATTAGTTTTCGTATAGCCGCGCCGCGCTTAGTTAAGTCGCCCACATTGTGAGTATCAAGGCCTTTCAAGATTTCTTTAATTTCTTTTTTTAGACCGGTGTCTTCAAAAAAATATCTATAAGCGTAAGCAGTGGTGGCAAAACCATTGGGAACACTCACGCCCTTTGAAGAAAGTTTTCGATACATTTCTCCCAAGGAGGCATTTTTACCGCCCACCTGAGGGACGTCTTTAATTCCAAGCTGATTAAAGAACTTTATAAATTGATTGGATTTTGGCATTTTATTTTCAGTTATTATAAATTAATTTTTTTACTCCATTCATAAATGAAAGGAATTTTCCACCATTCACCATTGTAGGTTTTTACAATTCCCATTACTGATGTGACAATCAAAATCAGCATAACAAGCTGTCCGAAAAATGGAAACCAAGCTAATAGACCGGCAATTGATTCAATAATAAAAAGCACCAAATCCTGCTTGGCGTGAAATTGCGCAAATTTTTGAATTTTTCTTTCCCAGAAGCGGCACCAAGCAAAGTATCCAAATGTAAGACAGGGCGGCTATGTTTTTGTTGGTTTCGATGTCGGAATTTGCAGAGCTGTTATTATTTTTTTCTTTTGTCATATTTTTGTTAAATTAATTTAGCCTGCGCTAAGGGCAGATAATATTATCATATCATAATTTTTGCTATAATAAAACTATAAGTTGACATAAAAAGCGAATTATATAAGAATAGTAGAAAGACAAACAGGGGGATATGGTGAAATTGGTATACACGCTTGCCTTAGGAGCAAGTGGAGCAATCCGTGAGAGTTCGAGTCTCTCTATCCCCACTAAGCTTAATTTCGGATTTCAGATTGACGATTGGCGGTTTAGCGAAAATTAATATTAGAAAAGGAGGAAGTAATGAAAGAGCTTTTTAAGAAGCATTGGTCAATCGGGTTGCTTATTTTGGCGACCATTATCGCTTTTTGTTTTATTAATCATTACATCGCCCTTTAGAGCGTAGAATATTATAATAAGAAGCCTGAAATTAGCCAATATTTCATAGTTTTTATTTGTTTTCTTGACATATTTAGCTAAATATGATATGATATAATTACCTCATGGGGGTGAGTGTTTTTAATGCCAACAAGGAGGATTTACAATGGCGGAAAGGACTCTCGCTGAGGATCGCGCAACGGCAACCTTTATTGGCACCGTTGCTATATCGTTATCTGTTTTTTTTAACGCGATCAGAAGGGAGATCGCAAAAATTAACTTCGCAACAACAGGAACAGTCTCTCTGTTTTTCATGGGGCTCATCCTTATGATGTGTGAAGTCGATTCGGACAGCCTCGCGTTATTTGTCGCGATAAAATTGATTGGCCTCGTGATATTTTCCCTTAGCGTCTTCATTCTCAGACGTATTGACCCGGATAGCTGGCTCAATCCTTGGGAACGAAGGGGAAAAAAGTGATCTTTGTTATACAAATTTAAGCCGGACAGACACATCGTCCGGCTTTTTTCTTTGGTTTTTTTATGTTAATATCAAATCATATGATAAATTTCTTTCACACATTTAATCCAAATCCTATTTTTTTGTCTTTTGGTCCGCTCCATATATATTGGTATGGCCTTTTTATTGTTATTGGGATTATGATGGCCTTGGCTATTTATTTAAAAATCGCTCCCTATTATAATTTAAAAAAAGATACAATTATTGATTTGGTTTTTTGGGCGGTTATTTTTGGAATAATTGGAGCGCGAATTTATCATGTTGTTTTAGAGTGGTCTTATTATTATAAATATCCTTTAGATATTTTTAAAGTTTGGCAAGGAGGCCTCGCTATTCACGGCGCTTTGATTGCTGGGATTTTGGTCGGCTGGGTTTTTGCCAAAAAAAATAATTTAAATTTTTGGCTTTTAGCGGCGGTGGCAGCTCCGGGCTTGGCTCTCGCTCAAGCGATTGGGCGGTGGGGAAATTATTTTAATCAAGAGCTCTTCGGCAGGCCGACCGATCTGGCCTGGGGAATCCCGATTGATATTATGAAGCGTCCGCTTGAATACCTTTCTGCCGAGTTTTTCCATCCGACTTTTTTATATGAATCAACCGGAAATTTTTTAATATTTTTAGTTTTAATCTTTTTTCATATCTGGATTATAAAAAAGAAGAAATTTGATAATTTTATTTATTTTTTAATTTTTGGTCTTTATTTATTTTTATACTCTGTTTTGCGCTTTTCGCTGGAATTTGTCAGAATAGACGCAACGCCAGTGTTCGGAATTTTCAGATTTCCTCAAATCGCGAGTATAATTATCGTATTATTGACTTTTATCATTTTAATCTATAAGATTAAAAAAGATAAAAAGATTGGATAGTTTAGGTAATTTAAAATTGAAAATTAATTCACGCGGGTATCGTATAATGGTTTATTATGTTAGCCTTCCAAGCTGAAGATGGGGGTTCGATTCCCCCTACCCGCTCCATTCTTCGCTAAAGCTACGAATGGCAAGCCAATAGAAATTCATGA
>JBAZOD010000068.1:0-5054 GCA_041648955.1 Patescibacteria group bacterium
TTTTACGCCTCCCAGAGTCCATGCAGATTGCAATAAGCTCTTGCCTTAATCTTTTTCGCCTCAATACAAAATTCGGCTTCCGGCGCGGCTCCAGGCTTTAAGAATCTTTTATAAGACTTCTCATCGGCGATTATTTCTATCCATTCAATATAATGCGCTTCTTCCATCGGATGAGGGGTAGAACCTATTTTTACTTTTATTCCATTATCAGTTTTTTCTATAACTGGCACGTGCTTTTCTTTGGCAGCGTCTACTGTATTAGCAACTTGCAAGACCATGGGTTGGCCGCAGCAAACTAATTGCCCCACTCCCGTGTGGTTCATTTCTACGATATTGCCGCAGACATTGCATTTATAAATTTCATTTAATTTTGTCATATTTTTATTATCATCCCCCTGGTAAAGGGGGTTGGAATTAAAATTTTATTCTGTCGTTTTTCCGTCAAACTCCGGCCCGTTAGCCTCAGCCTCAGCTTTGGTTGCGCGCACAACGCCATCCTGGTGATGTGCCGGAGAATAGATAGTGTATAGTTTTAAGTCTTCAGTCGCGGAAACATTAATAATATTATGCTGAGCTCCGGCTGGCACGACTATAGCCGACCCATCGCTTACGTCATATTCATTGCCGTCAATAATACACTTGCCTTGCCCCTTTTCAAATCGAAAAAATTGATCATTGTCCTTATGCACCTCCATACCGATTTCCTCTTTTGGCAAAAGAGACATTAATACCAGTTGGCTATGGTTTCCAGTATAAAGCACTTTACGGAAGTTTTTATTTTCCAAAGTGTCTTTTTCAATGTTAGTTGAAAATCCTTTCATAAATTTTTATTTAATTAGTTAATTAGTTTTAATTCTTTAATCAATCGCCTGGAAAAAATCACAATGAGAGTCAATTGGCACTTCGCACTTTGCTTCTGTACAATAATATTTTCCATCTGCGCCTATTATAAAGCTGGTGCAATTTTGACATTGCGTTTTTTCATCGTACCAGTTTTCTTTGTAGTCTGATTCAATTTCGTGCGACATAAAAGATTATTATTTTTTAAAATTTTCTCTCTTTCCCTACTATAATATTTAATTTTTTAACAACGCTTATTTCTGCTGGCGTAGCAATTTCTATCGCATTATCCAAAATGATAGAGGATTTTTTATTTATAAGAGTAAGTTTTTTTAAAGAAAAAAGACTTTGGTTTTCTTGGGGTGCAAATTGTTTTAGAGTTCTGGCTCCTTTAGTTTTTATATAGAGTTCTAAAACACCATCCTGCGGATTGGGATTGGCGTTTTCTGGAAGATTTGAAAAGACAGAAAGATTAATAACATTTATTTCTCCAGTTTCCATTATTTCGATAGAATAGTCTTTGCCTATTTCTACGGTTGTGCCCCTACTTTCTATTTTAGCTTGAGAGAGGAAATAATGATTGCCGGCTTGGGCAATATCAAGTTTTTCAATTCGACGGGCAGACAAGACATCTCCAGCCTCTTCTGCTTCGCTAATACCGAGAGAGTCGGCAATTTTGTTATTTTCTTTGCCGATAGGGATAATGCCGAAAGGAATTTCTGCGCTTAGCTGGCTATGAATTTCGGCCTTTATCATGGCATTGATTATTTTATTGACAGTCCGATCATCGCCGACAGCTACAATTGTCTTTGCTCCCCTCTTCATTTCGCTTTCCACTGCTTCACCAATATTTTTCATAACGCCTAAGCGAATTATTTTTCCGTTCAATCCTAAATCAGTGATGCGGGTTTCTATCCGCGCCAGAACGTTATCATATTTTTTCTTATTTACGTATTCATCGTAAAGATAGACGTGCATATGTAAAAATTAAAAAAGTAGAAGTTGAAAAACCTTTTTGAGAAAAATGACAATTTAGTTAATTTCTTCTTTCGCTTCTTTTTTTTCTGAGACCATAGAACATTTACCATTAAAAATTGCTCCCTGTTCTACGGAAATTGAGGAACATTCGATATCACCGAAGATTTTAGCTGAGGCGGCAACTTCAACATATTTTTTTACTTTTATGTTTCCGTTTACTTCTCCGCCGATTCTGGCTTCATGTGCTTCAATGCTGGCTGTGATTTTGGCTTTGTCGCCGATAAAAACATCGCCGTTGGTTTTGAGGCTGCCTTCCAAAGAACCTTCCACGACAATATTCCCTTGCCCGTTAAAATTTCCCTTAACTTTTATAGAGGGGCCGATGATAGTCTCCACCTCTTTTATTTTTTCTCTGTCGTCCTGTTTTTTAAACATATTTTTTGTTAGCAAAGCCTCCCCCATTTGCCTAAGTTTTTATTTTTATTAAGTTCCTCCCGTATGTTAATTGTAGTTTACCAAGGAGGGTTTGTCAAAAATAAAAATATAGGGTAAGATAAAATTGAAAGTAGATTTTGGTATATTGTTTGCGAATGACGGACAACAAATGGACATTTTATTTTGCCCATTTTTTAATGTAATTTGGAATTGAGAGGGGATAGAAGAAAGTAAGAATTACAAAATAAAAAATTTGAAACTATCTGTCCCCATAGTTCAATGGATAGAATGAGGGTTTCCTAAACCCTAGATCCATGTTCGACTCATGGTGGGGACACAGAAAGTCCACAAGAATGTAGACTAAAGTAGATAAATTTGACAAAAATAGATTTATATATTTTGATATTAGTTTAGCGATTATTTTGCTAATATTAGGTAATATAATAAAGTTTTACATAGAACATTAATGAGTTAATAGTTAAAAGTCAATAGTCAATAGTCAATAGTTAATTGTTAGATACGGGCCTTTAGCTCAGTTGGCTAGAGCGCTTCCATGGCATGGAAGAGGTCAAGGGTTCAAGTCCCTTAAGGTCCACCATTCTTCGCGCAGCGAAGAATGCCCTGCGTAGCTCAGGGAGCGAAGCACGGGCGTGTTTCAATGTTTTTGCGCTAAACAAGGGCTGCGCTACGAATGGCACAGCTATTTTGTTCAAAATAATATGTATTATGTTTATATAATACAAAGTGTGCAATTTTCCAAATGTTTTTATACAGGTTTTACGGGAAATGTTAATAATCGTATAGACGATCATAATCGAGGTAAATCGTCTCATACAAGCAAATTTAAGCCATGGAAATTGCTCTATTTTTGTGCTTTTAATAATAAAAAAAGAGCTTTAGATTTTGAAAAATATTTAAAATCATCCTCAGGAATTGCCTTTAGAAATAAACATTTAATATAATTTAGCCTAGGCTAAATTTTTTAGTTTAATAGTTCTTTGTAGAACTTAATATTCGAGGAGTTGATTAAAATTGCGTAAATACAAGTTTTTAATAAAACTTTTAATTTGTGTTTTTCTTTTATTTTGCTAAATTATCTAAGACTAACTTATCCTGTTCTTTGTAGAACTTTTTATTATAATGGGGGGGGGCGATGAACCAACAAAAAAGAAAAATTCTGGATATAGTTGCTAATGTTGGAATGGCAATTTTTGACATATTGGCAATTTTGCTTGTTTCTTTTAAAAGCCCTTGGGGATTTGTTGCTGGATTATGTTCTCAGCCTTTTTTCTTTATGTGCTCAATTCTCAATCGCCAATGGGGTCTTTTTATCCTTAATATTATTTATACTATTAGTTGGGCAATTGGCGCTTATCATTGGTTTGCTGGGTGATTATTCATAAATCCGCTTGTAATTAAGCGGATTTTTTTATTGTTTTCTGTGGAACATCATGAATTAATATTGACAACTTTATTAATGTATGCTATTTTACAAAGTTATGTTCTTTTTATACTTAGTTATTTGACTAAATTTTCAGAGGAGAAAAATCCATGGAAAAGATTAACCATGTTGTTCCGACTGTTGACGATATCCAAATTTTTGAGACCCGTGGCCCATGGAATACGAAATCTGGCGGGAGACTCGACGTGTTGTTCGCAATACCTCTCGCAACGGCGCAGGAAAAGTACTTTCATTATGAAAAGATTGAAATGGATTGCGTGCCGGGCGATATCCGCGGACTAAGGGTCTATACGGTTCGCGATTTACCGAGTGGCAGAATTGGCGGTACTGAATGGCACCGGATTCGCGAAGAGATGGTGTTCGCGCTTGAGGGGTCGGTATTTTGGATGTGCGAAGATCTTTTCGGAGGCCAAAGAAATTTTGTCCTTGGCGCTGGCGTGGGAATATGGATGCCGCCTTTTATCCGGCATACCTACGAAGTCAGAGAGGAGAAGAGTGGTCTTTTTATCATTGCAAACACACTCTTCGTTCCTGAAGATCCCAGAACTCATGATACATATTCCGAAGAAACATTTCGTGAACTTCAAGTTGAATATGGCGCGACAACCAGGGAAGCGTGAGATATCACTTCCTGAAGCCGTCAAGCTTATTTAGCTCCGGCTCAAAGACCCCTTGTAATATTACTCGGGGTCTTTTTTAATACCATTTTTTTAAGACTTTAGTCCACGTTTTTGTAGACTAAAGTCATTTTTTTAAAAAACGGGGATAAGTCCACATTTTTGTGGACTTTTCTTTTTATTTTTGCTAATATTAGCATAAAATATTGTCGTGTATAACTTGGGGAAAACTATATTATTGATTGATAAATTATTAAAAATTTGATAATATAAAGTGTTTTGTATTTTTTATATTTAGAGAATTCTCTATTTTATTTTTCTGAATAGGACAAAGCTCATATTTTTTTATTGGTTTTTTTCTTGCTTAAAAATATAAAAAAATATACAATGACCTTATAATTAAATAATTAATAAGAATATATGTACGATACAATCATAATCGGCGCTGGACCAGCCGGCATGACGGCCGCGATTTATGCCGCTCGTCGAGAAATGAAGACTTTGGTTATAGGAAAAGAAGTCGGCGGGCAGATGATTTGGGCTTCGGAAATTGAAAATTATCCCGGATTTAAGATAATTAATAGTTATGATTTAATATCTCAGATGCAAGAGCAGGTGAAAAGCCTGGGGGTAGAAATAAAAACTGAAGAAGTAAAAAGAATAGAAAAAAATAATGATGGAACTTTTGTTTTACATTCTAGTCGCGAGGAATATAGAGCGAA
>JBAZOD010000069.1:0-4991 GCA_041648955.1 Patescibacteria group bacterium
TTATAATCGCAACCGCGTCTTTGTGGGGGCTAGTCGTTAAAGTAGTGGTAAAAAATGAAAAATTCATTTTTTTGGCACGAACAGCAGTTTCTCTTAGTCTGTCTTTATAGCAGATTAAGCACCTCGTTCCCCTTTCCGGATCGCTTTCTTTCCCTTTTATTTTTACTAGCCACGGCTTATGATCGTATTTTTCTGAAATTATTTTTAATTTAAATTTTTTAGCGATCTTTTTTGCTTCTTCCAATCTCTTTTCATATTCTTCCATCGGATAAATATTTGGATTATAAAAATACAAAATCGGATTATAATCCTCTCTTAATTCCTGAGAAACATAAACTCCACAGCCAACACAGCAAATATGAACTAAAATTTTCGGCTTAAATTTATAAAATATAATAAAAGCGTAAATAACAGCTAAAATCGCTCCTAATATTCCAGCTGATAAATCCCAGATGCTCGCTTCTCGTCCGGGGACAAAATTTTGAATGTACTCGCAGATAAGCGCATAAAAAAGGCTGACCAAAAAACTAAAAATTACTAAAATCTTAAAATTTATTTTTTTAAACTCCAGGCCAGCTAGAATAATTAAATAGGATAAAATTCCGAAAAAAATAAGATGAATTCCTTTGTCAGAAAAAGTAATTTCTGAGGATTGGCTCATTTTTTGCATCGGCATGCTTAATAGGGAAAAAACAAAAAAAGCCCAACATAAAACTAAATAAAGTTTGGCTAATTTTTTCATAAGTTTAAAAATATTTTTACTGTAAAGCCTTTACGATCTCTTCTCCAAATTTCCAGGCCGAAGCTGGCCCGTCGGCGGTAATAATTTTTCCATCCTCTACCACGCCCTCATCCGAAAACAGAGCTCCATTTTTTTCCAAAATGTCGCGGACTCCAGACCAACCTGTAGCATTTTTGCCTTGTAAAATCCCAGCTTGCGCTAACACGCCGGAAGCGGCGCAAATTGCAGCTGTAATTTTTTCTGATTTATAAAATTTCTTCGCTAAAACTTGCATGGTTTCATCATTTAAAATTTCAATCATTCCTGGACCGCCGATAAAAACTACTGCGTCAAATTGGCTAGGATCAACTTGGCTGATTGTCAAATCGATCGTAGCTTCTGTGCCATCTACTCCCGTGGCTGTACCGCCCTGGATTGACGCCACCTTTACATTTAACCCGGCTTCAGAAAAAATTTCTCTCGGATCATTATATTCCTGGTCGCGAAAATCCTTGGGGGCTACTACCATCAAAATATTTTTAGTTGCGGACATATTGTTTTCTTGGCGCGGAGAATTTTTATCCAGCGCGCAACCGGTTAATAATAGTAAAATAAAAAATAAAATTATTTTCTTCATATTTTTTTCTTATCAAAATAGCTAAATACGATAACCAAAACTGCCATAATGGAAAATAAAATCATCAAAGCCAGAGCTTTACCGAGGCTTTGCAAAAATAAACCGCTTGCTCCGAAAATCAAAGCTAAAAAATAAAAAATCAAAGCGGTTTTTCTTTGTCCCAAGCCAGAATCAAACAAACGAAAATGCAGATGCAAACGGTCTGAAAATTTGAAAGGATTTTTCCCGGCTAGCATCCGACGGATAATCGTCCAAGCTACATCCAAAATCGGGATTCCCATGACAAGCAAAGCGATGGCAATCTTTCCTCCGGAAATAATAGCTAGCACCCCCAAAACAAAGCCAAGCAAAAGCGAACCGCCTTCGCCTAAAAATATTTTGGCCGGATGCCAATTAAAAATTAAAAAACCGAAACAAGAAGCGGAAAAAATCAAAGCCGCTAAGCCGATGTCCGGCTGGTAATATTTTGTCGTAATTGTAAAAAGGAAAATTATCAGGCCGCCGATAGCAGCTACTCCGCTCACCAAACCGTCAATTCCATCCAAAAGCTTGGTTGTATACATCATGCCCATCAACCAAATAATCGTAAAGCCATCGGCTAAGAAAACAAAATAACGGGTCTCTCCTCCCCAAGCGAGAATTGAAAATTTTACTTGGTCTAAATAAAATAAGCCGCCGAGAGGATTGGTAATTTTTTCTATTCCCACACCGCCAACTACAACGCTCGCAATCGCCAAAAGCGGAAAAATTAATTGTTGACCGGGGTTAAGATTATATTTATCATCCAAAATTCCACCTATCATCAAAAAACAAGCGCCGACAAAAAACCCGATTAAATGATGAACTTCTAAATTACCGGCTAAAATTCGATCGCGGAATAAAAAAATCATCAGAAAAAAAGACAAAAAAATTGCCATGCCCCCGAGAAGAGGTATATTTTTTTTATGAATTTTCCTGTTCAATTCCGGTTTATCAACTATATTTAATCTATTCGCCACATATTTAACCGCCAAAGTAAATACAGCTGATAAGATAATCGTTCCGCTAAAAATAGCTAAATAATTTAACCCCATTTGACTTTTTTAATAAAATAGCCTATAATAATTTTATCATATTTTTAATATAGGATGCTTAAATTAAGCATTCTTTGCTCATTTTACCACAATTCAACAACAAAAAGAAAGGAGGTTAAAGTTTAGGTTTTTCTCTATGAGGGTGGAGAAAAAAGAAGCCAAACAAATAACTTGAAAAAAACAAGGGGAAACAGGGATGGGAAGAATTTTTTCGAAGAAACCGCAGGGAACTGACACAAATCACAATCGCCATCAAAAACCGACTCAGAATCAAATAAGTCCGTGGATCCATAAGACGGTAAAATTTCCAGGTAAAGGAAACATTCTTCTGATCGTAGGAAGAATGTGCACGGAAATTGCAGGATCGGCCATGGAAAAAATCCAAGAATATGGCCCGCTCACTGCTGTACCCGAAATCACGGACACAGTCAAAAGCCAAATAAGGAGCGGAGGATTTTCTATTTGCCTCCGCCTTGACCAAGCTACCGGGGTAATCACCTGCCATTCGGAATTGGAAAATATCCGAATGTACGGGAGGCGAGACGAGAAGCACGCGGAAATGATAGCGTAAATTCGCCATCCACTCCGCAATAAGGACGTTCATCAGAACGTCCTTTTTTTATTTTTACTTTGTCATTTCGAATCCCGACGCTTCGGGATGAGAAATCTATAATACGCGGATAGAGATAAAAATATCTTGTCATTGCCGTTTGCGAAATATTAAAGATCTCTCATTCGCTCCGCTCATTCCGAGATGACAAAAAATTGTTTTCGTGTTTTTTATAACTCCCTCCCCTTTTCTATTTCAATCTGCCCTTCGCTATTAATCACCACCGTATCGCGCCTCACTAACTCACCCGCTAAAATTTTATTAGCAATTTCATTTTCAATTTTATCCTGCAACAAGCGGCGTAGAGGCCGAGCACCGAATTTCGGATCATAGCCGGCTTTGGCTAATTTAGCAACGCCCTCTTCTTCTGTTCGCATATTTATTCCTTTACCAAGAAGCATCTTCTCGGTATCTTTTAACATTAATTTCGTTATGTTCACTATATCATTTTCTGATAATGGCTTAAAAACAACTACGCCATCAAAACGGTTGATAAGCTCTGGCCGCATTATCTTATTAAGGTGTTTATTTATTAATTCTTCTTTTATTTTTTCTATATCTGTTCCAACCACTACTTCCTCTTGAATAAAAACTGAACCGGCGTTTGAAGTGGCGATAATAATAGAATTAGTGAAATCAATGGTTCTCCCCTGCCCGTCAGTCATTCGTCCATCATCAAAACAGGACAAAAATAAATTAAGAATTTCCGGATGAGCTTTTTCAAATTCATCCAATAAAATCAAAGAGAATGGTTGTTTTCGAACCGCCTCTGTGAGATAACCGCGCGTTCCGTCCACGTCGCCGATCATTTTTTTCACGCTATCCGCTAATTGATACTCACTCATATCAATGCGAACTAAATATTTCTTATCTCCAAAATAAATATCAGCGACAGTTTTAGCTAACTCGGTTTTACCCACGCCCGTCGGCCCCAAAAATAAAAAGTTAGCTATCGGCCGCTTTCCCTCCCGCAACTCCGTTCGGGCGCGGCGCAAGCTGGCCGCCACTGCGTCCACCGCTTCTTTCTGGTCAATCATCCGCTCGTGTATTTTTTCTTCCAAATTCAGAAGATCCTTGCCTTCGCTGGCAGTAATTTTTTTCATGGGGATATGAGTCATTTCTCCGACAACCTCTGCCACATCTTCTTCCGTACATAAAGATTTATCCGGGTCATTGGCAGAACGGCGGCTTACTTTCACGGCTGTCGCTTCCAGAATATCAATCGCCTTAGCTGGCAAATATTTATCATGGATATACCGGCTGGAAAGCTTAACAGCCTGTTCAATTGAACTATAAGAAAAATACACTCCATATTTCCCTTCCATCATTCCAATCCGGCTTTCAGCCATTTGGATCGCTTGATTACCGGCCGGTTCTTTTACTTCCACTTTCTCCATAATATTACCCAAAGCCTGGCCTTCTATATATTTTACATAATTTTCGTCAGTAGCAGAGGCCAGGCAAAAAAGATATCTTCTATTCAAGGCATCAGACAGAACCTCTGACAATTCCAGACTTTCTTCGCCGCCGCCGGTAATTCCAACTAAATTTTCTATATCCTCTATGCTCAAAACGATATTTCCCGCCCGTCTGATTTCATCAATTATAACCAAAAGCCTTTCTTGCGCTTGCGCGGGCGTAGCGCCGCTTACCAATCTTGCCACATCAAGTTCAAGCAATCTTTTGTCTTTCAAAAATTTCGGCACATCTTCTTCGACCATCAGCTGGGCAATGCCTTCAATAATTGTTCTTTTACCGGCGCCTACCGGCCCGACAAGGATGATCCCGGTTTTGCCGCTTTCTAAAATTTGAAAAATAGCTTCCGTTTCTTTTTCTCGACCAACACAAACATTAACTCTGCCCCATTTAGCAGATAAGGTAAGATCATGAGAAAAATGGTCAAGAACCGGAGTGGCAACCGCCGTATAAGCTCTATCCATATTGCCGGCC
>JBAZOD010000070.1:0-4986 GCA_041648955.1 Patescibacteria group bacterium
TCTCACCCCTATTTTTGCAGGAAGACATCTCCAGCGGAAAATACTAAAACAATCCCGAATAATCGGGATGTGTATAATTTTTATTGCTATTTTAATTTAGCAAAATCCCCGAAATAAGTCAAGTGATAATAATTGGTTATCAACAATTGGCTATTAACTGCTTAAATTCCCACAATTAGATTAAAGAAAAAGCTAATTATGGGAATAATTATAGGAAAGCCGAACATAATAAAAATAAGAACCAAAATTATCCCATATTGCTCCATTTTTATCATTTTTTCTTGCCAGCTATACGGCAAAAACGGCATTATAACTTTTGAACCATCAAGGGGCGGAATCGGCAACAAATTAAAAATCATTAAAACTAAATTTATTCGGACGATTATTGCTAATAAAATGGCTAAATCCTGGTTCCCAAAACCTAAAAATCTCAACAATAAACCAAAAAATAAGGCCGTAATAAGATTCGCCATCGGACCGGCTAGGGCAACTTTGGCTGATCCGTATTTTTGATCTCGTAAATTATAAGGATTAAATGGGACCGGCTTAGCATAGCCGAAAATAAGGCCGCCAGCAGTAAAAATATAAATAAGAGCTGGTAATATTATTGAGCCCCATAAATCAATATGAGCAACTGGATTAAGCGTTAATCTTCCCAGATCTTTGGCGGTCGGATCTCCTAAACGGTCCGCCATCCAGCCATGCATATATTCATGAATAATTGCTGAAAAAAGTATTACAATTAAAGAAAAAATTATTTCCATAAAATATTAAATTCCAATAATCAAATTACAAATAATAATCAAATTTCAATAACCAAAAATTATTATTAATTTATTAATCATAAGAGTTTATTTGATTATTGCTTCTTGGTTATTAATTATTAGTTTATCACATCTTGCCATTTTTTTCAAAACGTGTTAGTTTAACAAATATAAAACCTTAATAATAAATTTGCGCTAGATATTAAATGCTAGCCCCTAAATACTAAAACTTATGGGAAGAAAATGTGATCTTTGCGGCCGCGGTTCCACTAAGGGCGCCAGTCGTTCTCATTCCAAAATCAAAACCCTGAAAAGACAGCATATAAATCTGCAATCGAAAAAAATAGAAGGAGTGAAAACAAAAGTTTGTACTGCCTGCATCAGAACAATGGCTAAAAAAGCAAAATAAACGAAAAATTAGAAATAAACAATAAACCGGGTAATTCTCGGTTTTTTGTTTGTAATTTCCCCCTTGATAACGGGGGTTGGGGAGATTTTCCCTAATAGCGCAAACTGCCTATTTGCTTCCCGCGCTTTTTTCTATGTTTTCTCAAGGCCACTTTTTGTTTCTTGTACATATTATTAAATAAATAAAAAATAAATAATACAGACCTATCCACCCTTTCCAAAAATAATCAATCTTGACATATGCGTAAGGAATTTTTGGCAGCCAATCAACTATTAATAATATATATTTTAATAAAAACAATGATGGAAAAAAAATGAGAGGAGCTAGGGGCGGGATAATTGCTCCCAGAATCATAGAAACCAAAACCGCTATTGTTAAAAAAGGCAAACACCACAAAACTAACAAATTACTTATGGGCGCAATTAGAGAAATCTGAGAAAAATTTAAAGCCATTATCGGCAAAGTGAAAATTTGCGCCGCTATAGTCAGACTGAAAATATCATAAATAATTTTTAAAGATTTTGGAATTTTTTCGATATTACTGATTTTACTCAACCAGTTCTCGAAAATAGGCGGGAAATAGATCATACCTAAAATCGCCAAAAAAGAAAGTTGAAAGCCAACATCATCTCGCAAGAGTTTAGGATTTACAAGAAACAAAATTACCGCGGCTAAAACTAAAGAATTAGTTAATTTGTTAAGCCGGCCTAATTTCATCGCCCAAAGCACCAAAAAACCCATCACTCCCGCGCGCATTGCTGAAGCCGGCGCTCCGACCAAGATAACATAGAAAAACAAAAATAAACTTGCCAGCCAAAACGCCCGCTGACGGCTCAGCCCCGCACCCAGAAGTAAAATCATCACCGCCGCCGCCAAGATGCTGATATTTGTTCCGGAAATAGCCATAATATGGCTAAGACCAGACTCTGAAAATTTTTCCTGCCAATAAACGGAAACTCCCTTTTTATACCCAAGAATCAAAGGACCAGCTAAACTGGACTCGGGTTCAGGCAGGCCATAATTAATTGCATTATAAAATTTTTCTTTCAGAGAAAAAATTTTTTTGTAAAAATAATTGCCTCCCCCGCCTTGAATAATTTCTATTTTCGGATAATAGCAAACTGAATAAACATCGAAACGCGCCAAATAGCGATCATAAGAAAAATTATTAAATTTTTCTGGCGCCTTCAATTCGCAATTAAATTTTATCTTATCTCCGTAATTAAAAAGTGGATACAAATTTGCTGTGGCAAGAATTTTTCCGCTGATTTTGAGATGCGATAAACCTATCCCGCTCACACATATTTCATATTTCACATTAGTTTCCCTAATATCTGGTTCGTTGCAAATCACACCGATTATTTCTTCTTCTCCTCCGTTATAATACCAAATTTTATCCGGCGTATTTTGAGGCAAGGAAATGGAATAACGCCAAATTCCCGAAAGTAAAAATAAAACCCAAAGAGCGAAGAGAAAAACTTTTTTATTTTTAAAAAATAAAATTAAAATTACCGCGCAGCCGACCATGCCGGCAAACCACCATAAGCCTAGCGCTAACCAAGACAATGGTAAAAAAGAGGCGATGGCAATGCCGGCGATAAAAAATAAACAGGAAATTAAAAATATTTTAGCCTTGCCCATTGATAGACAATAATTTTTAATTTTTAAGCGCCGTGCGTTTCCCTCAAATAACTTTCCATAAATCCTTCCAGCTCTCCGTCTAAAACCGCGTTAATATCTGATGTTTCAAAATTCGTCCGATGATCTTTCACCATTCTGTAGGGTTGCATGACATAAGATCGAATTTGTTTTCCCCATTCCGCTTTTTGCGCTTCTCCGCGCATTTTTTTTTCTTCTTTTTCTTTTTCCTCTTCCTGCAATTTATATAACTTAGATTTCAATATTTTCAGAGCCGTTTCTTTATTTTGATGCTGAGATCGCTCAGTTTGGCAAGTGACGGTTATATTCGTCGGTTTATGGACAATCCTAACCGCCGAATCAGTCGTGTTTACACTCTGCCCGCCTGGTCCAGAAGAACGAAAAACATCAATCCGCAAATCTTCATCTTTTATTTCTATATCAGCGGTTTCCGGCAATTCTGGAATAACCTCCACCAAAGCGAAAGAAGTGTGGCGCATTTGCTCGGCGTCAAAGGGAGAAATTCTCACTAAGCGGTGAACTCCTGATTCACTCTTCAGATAGCCATAAGCCCAGCGGCCGGTAATTAAAATACTAATACTTTTTATACCTGCTTCATTGCCCATATTTTTATCTAAAATTTCTGTTTTCCATTTTCTTTTTTCCGCAAATCGCAAAAACATCCGCATCAAAATTTCCGCCCAATCCTGGGCATCTACTCCGCCCGTGCCGGCGTGAATAGACAAAATTGCATTGCTTTCATCGTATTTTCCAGAAAACAAAACTTGAAATTCCAAACTTTCAAACTTCTTTAACAGTTCCTCATACTTAATATTAGCTTCTTTTTCAATAGATAAATCCCCTTCTTTATTCCCGACAGCAACTAATTCCTCTAACTCAGTTATTTCTTTAAGTAATTCTTCCCATTTTTTTATTTCACTATCCAGCTCCTCCACTTCTTGGCCCACTTTCACTGCCCGCTCTCTATCATTCCAAAACTCAGTTTTATTCATTTCTGATTTTAAAATTTTAACTTTAGATTTCTGGTTATCAATATCAAGAAGCCTCCAGGTTTTGAGGAGGCGTTCTCGTAATTCTTCAATTTTTTTAAGTAAATTTTCCATCTTAAAATCTATTAGTCGGCACACCAAATTTCATTTATAGCATGAAGATATTGATAAACAACATTGGTACTACTATGCTGGTAGTCAAATATTCTTATAATACTAGAAGAAATATAGGTTCTCACACCCGGCACGCCGAAATAATAATACCAGGTGGTAATAAGGCTGGGATAATTGTAATAAGTACTATAAGTATACCAAGTAGTTGAAGTAAGTGATGCTGGATACACAGACGGACTATACTGATGATAAATCATCTGCGCGCTATCCGTAGTAAAAGAATTGAAAGAGTAAAATTCAATATTGCTGGCTTGCCTATGCCAACCATTATTAATACAATAATCATTGCCAGCATATGGATTTAAGCCATTTCCCCAATAACTAGTAGGAAAGGTATAATAATTAGTCCCTAAGCAATTACCCGCACAAGTGCCAATTGTCCAGGAAGTATTGCCGTCATCGCATGATTCGCCGGATTCCACTACTCCATTGCCGCAAGCCACGCAATAGCCGTTGATATTACAGGTAGCTGGAGAAGTGCAAGCTGCCGGTTCGTTGGATATATAACAAATTTCTCCCACCGTATCATAACCGGTTGCTAGAGCTCCGGTTACGCAAGTTTTTTTGCATCCTGCGCTTCCGCAACTAGAAGCAATAGTTCCAACGCCAGTGCATGACTCAGTCACTGATGAGCATGACCCGGATCCATTACACATACCATTATTGGATGAGTTACTGGAATATTTTGCACAAGTATTACCATTCCAGCCATAAATATAATTAGTACAAGTTGTTGAAGAGCATTCGCTAGACGGATCTGTACCCGCTGGGATATTAGCACAAGTGCCTAAACTACCGGCAACATTGCAGGCCTGGCAAGTTCCGCTGCAAGTGCTATTGCAACAATAACCGTCAACACAATAATTAGAACTACAATCAGAGCTATAAGTACAAGTTTCACCCTCTACCTTGGCTTCTTCTAAACAGCACAAAGCTGCTGTCCCACCCGTACCTATTGTGTCGATACAGGTTCCCCCTGGCGGTCGATAAT
>JBAZOD010000071.1:0-4937 GCA_041648955.1 Patescibacteria group bacterium
CAAAGGCACATGAACAGCCATTTGGTCTCCGTCAAAGTCAGCATTAAAAGCGCTGCAAACCAAAGGATGAATTTGGATCGCCTTGCCTTCAATCAAAATCGGTTTGAAAGCCTGGATGCCCAAGCGATGCAAAGTAGGAGCGCGGTTCAGGAGAACGTAAGATTTCTTTACGATATCTTCCAGAATATCCCAAACCTCGTCATAACCGGCTTCAATATAGCGGGAAGCGCTTCTGACATTATGAACTATTTCTTTTTTTATAAGTTTGCTGATAATGAACGGCTTGAAAAGCTCCAAGGCCATTATTTTCGGCAAACCGCATTGGTCTAAATTTAATTTTGGATTTACCACGATAACGCTTCGTCCGGAATAGTCGATTCTCTTACCTAACAAGTTCTGGCGGAAACGGCCCTGCTTTCCTTTCAAGGAATCAGCCAAAGATTTCAATTGTCTCTTTTGGCCGGTAGAAGCAACTACGGTCTTTGAGTGGCGGGCAGAATTATCAATCAAAGCATCAACCGCTTCCTGCAACATTCTTTTTTCATTGCGGCAAATAACTTCCGGCGCGTTTAAGCCGATCAATTGCTTCAAGCGGTTATTTCTGTTTATTACCCGGCGATATAAATCATTCAAATCAGAAGCGGCAAATCGTCCCCCATCCAAAGCGACCATCGGACGCAAATCCGGCGGGATAACTGGAACTATATTCAAAATCATCCATTCTGGACGAATGTTATTAGTGGACAAGCTTTTCAAAAGCTTCAGGCGTTTTATTAATTTTTCCACTTTTGAATCAATGGCGCCTTCCAATTCTTTTTCCAAATCTTTAATATTTTTTTCCAAATCAACTCTTTCCAAAAGTTTTCTCACCGCTTCCGCGCCGATGCCGGCTTCAAAAATATGTCCGTATTTCAAACTTAAATTCTGATAAGCATCTTCGGAAATTATCAAAAGAGGCTTCAGATCTTTTAACTCTTTCTGAGCTTGGCTGAAAGCGCTGTCCAGCTTGGCGATTTTTTCCTCTTTCGCTTTCATGATGGCGTCTATTTCTGAACCGATTTCTTTTTCAATTTTATCTTCCGATTTTCCTTCCTGCAAAAATTTGCCTTTCTGATTTTTTATTTCCCCTATCTGTCTGGCGAAATCAGCTTCAATGGATTTTTTCTTCTGTTTGTATTCACCCTTAATCTGCTCCAGGGTAGCGTTCTTCAGATCTTCATCAACGTCAGTAACGATAAAGCTGGCAAAATAAACAACTCTTTCCAGAGATTGGATGCCGAGATTCAAAAGCAAGCCGATCTTGGAAGAAATTCCGCGCAAAAACCAAATATGGGCGCAGGGAGATTGGAGGGTGATGTGCCCCATTCTTTCCCGGCGGACGATGCTTCTGGTTACTTCCACTCCGCACTTGTCGCAAACTATGCCTTTGTAGCGGATTTTTTTGTATTTTCCGCAGGAGCACTCCCAATCTTTTGCCGGACCAAAAATCTTTTCGCAAAACAGACCGTCTTTTTCCGGCTTTTGGGTTCTATAATTTATTGTTTCCGGCCTGACGATTTCGCCGAAAGACCAAGCCAAAATATTTTCTGGCGAAGCCAGCTTCAGCTTGATAGCGTCAAAGTCAGTTGTTCTTATTGGGTTTAGCATATTATATTATGATAATTTTCAATTTTTATTTAATATTACGAATTGAAAAAATTTATTTTTTTCTATAATCTTTACCATCGCCCAGGTCTTCCTCTTCTTCCCGCTTGCTGGTTCCGCCCAAAAGTTCAACGTCCAAACATAAGCCCTTTAATTCGCGGACCAAAACATTGAACGATTCAGGAACGTTAAGCTTGCTTATCTTTTCGTCTTTTATGATCGCCTCATAAGCTTTGCTTCGGCCCGGAACATCATCGGACTTGATAGTCGAAATTTCTTGCAAAGTATGCGCTGCGCCATAGCCTTCAAGAGCCCAAACTTCCATTTCTCCGAAACGCTGGCCGCCGAATTGAGCCTTGCCGCCCAAAGGCTGCTGGGTTATCAAAGAGTAAGGACCGATTGAGCGCTGGTGAATCTTATCTTCAACCATATGGTTAAGCTTCAACATATACATGCAGCCGACCGCTACTTTATTATTATATTTTTCTCCGGTTTTTCCATCATGCAAAACCACCTTGCCGTCTTCCGGCAAACCGGCTTTCCGCAATTCTCCCCTGATCTGCTCCTGGGTAACGCCATTCAACGCCGGCGTTGCTATTTTGTAGCCAAGCCTCGAAGCGGCAAAGCCCAAATGAGTTTCCAATAACTGCCCCAGATTCATACGGGAAATAATTCCCAAAGGAGACAAGACCACATCAATCGGAGTGCCGTCTTCCAAATAAGGCATATCTTCTTCCAAAACCACTTTAGAAATAACGCCCTTGTTGCCATGACGGCCGGCCATTTTATCTCCAACTTGAATTTTTCTCAAATTAGCCACAGAAATCTGAACCGAAGTCAAAACTCCCGCCTGCAGTTTGTCGCCTTCTTCGCGGGAAAAAATCTTTATATCAACTACCTTGCCGTGTTCGCCGTGTTCCAAATACAAAGATGAATCTCTGACGTCTTTAGCCTTCTCGCCGAAAATGGCTCGGAGTAATTTTTCTTCCGCAGACAATTCGGTCTCTCCTTTCGGAGTAATTTTTCCGACCAAAATATCACCGGAAGAAACTTCAGCCCCGATTCTAATTATTCCCTGCTCATCAAGATTCTTTAATTTCTCTTCGGAAATATTTGGAATATCGCTAGTAATAACTTCCGGTCCGAGTTTTGTATCGCGGACATCAATTGTGTAATTTTCTATATGAATGGAAGAATAAACATCCTCTCTCACTAAGCGTTCGGAAATAACAATCGCGTCTTCATAGTTGAAGCCTTCCCAAGTCATGAAAGCCACTAAGGCATTTCTTCCCAAAGCCAATTCGCCGTTATCAATTGCCGGACCGTCGCTCAAGACCTGGCCTTTTTTAACTTTATCCCCCACATCAACAATCGGCCGCTGGTTAATACAAGTAGAAGAGTTGGAGCGTAAAAATTTAACTAAATCATATTTAATCGTTTTATCTTTTTTGTTTCTCATTTCTATAGAGCCAGAATCGGATTTTGTAATTTCACCGTCTTCTTCTGCAATCACTACATGGCCAGAGTCCTGCGCCGCTCGCGCTTCAATTCCGGTACCGACAATCGGCGCCTCGCTTTTTATCAAAGGCACAGCCTGACGTTGCATGTTTGTTCCCATCAAAGCTCTTTGGCCGTCGTTGTGTTCCATGAAAGGAACCAAAGAAGTAGCAATGGAAATAATCTGATTAGCAGCCACGCCAAAGAAATCAACTTTTGAAGTTTCTTCTGTTCCCGGCTGGCCGAATTTTCTCACTTCGCATTTTTCTACCATAAAATGACCGTCGCTATCAATCGGAGTAGTAGCGGAAGTGGCAATATATTTTTCTTCTTCAAAAGAATCCAAATAAACTATTTCGTCGGTAACAACCGGTTTGATCGGGATAAGAACCCGGCTATCAAGTTTTTTCGCCAGGAGAGATGCTTGTTCCTTGCTGATTTTTTCCCCAGCCTTAACAACAACTTTTCCTTTTTTGCCGTCATCTATCTTTTCATACAAAATATTTTTTTGCCCGTCCAAATCTTCGGCAGTCAATTCTCCGACTTCGCAGATATCTCCGCGGGCGATTTTTCCAGCGGTAATCGCCGGATCATTTTTTATATCATGAAGAACCCTTCTGTAAGGGGCTTCCAAAAATCCATATTTATTAAGCTTGGCATAACTGGCTAAATGCCCGACCAAACCGATATTCGGACCTTCTGGGGTGGCAATCGGACAAATTCGGCCATAGTGAGTGGTATGTACATCGCGAACATCAAATCCAGCTCGTTCGCGGGTTAAGCCTCCCGGACCCATGGCTGACAAACGTCGCTTGTGCTCCAATTCAGCTAAAGGATTAGTTTGATCCATGAATTGAGAAAGCTGAGAAGACATGAAAAATTCTTTTACAACACTAATCACCGGACGAGCGTTTATAAGCTTGTTCGGAGTAAGGCTGTTCATGTCAGCGGTGCTCATGCGGTCTTTGATTATTCTTTCCATTCTCGCCAAACCAACTCTGTATCTATTTTGAATCAATTCACCGATCGCTCTCACCCGTCTATTGCCCAAATGGTCAATATCATCTTCTTGTTCGCCGGTGATATTCAATCTGATGGCTTCCTTGATGACAGCCACCAAATCTTCTCTTCTCAAAATTCTATTTTCTTTATTATTAGGAATATCAAAACTGAATTTTCTGTTCAATTTGTAGCGGCCGACGCGTCCGAAATCATAACGGTCAAATCGGAAGAACATAGAATAAATCAACTGGCGGGCATTATCAGTCGCAGCCAAATCTCCCGGCCGGATTCTCTTATATACTTCCTGCAAGCCCTCGGCTTCATTCTTCGCCACATCCTTGCCGATGGTTGCTTCCACGTAGCTCATTATTTCTTCCTGCGTCACTTTTCTATTTGATTCTTCCTTGCCGTTGATAAATCCTTCCTTGGTAAGGAATAAAGACTTTATCTTTTCATCGCTGTCATAGCCAAAAGCCCGAAGCAAAGAAGTTATTGCCACTTTTCTTTTTCTGTCTATTCTGACCCAGATAACTTTGTTGACATCGGTTTCTATTTCTAACCAAGCCCCGCGGTTAGGAATAATTTTGGCGCCGTAGCATTTTTTTCCTTTCACAAATTCGGAAGTGAAAATAACGCCCGCGCTGCGGATCAGCTGAGAGACCACGACTCTTTCTATGCCATTAACGATAAAAGTTCCTTTTTTTGTCATCAAAGGAAAATCACCAAGAAAAACTTCCTGGGTGTTGCTCTCGCCTGTTCTTTTGTTGGATAACCGAGTCTTGACTCGAAGGGAA
>JBAZOD010000072.1:0-4733 GCA_041648955.1 Patescibacteria group bacterium
TTTTCGCCTTCAGTCTTATTTTCGCCATCATCGTTATTCGCGATGCTGTCGGACTTAGACGTTATCTGGGGCAACACGGACAAACATTAAATGCTTTAGTTAAAGACTTAGATGAAGATGAGATGTTGGACAGAAGCTACCCGCTTCTTTTGGAAAAAATCGGACATACTCCAGCGCAAGTTTTAGTTGGCGGGTTAACTGGATTTTTGGTGAGTTTTATTAGTTATATACTTTTTTAAAAAAACCATAATTTAAAATTAAAATAGTTCCCAACGCGGGAACTATTTTTTATAGAATTATAATTTTTTAAAAGGATAATTTAAAACTTATTTTTCTTCAGTCCGAACCAATAGCCAATAATATTAGCCAAAGGATGCAATAAGCCAAACATAATTATCGCTATAGCCCAAACTTCTAACGGCCAAGAATAAAATAAACTGCCGGCAATCAGTGCGCCTAAAATCCAATCAATTTGATCAGCTATAAAAAAATTACCGCCAGGCGGTATATTCAAGCGACGTTTTATAAAACTTTTTCCGGCATCACCTAAAATCGCCCCGAAACCAAGAATTAAACCAAACCAGCCAATATTAGATTTGCCATAATCTATCATTGTCATGCCGGCAGGAAAAGGATATAAAGTACTTTGAATTCCTATTATTACCCAAGCTAAGAGGGGCGCAACTACGAGCCCGCGCCAGGTTTTATGGCTGCCAAGTATTCTTTTATTAGCCAAATTAGCGCCCAAATCAATAGGAGTTGCCAAAACCGGCAAACAATTAAATATTACGGGCGCCATATTGGCAAAAGCCGCCGGTAAAAAAAGCCAAAAAATTGCAAAAAAAATTTCTAAGCTATTTTCCATAAACTTTTTTCCACCTAGACTGGATAAAAATAAGATAATAAATACTTAAAACGGTCGCTAAAATATTATCAAAAAGTAAAGCAAATTCAAGAAAATTAATTTGAAAAAAAACAAATAGGAAAAAAGGAATAATTACAATCACTTTAAGAAAGCTTAATTGCGAATACGGCTTTATAACCCAATCTGAACCAATAAATTCTTGTTTTTTTATTATTCTTAATAGATAGGCAACAGGGATAATAAAAATATTATAAGCGATAAAAAAAACGTTTATATCTAAAAAAAGAAGAGACAAGGTAACTAGAGAATAAATGATAGAGTCAATAAGAGTATCTAAAAATTTTCCGCGATCTGAATCTTTGTTCTGAAATCTGGCCAAGGCTCCGTCGAAAGTATCTAAAAATAAAACAAATAAAAGAAAAACGGCGGCAAATACTTTATCGCCATAATAAAACCAAATTAAAAAAATGACGCCGAAAAAAAGACGAATATCGGAAAGCATATTTGGCGTCAACCCAATTCTATCAAAGAAGATAAGCATGGGCTTAAAAAATATCGCCCGATACTTTCTTGACTCAATATTCAGTCTATCTATAAAATTTTCTCCTCCGTTGTTTAAAACCATAAAAATTTTAAATCAAACTCCTGCCCGTCATCTCTCTCGGCTTGGAAAGATCTAATATTTTCAAAATTGTCGGAGCAATATCGGAGAGAATGCCCTGAGGATTAACCAAACTTAGATCGTTGCCGGGAATTTCCTGAAAACCGATAGTTTTACCTTCAAACTCTTTTCCTATCAGTATAAATGGCACGGGGTTGGCTGTGTGTTCCTTATCTATTGATCCGGTCTGCATATTGAACATCACCTCCGCATTGCCGTGATCGGCTGTTACCAAGATGACTCCGCCCCTGTCCAGGGCGCTATTTACTACTTTCCCCAAGCATTTATCGACAAAACTGACCGCTTTGATGGCCGCCTGGATATTGCCAGTGTGTCCAACCATATCGGCGTTGGCAAAATTAACTAAAATAAAATCATAAGTATCATTTTCTATCGCTTTTAAAACTTTTTCCGTTACTCCCGCGGCTGACATTTCCGGCTTCAAATCATAAGAAGCCACCTGCGGCGAAGGTACTAACTCGTGAGTTTCGCCTTCGCTTTTTGCTTCTTGACCGCCATTAAAAAAATAAGTGACATGAGCGTATTTTTCTGTTTCCGCTATCCGCAGTTGTTTCAAACCTGCCCGAGATATCACTTCGCCTAAAGTATTAGCGCAATCTTCAGCTGGAAAAACAACTTCCATGGGCAAATCTTTTTCATATTCTATAAAACCAGCAAAAAATAAATCTTTTTGATATTCCCAGCTATCAAATTTATTAAACCCTGGCAAACAGAAAGCTTTGGCGATTTGTCGAGCACGATCAGGGCGGAAATTAAAAAATATTAAACTATCTCCATTTTCAATTTTAGCGACAGGCTCGCCTCCCTTTGTGATTACGGTCGGGACAAATTCTTCATCGTAAATTTTCTTTTTATAGCTTTCTTCCAAAACTTTTATAACATCCTCCCCCTTTTTCCCTTCCCCCTTAACCATAGCCAAATAAGCCTTAGCAGTTCTATCCCAATGATTGTCGCGATCCATGGCATAAAAACGCCCGGAAATCGTGGCAATTTCTCCAATTCCGCATTCGTTTATATATCGGCTCAAATCTTTTATAAAACCCACGCCGCTGCTATAGGGGGTATCACGGCCGTCAAGAATGACATGAATATAAACTTCTTCCGCTTTTTTTTCTTTAGCCATAGCCATCAAAGCATACAAGTGCTCTATGGAAGCATGGACATTCCCAGATGAAACCAATCCCAACAAATGTAATTTTGACTTTTTTTCTTTGGAGTGCTTTATCGCGTCCAAAAGAACTTTATTTTTATAAAAACTATTATCGCTTATTGCTTTATTAATTCTGGGAAGATCCTGATAAATTATTTTCCCTAAGCCAAGATTTAAATGCCCAACTTCGCTGTTGCCTGCCTCGCCCCAAGGAAGTCCAACTGCTTCTCCTGATGCCCGCAAAGTCATAGAAGGATAGCTGGACACAAAAGACTTAAAATTTGGCGTATCGGCTTGGCTAATAGCATTACCGGTATACGGTTGAGTAATACCCCATCCATCCAAAACAATTAAAACTACCGGCCTAGGTCTGCCTTGATTTTTTTTCTTGTTTGCCATTTTTTTATAATTTACCTCCTTTTTTTATTAAACTAACGCCTGTCATTTCTTTAGGCTTCTGTTTATTGACTAATTCCAAAATAGTTGGCGCAATATCCCCAAGAACCCCGTCTTCTCTCAACATATTTTTTTTCGCCAACGCCGAAAGAGAAGAAAATTTCTTATTAACCATAATAAAGGGAACTTTATTGGTTGAATGCTCAGTATCAATCTCTCCGGTTTTTAAATTTATCATTTCTTCCACATTACCGTGGTCAGCTGTCACTAGAACCGTTCCTTTTTCCTTTAAATAAGCTTTTATAATTTTTCCTAAATATTTATCGACTTTCTCGCAGCACTCTACTCCAGCCGCCAAATTGCCAGTGTGGCCGATCATATCTGGGGCAGCAAAATTCAAAAGGACAAAATCATATTTTTTCTTCCCTAAATCATAAATTACCATTCTTGCTAATTCCTCTGATTTCATGGGAGGAGTTTCATCATAAGATCTTACATCGGGAGAGGAAATTACCGCTTGATCTTCGTCATCCACTCTGCCAGAATAACCACCGTTAAAAAAATAAGTGACATGGGCGTATTTTTCTGTTTCCGCCAAATAAAGCTGCTTTATGCCAGAAAAAATCATAGGCAAAGTTTCCTTTAAATCAACGCTTGGAAAAGCGGAAATAATAGAATCTAAGTCTGGTCCAAAATCAGTCATAGCTACAAAACACAAATCCTTAAAAACTTTACTTCTCTTGGGGGAACCAGGATTATCATTATTAAAATCTTTTTGCACAAAAATCTTAGCTAATTGTCGAGCTCTATCAGATCGCAAATTAAAAAATATAACACTATCCCCATCTTCTATTTGGCCGTTTTTATCAATTACATATGGCTCTATAAATTCATCATTATTGCCTTTATTATAACTCTCGGTTATAGCGGCGCTGGCGCTCCCTGCAACATGTCCTCGTCCAGAAACTAAAGCCTCATAAGCCATTTTTGTGCGCTCCCATTTTTTCTTTCTATCCATGGCGTAAAATCTGCCCATTACTGTGGCAATTATCTCTTGATTTTTGAAACTTTTTTGCATTTCCTCAATTAATTTCAAGGAAGCATATTTCGGCGAATCACGACCATCTGTAAATAAATGCAAATAAATGTTATTAACTTTATTTTTTTCAAGCAAAGTCAGCAAAGCTAAAATATGGTCAGGTTCACTATGAGCGCTCATACCGTTTGAGAGCATCCCCATCAAATGCACTTTTCCTTTATTATCCTTAGCATGTTTTATCGCCTGCAAAAAAGCCGCATTCTTAAAAAAAGTTCCGTCGTTTATACTTTTGCTAATTTTAACCGCATCTTGCTCCACCACTCTCCCGGCGCCAATGTTCATGTGCCCGGCTTCGCTATTACCATCTTGTTTCGGCGGCAAGCCAACATAACGGCCGTGAGCAAATAACTCCGTCGAGGGATATTTTTTTGTTATTCCGTCCATTGTCGGAGTTTTTGCTAAAGTCACTGCGTTTCCTTTTCCTGGTTTAGCTATACCCCAGCCATCAAGGATTACGAGTATCATTGGCAAATTATTTTGCTTTTTTTCTTTCTTTATCATATTAATAAGTAATCAATTCAGTAAAATAAAATATAAAAAA
>JBAZOD010000073.1:0-4709 GCA_041648955.1 Patescibacteria group bacterium
AGGGAGAGATAGTGAAAAAGTTCAGCCGCCGCGGCGCCTTCTACGCCTGCAATAAATACCCGGACTGTAAAAACGCCTATTGGGGCAAACCCACCGGCGAAAAATGCCCAGACTGCGGAGCCCTCTTAATAGAAGACAAAGGCAGTATTAAATGCAGCAGCAAAGGATGCGGATATAGTAAATAAGAAAATACTTAAATATAAAAAACGAGGATTATCCCTCGTTTTTTTGCTAAATAAGCCAGAAAATAAAAAAATTTGTTTTTAATTAGCTGTGGATAAAATGTGATTAACTTTGGTGAATTTGCTATTGCACTTTAGTGAATAGTATGCTATGCTACTCTTATAGCCCTATAAACAAACTTATAACAAACAAAAATATGGGACAAATTATTAAAGAATTAAGAGAAAAAATCGGCTTGAGTTCCAAGGAATTAGCTGAGAAGTCTGGACTTTCGCCTGCCTATATCTCAAAAATTGAAAATGGAGACTCAATATCTATTTCATTAAAGACAAGCAAACAGTTAGCTGACGGGCTAGGAATAACTTTAAAAGATTTTTTAGAATCAATAGGTCTTTTAGACAAAAAAGAGAAGCCGAGTTTTAAAATGATAACCGAATCCTTAAGGAGTAATGGTTATTCGCCCAAAGAAACTGAATTAATTACAACTTATGCAAAATTTATCAAAAAAGAACTACGGATGGAAAAGTAATCAAGAATGGCATCTGAAAAAGATTAATGGTATTCCTGCATGTTATTTATATTTCTATACCGTTTTTCTAAACAAAATTTTAAAAAACTTTAAAGAAATTATTAATGACATTATAGTCAATAATGGAAGTAATTTTTCATTACCTATGGAGTTTAAATTATTGGAAGATTATCTCTCTGGATACAAAATAGAATATATTGGTTTCTCTAGCCCTGTCTCTGGCATTGATGGATATTGGGAATTTGATGACAAAACAGAAAACAGAATTCTAGTATATTATAACATGGACTCATCTCCAGAGAGACAAAGATTTACTAAGGCCCACGAACTCTTTCATATAGTTCAATTCCTTGATCCAGAAATTAGAAATCTCTTAGACTTTGTAAAATATAAGACTATTTTACCGGCTGAGATCATCCAAAAATTAATAGAAAAATCTGCCGATAAAGGAGCTGCCATGTTTCTGATGCCTAATAATTTTGTTATTAAAAAATATAAGGAAGCAAAAAGTGTTGATGAAATGGCTACTATATTTAGAGTATCGAAACAAGCTATGAGTTGGCGACTAGAAGAATGCAAACTAAGTTATTAAATAATAAAGACGACCGTGCCTAGTCAGCTTTAGTCGCCTTTATTGCTAAATACGCAACACCCCAAGGGGTAATAGCGTTTTATAATTCAATTATAGCATATTTTAAAAAAAAATTAAATTTTAAAATATGCCCAAAAAAAATCTATGGCTAAATACAACCGAAATTCCGGCAAACAATGGACCTCCAGTGAGATCCGAGAATTAGAACAGTTTGCGAAAAAAAACATGCCTACTCGAGTTATCGGACTTAAGTTGGGCAGAACAGAAAATTCAATAAGGTCGAAAGCTTTCGAAAAAAATATTAGTTTAAAACCAACTAATCAGTCCCCTTATAATAGAAAAAAATAAGAAGTAAATAATATGGCTAAATTTCAAATTTACAAAGGTAATGACAACAACTACCATTGGCGGCTTAAAGCCGTCAACGGTGAAATAGTGTCTTGGTCAGAAGGTTATAATTCAAAGCAAGGAGCAAAAAATTCAGTTGATTGGACTAAAAAATACGCGCCCGGTGCCCTTGTTGAGGAGATATAAACTTTCTAAGGTGGCCAAATAAATATTTATTTGGCCACTTAGCTAAATAATAAATTAAACATAAACCTATGAAAAAAATTATTATTTTAGATGCTGGTCATAGTCTTAACGATCCTGGGGCGGTCGCAAATAATACTACAGAATCACAAGAAGCTATAAAAATCAGAGATAAGCTAATCCCTTTATTAGAAAACGATTTTGAAGTAGCGATGGTACCCGACGATCTAAACTTAATAAAATCAATAGAGTGGGTTAATAATAGATATAAAAATCTAGACGATGGGCTGGCCCTTGCTATTCATTTAAACGCGGGCGGCGGTTACGGTGCAGAAACTTTATATTTTGAAGGCGAAGAAAAATCAAGAAAGATAGCGCAAACCATTATTGATAAATACTGTAGCCTCACAAGATTTCGCAATAGAGGAGCAAAGCCCGATACTGATACGAGGCATAAAAGATTGGGATGGATAAGAGATATAAAACCGTGGTCTTGTCTAATAGAATGCTGTTTTGTCGACAACGAAGAAGAAGTTAAAAAATTTCAAGAAGAATATAATGAAATAGCATGGGCTCTTTATTCAGCTATCTGCGAAGTTTACGGAATTAAACCAACTGAACCAAAAAAAAATAAAATAGAACCAACTCAACCAGTAGAAGAGTCAAATATTAAAGAACAAATAAAGACAAAAGCAAATGAATTAATGGATTTAATAAAACAGTTATAAATATTATTATATAAAAAAACAGAGCTAAAATATTAGCTCTGTTTTTTATATTTTATTATTTCTTTTTTCCAAACTGCTCTTCCACAAATTTCCGATAAGGCTCGTAGTAGCCGACTTCAAAGGGTCCGCTCCACCACTCCAGCATCACGGTATCAGTAATGGCCTCAAAAAGATGCGGGGTGTTGGGCGGGATTTCTATGAATTCATTTTCGCCTTTTATAGAAACTATATCTTTATTCCCTTTCCGCATCGTGAGGCGGAATTTTCCTTTCAAGATCACATCGTATTGGATATTGGGATGAAAATCGCCGCTCCGGAAATAGCCGGCTTTGGTGGAGAGGACATTGAATTTCGCTCCGCAAAAATCATTCCTTCGTATCTCCCCTCTTATATCCTTATGAACCGGAGCATCGAGCCCGGTTTTTTTGGCTGGCTTCTTGGGCATAAAATTTATTTTGTCTTCTTCTTGGTAGTTTTTCTCTTCTCGCTTTTCTCCCTTATCACTTCCACCAGTTTTTTCACGCCTTCGCTGATGAGGACCAGATAAGAAGCGCTGTGTTCTATTTTTTCTTTCAGGGCCTTCAGGACTTCGTCCACTTTATTTATCTTTTCTCTGGTTTCTTTCACGATCTTGTAGGCCTGGCGCATTATCATCGCGAGATAATAAATAAGCCAGACGGAAAAAACCGTGAAGAGCAGAACGCAAAAAGCGATTACGATATACAGTAGATCTTTGCTGTCTTGGATTAGATACATATTTTTTGGATAAACAGCAGGAAAAATTATCCTCCTTATTTATATTTAATTAAAAATTTCCGGATTTTTCGGTTCTTCCGGCTTTTGCGGTTCTTCCGGTTTCTGGGCCTTCTTCTGCAAACGGCAAGCGCAAAAATTGTAAAGACAAGAAATGATATGGCCGATTACGAAGCCGACAATGGCGACCGCGACGGCGCCTGCCAATCCCAGCAACAATCCGGCGCCCAGCTTGAAAATGAGAGATAAATTGAACGAAGCGACAAAATCTCCGCGAGAAATGCTATTGGTCATAGCCGAGATTCCTGCCAGCAAGACAAAGAGAAATCCGATCACGCCCCCGATAATAGCCATGATTTTAGCCAGAGATAGCTTTCTTTTTTTTATTTCCTCCATATGATTATTTTAAAAATTTCTTATTTGCGCGGAAAATTTCTTTTCCAATGTTTTTGTTAATTTTGTCTGTTCTTTTTCCACTTCCTCGGCAGTGAGAGTTCTTTCCGCCGATTGATAGATAATATGAAAGGCTAAATTCTTTTTTCCTTGGCCGATTTCATTCCCCTGATAGACGTCAAAAAGCTCAATTTCTTTTATCAACGGACTGGAATTTTCCATTTCCTTCTTGATATCATTATACATTACTTTGCTCTCCACGACAAAAGCTAAATCTCTTATTACCGGCGGATACTTCGGGATTTTTTTGTATTTTTTGCCAGCTTGAAGCAAAATCAGCTCAGCCAATTCCCGAAAATTTATTTCCGCCATCGCCGTTTCCTTTTTCACTCCGGAAGAAGAGGCCACTTGCGGATCAACCATAAATATCAAACCTAAATTCTTTTTTCCTGCTACCAATTCGGCAGTTTCTTTTCGGCTGGCCCAGGCTGGAGCATTTTCTGTTGGCTCAAATTTTATATCCAATTCAAAATAATTCAATATATATTCCACCGCGCCCTTGAGGCGTCCGAAAACATCAGCTCCGCCGGCCATCACTATTCCCAGATGCTTTTCCTGAAAAGGCAGATTTTCATTATTATCGCTGTCTTTGTTTATCTCTCCGGTCAAATCGGAAAAAACGCTTCCGATTTCAAACAAATTTATTTCGTCATAGCGCGCTTGATTCAATTTGATATTTTCCAGCAGATTCGGAGCCAGGCTTTGGCGCAAAAAAGAATGCTGGCTAATAATCGGATTGGCTAACTTGATGTGGTTTTTCTCTTCGGTTTTCATTTTTTTCAGCTGGTCTTCTCCGACGAAAGAATAATTGTAGACTTCCGCCAATTTTGCTCCTTCTGTCAAAATATTTTTTATTTTTCTTTCCAGTTTTCTTTCTTCATTAACGCGCGGCGCTTCCATCGTCACTTTCGGCATTGACGTCTTCAGATTATTAAAGCCA
>JBAZOD010000074.1:0-4472 GCA_041648955.1 Patescibacteria group bacterium
CATTAAATTAATAGTATTCTTAAATTAACATAATACGGGAAAAAGATCAAGAGGCAAAAAAACCCACAGATTGTGGGTTTTTCTTTTTTCTGCGGAGCGGACGGGACTTCCGCCTCACCTCGCCGCTCGGAAGGGCGGCTCGGTTCGTTGTCCTGGGCAGCGCTGAACACTCCTTTGGGTCGCGTCCAGCGACGCTCGATTTATTCGTTTTCGCTTCCGCTCAAACTCATATCTCGCTTCTGTCCGTCCTCGTCCCGAATCCAATCAACAAAATAAAACCAGCCCCCTAAGGGGCTGGTTTTATTCTGCGGAGCGGACGGGACTCGGACCCGCGACCTCTGCCGTGACAGGGCAGCGCTCTAACCAACTGAGCTACCGCTCCAAAAATAAAAATAGTTTTCTCAACTATTGAATCCTTAGCTAAAAGATACCAAAAACATAAGGAATAGTCAACCCCGTTAAAAATTCAATTAAAGCATGTATTTGTCAGCAGAGATCTTGCAAAAATTTTTTTTCTGTTGTATACTGAGGGCAGAAGAATTAACCAATTTTATTGGTTTTTATTTTAATTTAGGCAGGTTCAAAATTCTAAAAATTGAACCGCAACACAAAAATATGGCAGCAACGAACAAACAAGCAGACAATGAGCTTGATGCAAAAACAATAGCAGGAATCAAAAAAGATCTGTTGGCTAGAAAAAAACAGGTTATTAAAGATTTGGATGAATTCGCCGGTAAGGATGAGCATGCTAAAGATGATCACAAAACTATTTTTCCTAATTATGGAGATAAGCCTGATGAGAATGCTCAGGAAATTGGCGAATATACCACTAATTTAGCCACAGAAAAAGTTTTGGAAGATACTTTGCGCGATATAAATAATTCCTTAGAGCGGATAGAAAATGGTACTTATGGAATCTGTAAATATTGCAAAAAGCCGATTGGTAAAAAAAGGATGCTGGCCCGCCCAGTAGCAAGCGCCTGCGTAGAATGCAAAACCAAACTGCAAAACAGTTAAGTTTTATTTTATGCTAAAATATAACAAAAACATGGCTCTCTATATTTTATTAGCCGTGTTTTTTGTTGTTTTGGACAGGTTTTTAAAGTTTTTGGCTGTGAATAGTTATAATAGCGATCAGTTCCGTATTTTTGGAGATTTTTTCCAATTTAATTTCATACCGAATTATAATATCGCTTTTTCCCTGCCTATTACCGGGGTTTTTCTTAATTTTGTTATCATTTCTATAATAGTCATTTTATTATATGAATTGCTGTTTTCTGAGATAAAAAACGAGTGGCCGAAGGCCACCCTCTTGACATTTATTATATTTGGTGCTATAAGTAATATGCTGGACCGCTTAAAATACGGATTTGTTATTGATTATCTTGATTTAAAATACTTTACAGTTTTTAACATCGCGGATGTGATGATAGTAGGAGGAGTTTTAGGAATGTTTTTTATTACTATAAAAAGCAATAAATTATAATATGATGGTTCTCAAAAGAGCCGTTTTTTTATCCCTATGAGTTTTGAAAGACCAACAAGAATAAAAGAAGAGCAACCACAAGAAGAATCTCATCTTTTTGATGGGATTAGTACTCCCCATCTCGATACTAATAATCCGGGAACGGGACTTCATATGGAAGCTCATGCTAAAGGCATGAAAAAAATAGATGATACTTTGGCGGAAGAAACTAGGGATGAAATTATTAATCACTATAATATAGATAATGAAAGAGTGGTTATTTTTCCAACTGCTGAAGGGAAAAAAAGAAATATTAGAGCTTTTATTATTGTTGAAAAAAAAGAAACAGATGAAAATAGCGCCGAGAAAAATAAGAAATATTATGCTGACGGACATGCCGCTCACGCCGACTTGATAAAAGAGCTTTGTAGAAAGTTTCCAGAAATGGGGGGCCTAGAAGATAACGTAAAAATTCCAGATAGTTTTTTAAAAGAATGGGTGACAAAAAAAGGTTTTATAGACCCCAATAGCAATGGATTTAAAGGTTTTCCGGAAATTCGTTTTGCTTTTGAGAAACTTATTATTGAAAAAAATGAAGATAAAATAACAGCCGACGAAAGGGAAAAAGTAGAAAATGATTCAATCGATTTGCCAAATTGGTTTGTAGTTGGAGGCCGAAATTTTTAACCTAAACTAGGGGGATAAATTGTACGCTTTTGTAGATAGTTCTGAAGAAGAATTGTTTAGAGAATCTGTAAGCGATATCGATTCGCCAAATCTCATTTTGGTTGAAGCGGAATTAATGGATGTTGATTCGGATAACCCGGCTGCTGATCCTGAGCGCGGTCTTAAAATTGCCTTGGTTTATGCCGAAAGAAAAATGCCAGTAATTATTATTGGCGCAAGAGAATATTGGGAATTAGATATTTGGAATGAGCTCTTTCAAAAAGAAAATGTAATTTTTTTGCCGAAACCGGTCGGGCGCGAAGATTTTTTTAACGCCATAAAAAAAATAATGCCAACAGCTAGCATTTAAAAACAAAGCCGACATTTTAGGATGCCGGTTTTTTTAATTTAATTTAATTTCTCTTTTGTTATCTTCTAATATTTTTATATTTATATAGTTTGTTCTTTGTGGCAATATTTTTTTTACCTTGTCCGCCCATTCGATTAAAATTACAGCGCTTGGGTCATTGAAATATTCTTCAGCGCCTAAAGCGATTAAATCTTTTTCAGAGCTAAGACGATAAGCATCAATATGAATAAAAGTCTTTATTTCGCCTTTTTTGGCTGGGTAAACTTTCATAACAGTAAAGGTCGGGCTGTTAACATTTTTTTTAATTCCCAGGCCAAAAGCCACACCCTTCGCCAGAATTGTTTTTCCTGCCCCAAGGTTGCCGACAAGACCGATTATTTCTCCACTTTTTAGCTTGCCTCCATAATTTTTGCCGAAAGTAAGTGTTTCTTTTTCCGAATTGGTTATTATTTGATTCACCCCGTTAGAAATTTTATTATTTTCTTTTTTCATGGTATATTGATTTATTTTTTGGTGTTCTATTTACTAGCCGTTTTTAGCAAGATTTCTAACGGGGTTCATAATTTAAGTTTAACGTGTTTTTTGAAAAAAAAGAAGAGTAGCTTAAAAAAACAAAAACACCCGCCGAACGCGAGTGTTTTTGCTTGTGGACGCACAAGGATTCGAACCCTGGACCCTCTCGGTGTAAACGAGATGCTCTAACCAGCTGAGCTATGCGTCCAAGCTCGCTTCGGGGTGGGCGAAAGAGGACTCGAACCTCCACGACCTTACGGCCACAAGCCCCTCAAGCTTGCGCGTCTACCAGTTCCGCCATCCGCCCTCGCGACTTTGTTATTTAGAGGTTTTTTTCTCTTTCATTTTCTTCTTGTAGGTTCCTTTTAAGAAATTTAGTTTAGCTCTTCTGACTTTATCCTGCTTTTTGATTTCAATCTTCGTGATAGAAGGCAAGTTCATCGGATATATTCTTTCCACGCCAACTCCATCGGAAACTTTTCGGACGGTAATCGTTCCGCCTGTTTCTTTTCCATGTTTTTTGGCAATAACCATGCCCTCAAAGTATTGAATTCTTTCTTTTTCTTCGCCTTTGACATTCAATTCTTTAATTTTTTGATAAACGCGAATTGTCATTCCCGGCTTGATTTCAGGAATTGTTTTTTCTTCTTCAACTTTTTCTTTTTTTTCTTCAGCCATATATTTTAAAATAAATATCACCGCTTTCCAGCGGGACAGATAAAATAGAAATAACCTTCTATTCTTATGGTTTTTAATTTTTTAATTCTTGTCTAATACTATAATAAAATTTATTATTTGTCAATAATCAGGCGAGATCTGATAAAATCGTAAATTTTATCAAAAACCTGATCTTTATCTAATTTGGTCGTATCTAGAACAAAATCGTAATTTTTCTTATTATAAGCGTCAATTCCGTAATATTTTTTGTATCGAATTTTATCGCTTTTTTTTCGGGCTCTTTGGCTTTTTATGGCGCTGGTTATAGTTCCTAGGGTTTTGTCTTCATTCCTATTATGTTCGCCCTTCAATTCTTCAAATATTCGGCGGGCGCCAACCCTTTCATCTACATCAAGATAAATTTTTAAAGAATGAGGAATAAGATACCAGGAAGTTCGGCCTTCAATAATAAAATTATCCTTGGTTTGTCCTAATTTTTTTTGGTACTCGTCCACTTCCAAATCTGTTGCTGGATCTTTTTCTCCCAGCTTATTATATTCAGCCAAAGTAAGCCCTTGTTTTTTCGCCATTTCTCTTCTCATCCCCCCAATATAATAGCGCGGCCATTTTAATTTTTTCGCCAGCTTAATAGCAATAGTGCTTTTTCCGGAACCGGCAGCACCGCTGATTGAAATTATCATATTTTTATCATCTTATGATATTATTTCACCATATAATTTTTTTAAAAGCAAGATAGATGGCTTTTAAAAAGAAAGAAAGTGTTTTATAATAGAAATGGAA
>JBAZOD010000075.1:0-4451 GCA_041648955.1 Patescibacteria group bacterium
GATTCCGATTCCTAAATTTCTCATAGCAGAAAAAGCGTCATCTGGACGGCCAAGATAATACATTTTATTTTCCCCCGGATTTACGTAATAAGCTTCTCCCTTTGACTCCACTTTTAAAATAATTTTCCCTTTTAGCGAGCTATACAATCCAGCGTTGCTAATGCTTTGACTCTTAGCAATAGACGGAGAAGATACCGTGGAAGACGAGGGTGATTCCACTGATGCCGAAGGCAGTTGACCGCTATCTAGCGGGCTAGAGCTATCGCTAATAAAGAACGTCCCCCCTGAAGATTTATAAACTGTCCCGGGCGTGCTGGTTGAAGAAAAAAAATAATTATAATCCCCTGCTGCTAAATCTGATAAAACTATTTCGTGATTAACTGACAAAGTATTTGATCCGGATATTTTTTGGATATCACCTTGCTTATTATAATAAACATATCCCGATGATAATAAATTCGTATCCCATTTTAAAGTCGCTTTTTTGTTTGAATTATCAACGGATAAATTTGGCGATCCGACTAACTTCAATTCGTCATTCGCCGGCATAGAAAAATCATAATAAGGGGAGTCTTTTGTAACCGTGCCATTACTAGTTGATACTCGATAATAATATTTCCTTCCTGGACCTAAATTTTCTAAAACAACTCTATGCTCTTTTTCTTCTCTCGTTATGGCTGACATTGTATCAGAATAATACATTTCGGTTTTGTAACTAACATAACCTATAGTTAATTCGTTAGATTGCCAAGTTATTGCCACCGAACTTGAACTGATTAATGAAACAGTTATATTAGAAACAAAAAATTCGTCTCGATCAATCGCACTGCTATAAACCGTAGTAATAGTTGAAGTTGAATTATTATTTTCATTGCTTTCTGCCAAACGACGATTATTATCCAAAGAAAATTTTAAATTATTATCCCCAATTTTATTAAAAAATCCAGTGAAAGTATAAGTAAGAACTTCTCCGGGGTCAAAAGGGTTAGCAATTGTGGGATAATCCGGCCACTCTTTTTCACTAATAACAAAACCGTCAAAAGCAGTGGAAACATCATTATTATTCAAACCAGCATCAGCGGTTAAACTCGCTTTACCGCTATTTATAACTTCAACTGATATGTTAAGACTAGTATTAACTAAAGGTTTTTCCTGACTAAGAGTTATCTTGTTTACAGATAAATCAACTTCATTCAAATTATAAACAATTAAAGTCAACGAACCAGAATTATTATTTTCATTATTTTCTTTCATTTCATCTTTTTCGTCAACGATAAAATTTAATTTTTTAGTGCCGGATGACAAAAATCTACCAGAAAAAATATAGTAAAAATAATTTCCCGACATAATTGGCTCAGACAAAGAAGGTGCTGGATAAACAGACGCTTCTTTCAAAAAATTATCGAAACTAAAAGAAAAAGAAGTAAGACCAGTGGAAGTGAAAAGGTTTTTTGTGCCATTATTTTTTATTTTCACCGTGATTACACAATATTGGTCTATCGCCGGCTTGCTTGGTGTTACAGAAATAGAATCTATAGCCAAATCATCATAAATATTTTCTTCTGCAGCTTCCGCGTGAAAGGGCAAAAAACTATAGAAAAAAATGATTACTGAAAAAATAAAAAAAATTTTGCGCGCAAACATAAATATTTTAAAAAAATTTTAATTAAACTTTATTGGGTTTCTCCTATTCGTTCCAGATAAGCACTCTTCTTTGCAGTCAGCCCAGCTTTATTTAAAACTTTTTTTAAACCCTCGTCATAAACTGCCAAAACTTCTTCTTTTGATTTTTCCATTTCATTTTCATACAGTTGAGCTAAATAACTATAATAGCTCTCATCGCCTGGAGAAACCGAGATAGCTTCTTTATAATAATCTTCAGCTAATTTATAATCTTCTATATACTTGGCCATATTTCCAGCATTTACCATCAATAAAGTATTTTTTCTCAAGCTTCTTTTTACTCCCGCTTCATAAATTTTCAAAGCTTCACGATAATAATCTTTATAATTTTCCACACCTTCTTTTTGTGACCAATCGGCCAAACTTTTCCAGGCTAAACCAAGAGTAGTATAATTTTCTATTTCATCTCCATTTTCATCAAGATTTGCTTGGGCTTTTATCACGCTGTCAATTTGGCTGGACAAACCAGGATGAGCCGTTTTAAGCCCTTCTAAACTTTGTTGCTTTTCCCCGAGAAAAAAATACCAGCCGCCGGCAAGAATGATTATTAAAATCAAGATGACGAAAATAATTTTTTTCATATTATTTTTTTAATTTTTGTATTTATTTATATCAATCCCCTTTTCTTGCAAAAATTTCTTTGCTTCGGATGCGAGTTCGGGTTGAAGTTCAACCGCCTTATTTAAATTGAATATTACTTTATCCTCATCGCCGATCTCGGCATAGGCCACCGCTAAGCTCACATAAAACTGAGGATTATTTGGAACGCGATTAATCAATATTTCATAAAGAGAAATAACCTTCTCATAATTCCCTTCCTCGACATAAACATTGATGAGATAAAGGATATTCCCGTTGTTGAAATTAACTCCGAAATCCATCCCCCTTTCCAATTCTTCTAAGCCTCTTTTTTTCTGCCCATCTTGCATTAGGGCTAGTCCGAAAAACCAATGAACCTCATCTGAATCAGGATTTTTACTTAAAACTTCTTCTAAAACATCTATCCCCTCCCTGTTTCTCCCCTGAACAAGATAATTTTTTGCCAAAATCATGGCAACTGTCTGGCGGCTTTTATTTATATCCCAGGCTTCCTGCAATAGCTCGTCAGACCGAGAATAATATTTGGAATCAATATATTCTCCCATATAGCCATAGAGCTGGCCGCCCCAAAACTTAAACAAAAAAGAATTAGGTTGTTTTGTTATATTCTCGTCAAAAACTTTAGACAAAGGTTCAGCTACCGATTCCAGGGTTTTTTTATCCAGAATTCCCTTGCCGTCAAATTTTGACAAATCTTGCGTCAAGAAAACAGCCTGTTCCCATAAAAAGGGCACCTCAGCTGCCAAAACTCGCGGTGCACTTTTCTGCCACATATAAAGAGATTCTATTTCCGCCGCATCTCTCGTATCTCCCATCAAAACCGACGCCTGAAAAAAAGAATAATTCTTGTAAATAAGAAAAGGGGTAAAAATTATAAAAAACAAAGCTACCCAGCCTAAAGTTTTATGGAATATTTTTCCGTCGTAAAAATCATCATCTCCAGAGCCATAATAAAAACCAACCAAGGCCAATAGCAAAAACCAAAGTTGCATAGCGTTAGAACTCTCGATGCCAAAACAATTCTGAATAATGTAAGCCACGCCGGCCCCTGACAGAATCACAAGTCCGAATTTCTTCCTTCCATCTTCCTCTCTCTTAACCGTTTTGGCTAGATAAGAAAAAAGAACAACAACAACCGCTAAATAGACAAAAAATCCGACTAAACCGTAGGTGCTCAAAACTTCCAAGGGATAATTGTGTGGTCGATCCCAAACCGTTTCACTCATAGAGTGCTTTAGGAATCCGGGATCATAATGCTTGTCAAAAGCATCTTGAAAATTTTCTATGCCCCACCCGAATATCGGCTTGTCTTCCCAGCTCTTCCAGGCAATCTTCCAAGCCATCAGACGAGTTTCGGCTGTAGCGGTTTTCAAATTTATATCCAGCAAGCGCGAAGCAGCCGGAAAAATATTTTTTAAATAACTGGATTTGGCATTAAAAATGTAAGTGCCGCCAATCAAAATTAAAACAACCGCTCCGGCAATGAAAATAAATTTTTTAAACCTGCCCGATGATCCGAAAAACGAAAATAAAATCCAAATTGCCAAAAGACCAGCCAGCAAGCCAATAAACGCTCCTCTGGATTGAGTGAAGAATAGGGTTATTAAATTTATGATTCCCATTCCTAAACCAAAAAATCGCCATTTATTTTCTTTTTCCAAAAGAAAAAATAAGGCAAACCCTAAAAATATTAAAATAATAAGATAAGAAGCTAAAAATATTGGGTTGCCAATCATACCGCTAATTCTGGCATTTTTATCAATAACTCCGTCCAAGAAAGGCAGGTATCTTCCAAACCAGGCAAGAAGAATAGAAACGAAACTTATGCCCAAAATCCAAATTGCCAGGTTCTCCCAATCTTTGCGAGAAACAAAAAATTGGCGCAGAAGAAAATAAAAAACTCCAAAATGAAGCCAAGTAAAGATTCCTTGCGACCGCTGTTGATCTCCCCAAAAGCTGCGTATGAAATTAATTCCGAAAATGGCAGATAAAATCTGCGTGCCGAAAAAAAATAGAACTAAATAATCCAATAAATTCAATCTTCTAAATCTTTTTTCCTTCCCCATTCCGAAATAAACCAAGGCCAAAACCAAGAGAATCTCTACTAAAACTTGAAATAAAATCACCTTGCCGAAATTCCAAGGATACATGGTTCGACTGGTAAAAAT
>JBAZOD010000076.1:0-4171 GCA_041648955.1 Patescibacteria group bacterium
AAAATCCTTCTCCACCAGCTTTTCTTCGGTTCCGGTTTAGCAGTCTTATCATACTCTCCGTGCCCGATTTTGTCTATTGGATCAATTTCCGGAGAAAGCCTTGGGGAAGCTTCTGACGAGCCCAAAAGGCTTCGCAATCTAGCTATCTCTTCAGTTACAACTTCTCCGTCATGCTCGGCATTATGCATGCGCGCGCCCGCATAACTAGCCTGTTTTTGGTCCAGATGCAAATTAAAAATAATTTTTTCATTCTGCTCTTCAACATACATATGAAGTTTTGGAAAAAAACCACCACCTAAACGCCTGGAGAAACTGTCTTTCCCCGTTCTTCTGTCTCTGTAATAAGAATAGCCGGCATGGCGCAGCCATTGTTCCGGCGCCAGATTGATTTGGTTTTTATTGATAATTAATTTCATAAAATTATTTTTTAGAAAGAGAAGCCTTCTCCCAAGATTTTAAATATAATTTTAAAATTTCTTCTTTTTTTGGCAGCTTCGCAATTGCTTCTCGCGCGCCCTGTCCTAATTTCTTTCTTAAGCTTTCATCCTCTATTATCATACGCATTGCTTCTTCCAATTCTTTCTGCCCGCCCACTGGAATAATAATTCCGCTTTCGCCGTTTTTTATAACTTCACCGGCACAGCCAACATCAGTCATGATAATCGGCAAACCAAAATTGGCCGCCTCGATAACAACCAATCCCCAGCCTTCGGAATCGGAAGTTAATAAAAAAGCATCAGCTTGAGAATAAATATTTTCTAAATCAAGTTTCTCACCAGATCCAAAAAATTTTACCTTATCGCTTATTTTTAATTTCTTGCTTCTTGCCTCTAACTTCTTCCTCAACCCGCCTTCTCCCACAATCCATAATTTTAAATTCTTAAATCCTAATTCTAGATCCTTAAATGCCCTAACTTGCATTTCAATATTTTTCACCGGTACCAGCCTCCCTACTGTCAGAAAAATAAAATCCTTACTTTCTTTTTTATCTTTTATTTTTAATTTTCTATTTTCAGTTTCTACAAACACCGACGCTACTGTAATTTTTTCTTCCCTAACTCCGAAATCATTTATCAACTTTTTTTTCAATCTTTGACCAACAACTCGAACAGAATTAGCCCGCGGTATTATAAATTTAGCAATTATTTTTCTAAACCCAGAAAATTTTTCAAATCCATGAACTTGAATTTCCAAACCGATTTTAAATTTCCACGCTAACCCATACGCCAACAAAGCTAAATAATATTGATCTTGAACCGTGATAACATCGTATTTTTCTTTTCTTAGCATCTTTTTCGCCGTTTTAAAAATACGCAAAAATTTTATTGCCTTGTTTTTTCCGCCTACGCCAAAAATTTCAACTTTATCAGAAATAATTATTTCTTCGTCTTTATCACTAGGAACAACCACTGTATATTTATCAACCAAATTTCCATAATCAATCACTCTTTTCGCTAAATACGAATTTTTATTAAGTATTGAATTGTCCAGACCTAAACTTAAAATTTTCATTTTATTTATTAATAAAATAAATATAAAAGAAATAAAAAAATTAATTCTTTAAAGCTTCACCTAGTTCTTTCACGATATTATTTATCATTTGTTCTTGACTAAATTTTTCTACTATCTGTTTTTCGGCATTTGCCGTCAGAGTAGAAATCAAATTTTTGTCTTTGTTTAAATTCAAAATCGCTTCTTTTATCTGCTCTCTATTATTATATTCTACCAACAAGCCTGTTTTGTTATTTTCTACTACTTCTCGATTACCTCCGACATCGGTAGTAATAACCGGCAGGCTAAGCCTCATAGCCTCTATAACTACATGAGGCAGCCCTTCATAGCCGGTATTAAGCAAAAATATATCTGCGGCCAGCATATATTTAAATAATTCATGCTGATCTATCCCTCCCGTTAATATTACATTTTTTTCTAGCTTTAAATTTTTTATTTTTTCTTCAATCTTTTCTTTATCCGGCCCGGCTCCCGCGATTATTAATTTAAAATCAGAATTTTCCTGCAACAATTCCGGCATTAAATCAATCAACAAATCGAATCCTTTCCAAGGAACCAATCTACCGACTGACAAAATAATACTGCCCTTTAAATTTAAACTTTCTCTGGCCGCTTCTTTATTAATTTTTAAATCTATTTCTTTTATTGCTCCTATTGAATTGTATATAACTTTTATTTTTTCGGCTTCAACTCCCCATTTCATAATTATCGTTTTTAAATATTCGCTCGGAGTGATTACCCTGGAAGCGCTGCTAGCAACTATCTTTTGCATCTTTCTTATAAATTCAACTCGCCGGCTATATTTATTATTTTGGAAAGTATCCAGCAGATCGTTGACCCCAAATCTCTGCCGGCCTTGCTCCCAGGCATAATCTCCTACAACTTTAAGAATATATTTTCTTTTCCTGAGACAACAAGCCAAGCAAGTCGGCAGACCTTCGCTTATTGGGCCCTGGACATAAATAATATCAGCCCATTCTGACAATTCAAAAACTTTCCAAAAATATTTAAAATAGCGGAAAAAAATATTTTGCTGGCGACCAATTCGAAAAATTTGAGGATCTTTTTCATCTCCTTCCCCTTGATTATCGGTGTAAGTAACAACTTTTACTTCATATCCAAATTTTGGCAGTTCTTCAAGTAAAACTTTTACATAGGTAGCCGGACCACCAATATCAGGAGGGAAGATACCAGTAGCAATTAAAATCCTTTTTTTGTCTCCCCGTAATTTACTATGAATTCGCTTTTTTTTAAAAATTATAAATCTATAAATAATAAAACTACTGGCGCCCAATATCGCTCCTATTATAATTTGCGCCAATAAATACATCACCCCGAATTTATCAACCAGCAAATACATGCCGGCGCCATTCAAAAAAAGATTAGCAACCCCGACGATAAAGTAGAGATACATCTGCTGGCGAATTTTTTCTCGTCCGTTATCGCGGAATGTCCAAAATTTCTGCAGGGAAAAACTGACAAAATAGGCAAGAAGAAAAGCCAGACTGGAAGATAACACATACCAAATACCGCAAAATGAAGTAAAGAAATAAAGCGCTGATAAATCAACGACGGCGGCTGTGCCTCCTGATATTATATATTTTATTATAATTTTATATTTTTCTATCTTATTATAAAAGCTTGGAAAAATAGAACGAAAAAATTTTTTTGAACCGCGATAAACAAAAAACATAGTTTAAATTATAAATTAACAAAAATTTCTCTCATTTTTACAGCTATTTTTTCCCAATTATACTTTTCTTCCACCAATCTGGCTGCTGCTGCCGTTATTTCATCAACTTCTTCTTTATTTTTTTCATCGAAAATCCATTTAATTTTTTCGGAAATACTTTTCGGATTTTTCACTTCGCAAAACCAGCCAGTTTTTTCATCAAATAAAAAATCAGGGATGCCTCCAACGGGAGTAGCAATTACCGGTGTCCCGGCTGCCATTGCTTCCAAAAAAACATTGCCCAACCCTTCAGAAAGGGACGGCCGGCAAAAAACATCACTTATTGCCAAATATTTCGATAATTCATCGTGCGGAACATGGCCAAGAAACAAAACTTTATTTTCTATATTCAAGCTTTTTACCAATTCTCTTAGTTTATTTTCTTCGTTTCCTATCCCGCAGATTAACAATTTCGCTTCCACGTCCTTCATCGCCCCAATTAGATCACCGACCCCGTTCTTTTTTACTAAACGAGAAACAGTAATAACAACTTTTTCGTCTTCTTTAATCGCCAATTTTTTTTTAATGTCACTAATTAAAAATTGCCCGCCTGCCGGAGAGGCAGGAAAATTGTTAATTGAAAATTTATTTATGTCTACTCCATTAGGTACCACCTCAACCGGGCAAACCGCTCCCATTTTCTTTGCCCACTCCGCCAAATAATTACTAATGGCCTGGACATAATTAGCTTGAAAAAAAATATTTTTAAATCTTCTTCTTATAAAAAAAGTCCTTTTGCTAATATACTCAAAATCATCACCTTCCTGCAAAGTCAATAAAAAAGGAATATTCCTATTCCTATTTTTAAAAGCTGAAGCAGCTAGGCCGCCGAAACTGGCCATAATCGCCCATACAGCTTGATATTTATTTTTTCTATGAAGTTTAGCGGCAATCTTATGCCCGCAAAAAGCCAAATAACATTTATCA
>JBAZOD010000077.1:0-4118 GCA_041648955.1 Patescibacteria group bacterium
AGGGAAAAAAGATCTTTTTCCGTTAATAGATCTTTGTAATTTTCTTCTAAAAAAATTTAAATTAGAATGCGGATTAAAAATAAAAATTGAGTCTCAAATACCTGTGGCGAGCGGATTGAGTTCCTCAAGCGCAGTTTTATGTTCTATTCTGCATTCGTTCTTTAAATTATTTAAATTGAAATTAAAAAATAAAAATTATTACGAATATTTAATTGATTTTCAAAAAGAAATCCACGGAGGAAAAGCTTCTGGCTCTGAAATAATAAGCAGTTCATTAGGAGGTCTAAATTATATTTATTTTCACAAAAATAAACTAAAATATCGGCAAATAAAAAAGAGGAATAAACTTATTGTGGTTATGGGAGATACAAAAATAAAAACTAAAACCTCAAAAACCGTATCTTTTTATATTCCTGAATTGATAAAAAAAAATCGGCGGTTTATTAACAAGTCTTTTAATAAAATAAAACTAATTTGTGAACAAAGTTTACCGGCCTTTAAGAAAAATGATTTGATCAAGCTTGGACAACTTCTAACTAAAAACCAAGAAATTCTAAAATCTTTAGGATTATCTCATCCAAAAATAGATTCAGCAATAAAAAAAGCATTAGATGCTGGTGCTTTTGGAGCTAAACTTTCCGGTAAAGGACAGGGCGGAATAATGTTTGCATTAACAGACGAAAAAAATAAATTTTTAGTTGCGAGCGCCATCAAAAAATCTGGACTGGCAACAAAAATTATAAAAATTGGGGTTTAAAATCAATATTTATGCTAAATAAAAAAATAAAAATCTTAATGACCGCCTCAGAAATGGCTCCCTTAGTAAAAGTTGGCGGCCTGGCGGATGTTGTCGGTTCTTTACCGCCAGCCCTAATCAAAATCGGATGTGATGTGCGCGTCGCTCTCCCCCTTTACGGTTCCATTGATAAGAAAAAAATTAAAGCTAAAAAAATACTTTCCGACATAACCGTGCCAAGCGCCGGACAAAATTTTAAAATACATGTCTGGCAAGCTAAAATAAATAATATTTTAGTTTATTTAATAGACTGCCAGAAATATTTTAGCAAAAAAGAAGTTTATGGAGGCAACGATTCAGAAAAATTCCTATTTTTTTCTCTAGCGATTCTGCAAATTTTACCAACATTAAATTTTCAACCAAATATAATTCATGCTCACGATTTTCACACTGCGCTTATTCCCGATTTAATAAAAGCCTCAAAAAATCCTTATTTTCAAGATACAAAAATTCTTTATACAATTCACAATCTCAACCATCAGGGGAAGTCAAAAACAGAAATTCTCTCCACTGGCAATCTCAATAAAAATTCTTTGCAATCTTTATCCGAAGACGCGCGTGATGAAGATATAAATTTCATGGTGCAAGGAATAATAAGCTCTGATTTGGTTAATACTGTTAGTCCAACTTATGCCAAAGAAATTTCTACTTCAATTTATGGCGCTGGCCTGGAAAGAATAATTAGAGAAAACAAAAATAAAATTTCTGGAATATTAAACGGCATTGATGTAGATTTTTTTAATCCAAACAAAGACAAATTTATAAAACAAAAATATAACCTAAAAACTTTAGATAAAAAAATAAATAATAAACTAGCTCTGCAAAAACAATTAGGCTTAAAACAAGATAAAAATATTCCTTTGGCCGGGCTAGTTTCCCGTTTAGCTTGGCAAAAGGGATTAGAATTATTCAGCGACAATATTATTAAACTTCCCTGCCAACTTGTTTTCTTGGGAACAGGAGAAAAAAAATACGAAGATAAACTCAAAAAATTATCCAAAAAATATCCGGATAGAATCAGCGCCCAAATTTGTTTTGATGTAAAAATGGCTCAGCAGATTTATGCCGGTTCTGATATATTTTTGATGCCTTCCCGCTTTGAACCTTGCGGTTTGGGGCAGATGATCGCCATGCGCTACGGGACCGTTCCCCTTGTGCGCTCAACCGGCGGTTTAGCTGACACTGTAGACAAAAAAGTCGGATTTTCATTTTCTGATTTCACAGCTGAAGCTTTTGAAAAATCTTTTAAAGAAACTCTGGATTTATATTACAAAAAACCGAACAAATGGAAAAAAATGCAAAAAAATTGTTTAAAGAAAGATTTCTCTTGGAACAAATCAGCGAAGGAATATTTGAAGCTATATAAAAAATTAATAAAATAATGTCATTCTGGAGTCCCGCTAGGTAGCGGGACGATATAATCCCGAGAAAAATGGCAGGAGCTATGGGATGCTATCGCTCCCGCGGGGTCGCTCCAGCATGGCAAATACAAACGCCTATGAAATTTTTCAAACCAACCTGCAAATGCGATTCTAAGCTCTGCTGGCAGAGTTTTGCTCATTCTCTCGGCGTATTTATTTACGTCACGATCATAGCCATGGTTATGAGAAACGGCGAAAAGCTGTTTGGCAAAGAGGACACTTTCTGGAGCCCGATTGCTTTCTTAATGCTCTTTGTCTTCTCCGCTCTCATCACCAGTTCTCTAATTCTAGGCCGGCCGATTTATCTTTATTTTGACGGCAAAAAAGAAGAAGCCATTAAACTGTTCTTCTGCCAGATAGGCTGGCTTTTCGTCATTACCTTGATTGTTTTTGTCTCGTTGATAATCTGATAAATAAAAAACAACCGAACATAAAAAATGAACGCTTGAAAAGGCGTTCATTTTGTTTATTCCCCCCTTTCAAGGGGGGATTTTCCCGTGTGGTTCAAATGGTGAAAATGAGCCACAGGTGTGGATCACCTAATCCACAAAAAAATTACGGCAGACCCGTCCAAGCAAAAACCAATAAAAAAACGCCCCAGTTGCTTAAGGGCGTTTTACTTTAGGCCAACCTTGCTGGCCTATTCAAATGATATTCCTGTCCAGTAGAAATGCTCTTGAAATTCCCTCAGGAATTCGTCCGGAGCCTCCAGGCTGGCCTCCAGCAGTCTTCTTTTCATATGCCGAGGGTCAACCAGAAAGGAGGCTGCAAAGGGCAGAAGGATTCCTCTTCCTTCTCGCTGTATGCCGCCGTCCCCCTTGAAAAGAGTGCCGGTGAAATGCGAATCAACAGGAAAACTTTTAAAATCCGTCCGGACATTGACAACCCAGAGATCGCCATAATCCTCAGCTTCAGCGCTGGCGATTTTACAACCGCTCGCGAGCATTTGGCAGGCGACCATAACCAAACTATTTCTCACCACTTCCGGGGTTGGGCCAGATGTAGTTAGAAAAGAAAAAGACGGCATACTTCTCTTCCTTTCAAAAGATTGGTGGAATTTAAAAATAAAAAATCATTGCGTTGAAGAATTCTTATTAATATCCTCACATAATTTTATTATACTATCAAACGGTATAATTCTGGAATCTAAATCCGACCATTTCGTAATACCCATATTGTAAGTATTTATAGCCGCGATAGCCTCTTCTGTTTCCCAGTCAACGCCATTCCCGTCATAAAGATAAGAATAATAATTATAATCTGGCACAATCCCCACATATTTATTTCCTAGAAAAAAATATGCAAAGAGCCTATTATTTCCACCCGTAACATAGAATTCAAATCTCGAATCAGGGCTTCTTGCTATGCGTATTCTTTCTCTTCTCCCGCTAAATATATCGGATGGATCAGCGATGAAGTGTTCAACGGTTTCTTTCCCAAGAAAATCCTCCGATGGCTATATTCTGGCAATTTCTATTTTTTGAACTTTCCCTTTATTGCCAATACCGGGAGGAACAACTATAAAATTGACGTCCGATTTTTTTAATCTCGCAAGACTCATATCATTCTCCTTTTAAAAGATCAACTAATTAAACTTAATTAGAAAATATAACACACAAAATACAGATTGTCAATTTAAAAAACGCTTCAGTGAAAACCGAAGCGTTTTTATTTCCCCATGCTTGGTTTGCTAACCATTTTTAAGAGACCAAACGGTTAATAAGCCAAGAGAGAGGGGCTATGCTAATCTTTAATCATATCTTTTTGTAGATTTTAAATCACCATAGCCCTTTTTGCTAGGACGAGTTATCTAGCAATTTTTTTCATTTGTACATGTTTTTTTCTTTTTGTTTTTTAATTTTCTTTTGGTTGTTAATGAGCGTTTTATCTTTTTTCGAAAG
>JBAZOD010000078.1:0-4063 GCA_041648955.1 Patescibacteria group bacterium
TTTCATGTGTCCTTACGAAATTTGACCGAACAAAATTTTTTCAAGCAACAAAGAATCTCCTCCGACGATTGTTATTATGTAATCTTTTTGGGCGAAACCCAAAAGACGGATTATGATTGCCTTGTCCCCGTCATCCAGACAAAGCTCCCCGCATAATTCGCGCAGTTGCGCCAAACGGATCTCACTGGTGGCAATATTTTTTTGCCCAAGACCAGCTTTGGTTAAAGAATCTTCAACCTGATCCATTGTAGGAGCTCCACTTAACCCTTTCTTGCCGATATTTAAAAAGAGCTCCCGTAGCACTACCTTGGTAGATAAAGAAATGTCCGAACCAGCAACGAGCAGTTTTCCCGACGCGTCCGATGGTGCTTTTGGCTCCCCCGATGCTTCCTGCCCTTCCGACGCTTTCGGAGACGGAGACATGGTTGCCAACTTTCCGCTTTTTATCTGCTCAATTTTCTCCCATATTCTGCCAAAATCTTCTTCGGAAAAACCTAGCTTCGAAAAAATTTTTTGCAGAGTTTCTTTTCTGGGATTTTTAACTGAGCCACGCTCTAAGCTTAAAAGCGTTGGTACCGAAACTTCTACTCTTTGTGCCATCCGCTCCTGGCTCTCATGTCCTCTTAATTCCTTGAGAAGACGGCCGAAAACAACCATACTAGTAACGCTTTCCAGCTGTTCAAAAAACTCAGTCTTCTTTCTTTCTTCCATAGCCACTTCCTCCCGAGTAATAAAATCAAGAATTTCATTTTTCTTCAAACCATTATCAAGCTGCTGACCAGTAAAGAAAAAATAAAGCTTCTGCACGGCCCGATTACTGAATACTTCACCTAGAAATCCCAGGCGGAAAAATTGCGCAAAGTTGCGACGGTTCCGGAGAAGTCGTAACTTTTCTACGATTTTAACCGCCTCGAACAAAGTGAAGGTCAGGAAAAAAGAATTCTCCAATTTCGTTAAATACTCGCTGTAACCGCAACAATAGCTGGAGAGTTCTTTCAAGCTTAGGCCGACTCCTTGACATTGCCTTTCCAGAAAATCGGCAAATTCTTTTCTTCGCCTTAACCTTTCATCCCGAGCTTCACTCCAAGCTAAAAGAAGGTTGGTGGAAGAAGATTCTTCAAAATCTTCCGACTTGTTAACAGAAGGAGAAATTGATTTATCATTGCCGCGACTGATACGGCTTGCTTCAACGGCCGTTGCCATTTTCTCCCCTTGCTCGGAAATTCTGGTTTTACATCTGTCAATAATCGCCCGGCATTTATTTTCCGCCGCCGGAATTATTACAGCCAGTTTCTCAAAAAAAAGTACCCCATCTTCTACGGTTAATTTAAGAATACCGGGCAAATAACGTAAAACGGAAAAATCCCAAACCACTTCCCTTTCGTCATTAATAATGGCATCAAGCCACCTAGTATCTACGGATTTCCCGCTTTTACCGGTTAAAGCCAAACAAACATTGGATAACCCATCGCCTTTGTTATTTTCCACTATTGCTTTATAAAGCAATCTCGCCAGGCGGGATTTGGCCAACGGCACTGCGTCTCCATTCTGCCTCACAAGTCTCACCTCCTTCCCGAGTTTTTTAAATTGTTAAAGTCCAATTTTGTATCTTTCAAAAAAACTTCAAATATAAAAAAAGAAGGAATTCTTCCTCCTTTTTTATTTTTTCAAATAAAATTTCACCTTCTTTCCTTACTAATCTTTTTTTCTTTATATTTTTTTATTATTATTTCTAAATGATCCTTCACTTTATCAATGGCTTTCAATATTTCTTTTTCGGTTTTTTCAACTCGCAATAATTCCCCTGGAACTTCCAGATTAACTTCTGCCCGATAAATTTGTCCGCTATTCTGTCCGCCGACTGTCATTCCGACTTCTACATCGCAATTCAAAACTTGAATATCGCCAAAATATTTATCAATCATATTCATTTTCTCTTGAATATATTTTTTTATTTCCGGAGTTAATGTTAGCCTTGTTGCTCTGATTCTAATTTTCATAGATTATAATTTATAATTTATTAATTATTGCTTCCCACAAAGCCCTGAAACTATCGCCAAATCTGGCAACATCTTTAAAGGTCACAACCAAAACCAAAATCATAAGAAGGGAAAAACCAATATTGTGAATCATCGCCTCAACCTCTCTTTTTACCGGCGAACCCTTTATCTTTTCTATAATAAGAAATAAGATTCTTCCTCCGTCAAGAGCCGGAATCGGTAAAAAATTTATGATAGCCAAATTTATGGAAAGAAGAACAGTAAACTGCAAAACATAAATAAAGCCCATTTGCGCCACTTGTCCGGTAAGGGCGGCGATGCCAACTGGACCGGCAATATCAGCCGATAAACCATGGCCAATTATTAAATTTTTAAATAACTCATAAAAAGCTACGAGAATCGCCCAGGTAAGAATCGCCGTTGTCTTTACCCCTTCCCAAATCGCTAAATACCATGGATATTTTACCAGTCCAGTTACCGCTATAGCTATACCTACTCCGCCTCGTCCTGTTTCTTCTCTGATTTCCGGGGCGATTTTTATGTCTATATTGTCTTGTCCTCTCTTTATTTCATAATTAAGTTCTTCTCCCACTTTGCCGGCTACAAAATTTTGCAGTTCTTCTTCATTAGCAAAATCCTGTTTGTCGATAGAAATTATTGTATCGCCGACAGCTAATCCGGCTTTGGCTGCTGGCGAATCCGCCATAACCTCAGCTACCTGTATTTTTTTATCATAAATTCTTGCTTGCGGAGTCAAGTCATCAAGCGTTTGCGGCAAACCGATCATCAAACCAAAAGAAATTAAAACCGCAGCTAAAAGAATATTCATGGCCACCCCAGCTGACAGCATAATTGCTCTTTGCCAAATTTTTCTCGAAGCAAAACTGTCGTTGTCATTCTCATTTTCCCCATTTTCTCCTTTTATTTTTACAAATCCTCCCAGGGGAATCCAATTCAAGGAATATATAGTACCGGCTTGCATTTCTTCTTCACCTGGCTTAACTTCCGGTTCTTTACTACCTTGAACAAAACGAAATTTTTTGAAAAAAACCATTTTATCAATTTCTTTTTTTTCATCCAAAACCACTTCCTTCAAAATTTCTCCGCCGTTAGAAGTTTGAGACTCGGAAATTTCCAAACTTATTTTTTCCGTTTCTGAAATTTTTTCCAATTTTTTTCCCTTTAAAATTTGCACTCCGAAAATTCTCGGCGGAAAACCGAATCCAAACTCTTCCGCTTTCACTCCAAATTTCCTCGCTGTCCAAAAATGACCCAACTCATGAACAAAAATCAGAAGGGAAAAAACTATTATAAAAGTAATTATCGTTAAAAACATAAATTAAACCTAAAAATTTTATAAATTAAATCGTCATTATATCCGTTTCCTTTTTATCTCTAATTTGTTTTAATTCTTCGTTTTTCTTTACTACTTCTTCGTCCAGCTCTTTCACAAATCTAAATTTATCATCTTCGGCAATCTCCTTATCTTTCTCAGCTTGCTCTATTGCCTCTTTTATTTCTTCTCGCGTCTGCCTAAAAGTAATACGAATTTTTTCCATTTTTTCATTCAGTTTTTTTACTAAATCCCGCCTATTTTCTTCAGTCATCAATGGTATGGTTATTCTTATCTTATCCCCTTCATTAACAACGCCTACGCCTAAATTTGCCTGAACAATAGCTTTTTCAACCTCCTTAATAATTGTTTTGTCCCAGGGGGCAACAGTTAAGCTTCTGGCATCGCTGACGCTAATATTAGCCAGTCCGCTAAGCGGAGTTTTCACCCCATAGGCTTCTGCCTGCACTCCTTCCAAGATAGCGGGATTGGCGCGGCCAGTGCGCAAGTTGCCGATTTCTTTCTTAAAAAAATCAATTGCCTTGGAAAAATCTCCTTGTTTTGCTTGTAAATATTTATTCATAATATTATTAAATTAATAATTTTAATTTTAAAAACCGCTTCTTTTTTCTATTTTTCTGACCCCTAAATAAATAATTTTGGTGTTTTCCGGATTAATCAGAAGATTCCAGCCAGCTCTGGAAGTGGGCAGTTTCTTTGTCGTCCAATT
>JBAZOD010000079.1:0-3877 GCA_041648955.1 Patescibacteria group bacterium
GGACGCAGGTAGGAAGCGGGGAAAGGGTTATTAAGAGCTTAAAATTTGATCCGGTTATAGAATTTTTTGAGCGCCAGCCTTTTCGGCAGGAGCCGAAAATTTTGGCTGAGTTTGATTTAAAAAAAGACGTTATCTATACTCTTTACGGCGGGCGCGGAAGCGGTAAGACTACGATTTTAAAACTTTTGATAAAAAAATTAGCAGAAGAAAAAAAGGTTGATCCGGATAATATTTTTTATTATTCCTGCCACAATTTAGAAACCTACGAACAACTGAACGAACTGATTAAAATATTTTTAAATTGGCGCCAGTTGGAGCCAACTCCGCCCAGGCTGGCGGACAGGCGGCTTTTTATTTTTATTGATGAAATCAGCTTGATAAAAAATTGGCCGAAGGGAATACAGTATTTAGCCAAGGCCGGAAAATTGAAAAATACAACCATGATTCTTTCCAGCTCTCGCTGGGAAGGCGGGAAAAAGTTATTTAAAAGCGAAGACAAGATAATTTCCAGTTTAAATTTTTCTGAATTTGTTCAGAAGCTCAATCCGAAATTGCTGGAGAAAGTTAAAGCGGCAAATTTTAAAAAATATCAAGAACAGCTTGATTATTATTTGGATATTTATTTTTTGACCGGCGGGTTTCTTCCCTGTTTGAATAGCTATCGACAGGAAGGAGGAGTAAAGCAGGATATTTATAATGATTATTTTTATTCCTTAACCGCTGATATCGCCAAGCTCGGCCGGGACGTGATGCTTTTGCGCCAGATTTTGGAGCAGATTATTTCTAATGTCGGCCGGCCTCTGGGCTACAAAACTATTGCCAAAAAAACCAAGGCCAAAATTCATTCCACTATTTCTGAATATTTGGAAATTTTGGAATCAATGTTTGCTGTCCAAACAGTTTGCCAGTCGGATAGCAAAGGCAAGCCAACCAGTCGCAAGGCAAAAAAGATTTATTTTTGCGATCCATTTATTTTCTGGCTTTTTTACGGGCAGAGCCATGGTTCGCTTGATTATTGGCATTTCAGCCGCGAGCGTCTTCACCGGCAGGATATTTTTTATTGTTTGGTAGAAAGCGTAATTTTTTCTCATCTATCAAGAAATGGCGGGTTGGGCGACAGAAACCGCCTTACCTTTTGGCGCGATAATAATAAAAATAGAGAAATAGATTTTTTGGTTCATGATGGCAAAAAGACAACGCCGATTATGCTTCGTTACGGGCAGGAGATAACTGATGAAGATTCAGAGACCTTTCGACTGGCCGGCTTTAAAAAGGGGATAATAATAAGCCGGAATGAATTCGGGGAGAAGAAGAATATAAAAATAATACCTCTGGATTATTTTTTGCTGTTTGGGGGAAAGCTGCTAAAGTAAATGATTTTTATTAGTATTTGACAAAAAAACAATTCAATGTTAGTATAAAAGTGCTATTCTGAATAGCACTTTTAATTTTAAGGTATTTGTTCTTTACCTTTGGAATAAACGGTTTAGTCGAGTATATAAACGAAAGGAGTAGAAAATGGCTTTGATGGATGTCTATACTGGAGCGGTAAAAGCTCCTGAAACATCAACGATATCTGAGGTTTTTCCTCGGAAGGTGCGGGTTGTTTCCACTGAAAGAACGGGAGAAAAAGTTAAAATAGTGGTTCTGAAGCCGGAAGATTTCGGCGGGGAACACAAAAAAAATAACTTTTTCTACCTTTTGGTTTTGTGGCTGGTAAGTATTTGGGCCATGATAACCAATTTTTCTCAGATTCTTTTCACGAAATTATTTCTGTCGAGAAGAAATACTCTTCGGGAAATAACCTGGAAAATCGGCAGAGACCCGAATCATATCTCCAGTTTTTTTGTTGATAGGTTTAGCCGTTTCAATCATCAGTCAAAGTTTGGTGCTACCGGGTGGCTGTCTCTCAATATTTTTTATAATTATTGGGAAAAGATTTATCCGCAGCTCGGGAAAAACTTCGAAAGTTTTATCACCAGATTTTGGATTGAGAAAATGGCTAATCGTCAGGCGGTAACGAACAGATTCAAAATAGTCGTCAATCTCCTGGTGGAGGCTTTTGAGAAGTTTGGCCATGAACCGGAAATCAGAATTGTGTCAGTCGCTTCCGGTTCGGCTCAAGCAGTGATCGCGGCAATATTGAGGTGTCCTCATCTCAACATTAAAGCAGTATTGCTTGATCCCAACAAAGCAGCTCTTGAACAGGCCAGAAAGAATGCCGAAGAAGCCGGGTTGCTGGGTCATTTTACGTTTGTCCGCGGGACATATAAAAAGCTGGACGGTATCTGCCAGGAATTTTCCCCGCGAATAATTGAAATGGTCGGGCTTCTCGACTATCTGGATGAAGCCAAAGCAGTTGGATTGATTGCTGAAATCAGACATTGTCTGCCCGAAGGAGGGATGTTTCTTACCTGCAACGTAAGAAATAATCCCGAGAGGATTTTTCTGCGTTGGGTTTTGCTTTGGTCGATGATTTACCGAAGCGAAAAAGTATTTTCTTCTCTTTTTCTGAAGGCAGGATTTACTCCTGGACAGATTAGGATTTTTTACGAGCCTTTTCGTATCCATGGAGTTGGTTTATGCCAAAAGTAATATAAAGCCGGCAACGCTTTCTAAGGTTGCCGGTTTTTTCATTGAGAGTATTTGATAAGTTTGTTATAATATAGATATAAAATCATATTTATGCAATTGCAATATTTTTTATCTATTGACGGATTGATGACGGGCATTGTCGCCTTTATTTTTGGGTTGGTTGTTTTGTCTAGAAATAAAAAAAATATTGTTAATAAGACATTATTTTTATTAACCACAACAACGGCGCTTTGGTCGTTAGGCTATTGGCGCTGGCTTTCTATATATCAAGATGAAGAATTAGCATTATTCTGGACGAGAGTATTGTCAATTGGTTCGACTTTGATACCTCTATTTTATTTTCATTGGATCGTCTCATTATTAGGGATAAACAGAGAAAAAAGAAAAAAGATTATATTCTTTTATATTATAACTTTTTTCTTCCTGTTGTTTTCTTTTTCTCCCTTGTTTGTAAAGAACGTAGAGCCTACTGCTAATTTTTCTTTTTGGCCAAAGGCTGGCTGGCTATATTCTCTTTATTTAATTTTTATATATTTTTATTTAGTAGTATATTCTGTATTTTTGCTGTTTAGAAATTATAAAAATTCCGTAGGGCTAAAAAGAACGCAAATAAAATACGTTTTATTTGGCTCAATATTGGGTTTTGGCGGAGGGGCGACTAATTTTTTTCTTTGGTATGGTATAAACATTTTGCCTATAGGCAATGTTTTAGTTGTTTTATATCCAATATTATTTTCATATTCTATTATTCGCCATCGTCTCATGGATATCAAATTTGTCCTGCGGAAGTCTTATGTTTATTTAGCTTCCTTTTCGGTTATTATTATAATATCTACTTTTCTTAAATATATTTTAGCTGCTTATTTTTGGGATATTTCCGCTGAGATGGATTTTACGATTCTTATTTTTTCCATTTTAATTTTCCCGCCCATCAAAAATTATTTTTATCGCCTCGGAAATAAATATTTTTTCTCAGCTCTCTATGACAGCCAGGAAGTAGTGGCTGATGTAACCGACAAGCTCCGTTCAACCTTAGAAGTAAAAAGGATTTATGAATTTATTTATGAAGATTTGAATAGCGCTCTTCATTTCAAGGCTTTTGGAATCTTGGGGTATAGCGGCAAGGCCGGATATTATGTTCCTCAATACAATCAGGGGTTTAATCTGGAAAAGCAAAGGAAATTTCTGGAAAATAAAGATTTGCATGAAATGTTTATTGACCGAAATGAGCCGATTGTCGTGGAAGAAGTGAAGCATACTTTTTATAACAGAAAGACAAAAG
>JBAZOD010000080.1:0-3849 GCA_041648955.1 Patescibacteria group bacterium
TGGAGCTGCCACCGAGACAGAAATGAAAGAAAAAAAAGACAGGATTGAAGACGCTTTGAATGCTACTCGCGCTGCTCAAGCCGAAGGCATTGTGCCTGGCGGCGGTTTGGCCTTAGCCTTAGCGAGCGATACTTTTGAAGAGCTCACTGATAAAAAAGAAGATGGCGTCGGCGTGAAAATTGTTGACAATGCAATTTTGGAACCGATAAAACAAATTGCGGCCAATGCCGGCAAAGACGGTTCTCTGATTTTGTTTAATATCATGAAGGGCAATAAAGAAGGCAAGAAAAATTTTGGCTACAACGCTGCTACTAATAATTTTGAAGATATGATTGCAGCCGGAATTGTTGACCCGACCAAAGTAGTTAGAAGCGCTTTGGAAAATGCAGCCTCTGCGGCGATAATGTTCTTGACCATTGAAGCGGTAATCGTTGATAAGCCGGACGACAAAGAAAAAGAAGATGGCCATATGCATGGCGGCATGGGCAATGGTTTAGGCATGATGTAAAATTGTATAAATAAAAATAAAAAGAAGACGGGCATTGTCCCGTCTTCTTTGTTTTTGCTGTAAAGATTTTATAAAATATTTGAAAGCCGAGAAAAACAGAAAAAATAAATATAAAATATAAAAAGCAGAAGAATCGTCGATATGGCTAAATTTAAATATTTGAAAATAGGATAAAAACTATACTGTGCAAAAAAGTTGTTCAAGGTTGTTTGCCCGCCGTCTTCTTTGTATTTAATAGAAAAATTTTCTGATTTTTCAGGAGAATAGATATTGGAGTCTAAATATCCGCTTGCCGTGTGTGTTAACAATTTTTCTTGCGCTAAGCTTTGTTCCGAAGAAGACAAATAGTAGGGAAGATAATTTTTATTTGGTGTGTAGCTTTGTTGCTGGAAATTATTTATTTCTCCTTTCGCCGCGCCAAGCGGAGAAGCGCCAAAAATTTGCACTACCAATATTGTGTTTTGCCCATCAAATATTCCTTCATCTACAGCCACGCCAATTTCTTCATAATAAGAATTCAATATATTTTTTTTGTGGGCGGGCGAATTAAGCCAGGCGTTTATCACTCCTTCGCTGGTAACGAAATCAACTGCCAAATTTTCTCCAACATATGAATATTTATAGCCAGCCTCTTTTATCCAGTCGGAAAATCTTTTTGTTCCAATGTTGTGTTGGAATTGTCCGTTCGCCAAAATTGCCTGCGCTTTTGCTTCTGCTGCTTGCTGTAAAGTGGAATTAAAAGTTAGGGTATTGAGATTATTTTTCACTCTTTCCTGATTGGTAAACTCAATTATATTTTCAGGAGTGATGGAAGATAGATAGGCGATTTTTGGGCACAAAAAAATCCCTATCAATATTATAAATAGAGATCCGAAATATTTAAAATAATATATTTTTCCCAAAGAAAAGAAGGATTTTTGATTTTGTTTTAACATTTTTATTTTTGTGTTTATTTTTGCTCTTTTTGTTTTTGTTTGACCTTTTCAAGTCTATAATAATATTATAGCATAGAATATAAAAAAAAGCAAGAGGAAGAAATTTTAAAAATAATTATTCTATTGCTTTATTAACATTCATTTGATAAAATTTATAATAATAGAAGTGTAATAACCGGTAATAATTTATTAAATATATGCAAGAAAAAATTGTTGTCGCTGTGAGCGGATATTTTAACCCGCTTCACGTCGGACATCTTGAGATGATTGAATTAGCAAAAAATCTCGGAGATTATTTAGTGGTAATTTTGAATAATGATAAACAAGTGAAGCTAAAAGGCAGCGTGCCATTTATGCCGGAAGAAGACAGAATGAAAATTATTCAGTCATTAAAATGGGTAGACGAAGTTTTTTTATCAATTGATGAAGATATGTCGGTATGCAAATCATTGCGCGCGGTTAAGCCGAATGTATTTGCGAACGGCGGGGACAGACATCAGGGGGAAATTCCAGAGAGCGCAGTCTGCCGCGAATTGAATATAAAAATGATAGACGGACTCGGATCAAAAATACGAGCCAGCTCGCTTTTGATAAAAGAAGCAGCTGAAAAAAAACTTGGAAAAAAATTAGAAAATTAATTTTATCACCATGTATAAAAGAATTGTACAATTAATTAGTGCACTCGCGATTATTGCCTTAGTATGTTTTTTTGTTTATGAGAACGGGATAAATTCTTCGGTCAGCAAAGAAGGAGAGGATGTTGGCTTTTCTGTTTCCAAGGGGGAGATTGTCCAAACGATCGGAGAAAATTTAAAAAAAGCGAATTTAATAAATTCGCAGTTTTATTTTGAAACCTATGTTAAGCGCAATAGTCTAGAATCAAAATTTCAGGCAGGGGAGTATATTCTGAATCCCCGCCTTACAATAAAAGAAATTGTTAAAGTTTTAACAAAAGGTGAAACTTTAAGCGATGAAAAAATAATAAAAATTATAGAAGGCTGGAACACCAGGGAAATTTCTCAGTATTTTGAAAGAGAGGGGATGTTCCAATCAGAAGAACTTTTGGAATTAGTCGGCTTTCCGCAAGTTGATTATCGCAATAACAAAGAAATGCCGAATCCCAAAGACTATTCTTCCAGTTTTGAATTTTTGCAGGACAAGCCGTCTTATTATGGACTGGAAGGATATTTATTTCCGGATACTTATCGAATTTTTAAAGACGCTTCCCTCGATGATATAGTTTTAAAGATGCTTAGTAATTTTGATAAAAAATTAACTCCCGCAATGAGAGCTGACATAAAAAAACAAGGCAAGAGTATTTATGAGATTGTCAGTATGGCTTCAATAGTGGAAAAAGAAGTTCGTTCAGAAGACGATATGAAAATAGTTTCTGGAATTTTTTGGGACAGAATAAAAAATAAGCAAGCGCTTGAATCTTGCGCCACCCTGGCTTATGTCCTCGGTATTAATAAATCGCAATATACCACCGAAGATACAAAAATTGATTCGCCTTATAATACTTACCAAAATCGGGGACTGCCGCCTGGACCGATTTCCAATCCAGGCTTGAAAGCGATAACAGCCGCTATTTATCCTACTTACACGGGTTATAATTATTTCTTGAGTCGACCGGATACAGGGGAGACGGTTTTTTCCAAAACTTATCAAGAACATTTGGCCAACAAAGCGAAATATTTGAAATAAAAGCATAAAACAAAAGCGAGATGCGTTAATCTCGCTTTTTTGTTTGACAAGTTTTTTAAATATGTTATTATATAAATACCTACTAAAATAGTGTGTTATGATGTTTTCTACTAGAACAACTTATGGCTTGAGAGCGATGATTAGATTGGCTGGGCATAAAGGTCAAGAATCTTTGTCATTACCAAATATCGCTAAGGCGGAGAATATTTCTTTAGGATATTTAGGGAGACTATTTGTTGATCTGAAAAAAAGCGGCCTGGTGAGCGCCGGCAAGGGCGCTAAGGGCGGTTATAAATTGTCCCGGCCAGCCAGTAGAATAATGGTTTATGAAATAGTCAGATCTTTAGAAGGAAAAATGTCTCCATTCCATTGTCTGGATGAAAGCGGGAAAATTTATTGCCAGGCCAGCTGTCGTTGCGGAGCAACCAAGGTTTTGGTGAAAGTTCAAGAAGCGGTCAATAAAACTTTGAAAGGAATAAAATTAAGTGATTTGTTATAATTTTTATATTTTATGGGAAATAAAATAAAAAACACTTGCTTGTCATGTTTCTTTATTTTTTGTTTTCTTTTTCTAAATGTTTTTTCAGTTTCAGCCAATAGTTTGCCGGATGCAGATAATGACGGCGTTCCTGATCAGGATGAAATAGAAATTTATAAAACTAATCCAAATTTGGCTGACACGGATGGAGATGGTTATAGCGA
>JBAZOD010000081.1:0-3809 GCA_041648955.1 Patescibacteria group bacterium
GAGAAGTGCCAATTGACTCTCATTGTGATTTTTTCCAGGCGATTGATTAGAGAATTAAAACTAATTAACTAATTAAATAAAAATTTATGAAAGGATTTTCAACTAACATTGAAAAAGACACTTTGGAAAATAAAAACTTCCGTAAAGTGCTTTATACTGGAAACCATAACCAACTGGTATTAATGTCTCTTTTGCCTAAAGAAGAAATTGGCATGGAAGTGCACAAAGATAACGACCAATTCTTCCGTTTTGAAAAGGGGCAAGGCAAGTGTATTATTGACGGCAATGAATATGACGTAAGCGATGGATCGGCTATAGTCGTGCCAGCCGGAGCCCAGCATAATATCATTAATGTTTCCGCGACCGAAGATTTAAAACTGTACACTATCTATTCTCCGGCGCATCATCAGGATGGCGTTGTGCGCGCGACTAAGGCTGAAGCTGAGGCTAACGGACCGGAGTTTGATGGGAAAACGACAGAATAACATTTTAATCCCAACCCCCTTTATCAAGGGGGTAATAATAAAAATATGACAAAATTAAATGAAATTTATAAATGTAATGTTTGCGGCAATATCGTAGAAATGAACCATGCTGGAGTAGGACAATTAGTTTGCTGCGGCCAGCCGATGGTCTTGCAAGTTGCTAATACAGTAGACGCTGCTAAAGAAAAGCACGTGCCGGTTATAGAAAAAACTGATAATGGAATAAAAGTAAAAATAGGTTCTGCCCCTCATCCGATGGAAGGAACGCATTATATTGAATGGATAGAAATAATCGCCGATGAGAGGTCTTGTAAAAAATTCTTAAAGCCCGGAGACGCGCCGGAAGTCGAATTTTGTATTAAGGCGGAAAACATCAAGGCAAGAGCTTATTGCAATCTGCATGGACTTTGGGAAGCATAAAAATAACCCCTTTTTATAAAAACAAAAACAGCCTCGAATATTGGGGGCTGTTTTTTTTATTTTAACATAATTTATTGCAAACTAATTCTCTCAATCTCCGTAATTTTTTGCCCTAAAAATTTTTCTCCAAACTCTCTAAATCTACCTGCGTCATCGGTCGTATAAAAAACTCTTTTTTTATTTTTTGAAATATTTTTTTCTATTTCTGGATGTCTGGATAAATAATCAACGAGCTTTTCTGCGACGAATTTTGGAGAATCAAAAATTTGGCAGCGCTTGCCCATTACATTTTTTATTTCTTTAACTAAAGCTGGATAATGAGTACAGCCCAAAATTAAATAATTAATTTTCTTTTCCTTCAGCGGACGCAAATAATATTTAAGGATCATCTTGGTTTCTTTTCTTTTTATCCAACCTTCTTCCACTAGGGGAACTAGTAGAGGGCAGCTTGCGGAAAATATTTCTAAATCAGAATATAATTTTTTTATTTCTAAATCATAAGCACCGGAGGAAATTGTGGAGCGCGTACCAATTATTCCTAAACGATTTTTTTGAGGCGCTAATTTTGCTGTTTCTGCTACTACTTCAGCAATCGGAATAATAACACCCAAAATACGCTTATTGGGATATTTTTCGGGAAGCCACTCCTGTTGAATCTTTCGTAAAGCCTCAGCTGAAACCGTATTGCAAGCCACAATCACTAACTCGCAGCCTTTTTTAAATAAAAAATCCACCGCTTCTTGGGTGTATTTATAAATTAATTCCGGCGATTTATTGCCATAGGGCGCACGAGCGCTATCTCCCAAATAAACATAATCATTTTCCGGCAACCGGCTAATTATTGATCTTAAAATTGTCAGGCCGCCGAAACCAGAATCAAAAACTCCTATCATAGTTTTTAAATTATTTAACAACTTCTCCCTCTACGATATTATTTTTTCTATCTTTTTCTTTAAAAACATATATCTGTTGCAGGGCTGTTAGCAGAGTTGTGATAAACCAATAAAGAGAAAGGCCGCCCGGAAGAGTAATGCCAATGAAAACTGTTAAAATTGGCATAAAATAAAGCATTTGCTTATTCATAATAGCTGTCATGCTTTCATCTTTTGAGCCAAGAGATGTTATGGCCGGCTTCTTAGTGATCATCATTTTTGCCTGCCAAAACTGCGCTAAACCAGCCAAAATCGCTAAATAAATATTTGGTTTTGATAATTCTAAAAAACCCATTGATAAACTATTGATTGATTCTGGACGTGAAATAAAAGAATACACCAAATTTAAGGAATTGCCAGCTAAACCATCTCTAAAGACTTTAAAAACTGCCCACAAAAATGGCAATTGGACTAAAAGCGGCAAACAAGAAGAAAAAGGGTTAACCTTGTTTTCTTTATAAAGCTCAAGCATCGCTCGCCCCATCTCTTCTTTTTGGTTAGAATATTTTTTTTTCAACTCATCAATTTTCGGCTGAATATCCTGCAAAGATTTTTGCGATTTAATAGCTTGCCGAGAAAGAGGCAAAAGCACTAATTTTATAATAACGGTTAATAAGACAATGGCTACGCCTAAATCGTGACCAGGTACTATATTGTATAGCCAAACCAATAAATTTAAGATCGGCTGATAAAAAATTACTTGAAATATATAAGACATGATGTAAGGTTTATTATTTTATTATTTAACTGGGTCCCAACCGCCCTTATTCCAGGGGTTGCAACGCATTATTCGCCAAATAGCCTTTAATCCTCCTTTTATAAAACCATATTTTTCAAGAGAAGAGATGGCGTATTCAGAACAAGTGGGTCGAAAACGGCAATAACCATAAGGATGAAAGATTTTTAACACGCCGTGATCGAAAGATAAGGTTTTCTGATAAAACTTAATTATAGTTATAGCAATAAACCGAGGATAATGCTTAAAATTTAACATAAAATAATCCTTTTATTTTAAAATTTTTATTTTATCCAAGGCGCTATCAATAGCTAATTCTATTTCTTTATAATTTTTTCCCAAAATAGACGGGAGAGTGATAATTATAATATCATAGCCTGACTTTATTTTTGCTAATTTTAGCCTTAATATTTCTCTAATTTGTCTTTTAATTTTATTCCTTTCTACGGCCTTTTTACTTACCTTATTGCTTACTAAAATTCCCAAACGGCTTTCTTCCGCTTTGGTAAAAAAGGCTTTTATCCCCAATATTTCAACATAGCTGGAACGCCCCTTTTTGAAAACTTGGTCAAATTCTTTATCAAGCCTTAATTGGTTTACCTTTTTTAACATAAACAGAAACCGCCTTTAAACTAAAAAAGTCGCGCGGTTTAGTTAACTATTTATTATTTTTTATTTAGAAAGTTTTTTTCTTTTTTTAGCTCGACGGCTTTTCAAAACTTTTTGACCGCTTTTCTTCTGCATTCTTTTCATGAAGCCATGCTTCTTTTTAGCTCTTTTTTTATTTGGTTGATAGGTTCTTTTTGGCATATTTGTCTTTAAAACAAGGTTATTCTTGATTTTTTAAAAATATTTTATTACTATTTTAACATATCACGTTTGTGCTAAGAGGTCAACTTTAATAAAAAGAGATTATATGTCAAAATTAAGAAACTAAGTTTAAGAAGTGGGGGATAGGAGATAAGTATTAAAAACTTTAACAAAATTTCTGATAATAAAATACTCCAGAAATCTTAAAAATAAGCCAAAAAAAGAAAAAAATTAATTCCTTATCTTTTCCACCCTTTATCAACAATTTATAAACATTGCTTTATGTTTCTTTATTAAATATTACCTGTTATAATGCCCGTATAAATAATTAAATTATTCTTTTTATGAATAATGAGCAAATTTGGCAAGCAGTTTTAGGAGAAATAGAATTAAATCTTTCTAAGGCCAACTTCACCACCTGGTTTA
>JBAZOD010000082.1:0-3754 GCA_041648955.1 Patescibacteria group bacterium
AAAATAATACTAACAATAATTAACGCCAAGCGCAACTTTTCCGCTTTTTCTTCTGCCTCCTCCCTGCTTTTCTTCAAGATAATATTAGTAACATCATTAACTAAATAAATAAATTTTTTCACATTAAATTTCATATATTTTGCTCTGTCATTCTGAACGAAGCGGAGCGAAGTGAAGGATCCCGTGGCCTCCTAGTTAGTTATAATCCACGAGCAACTAATTGTTCTCGGGATTCTTCGTTTCGAAGCTTCGAAACTCAGAATGACATTAAAATGTTACGCGTTATGAGTTATGTGTTATGTGATTCCTAAACTTTTCCAAAAACACTTTTGTCGCTTCTCGACGAGCCGGATAAACTTCTTCCGCCAAACTATCGACGTCAACCCATTTCCAACTTCTATGATCCCAAAAATTTATTGTAATATCTCTATCTTCTCCCAAAAACTCTGCAATAAACAAACCTTGTTTCTGTCCCTTGTAGTCAAAACTTGAACGGCTCGTAGTTCCAGATTTGGTTGAATTTTTTGCGAATCTATATTTCCATAAATTTTTAAAAGATGCTATTGGACGAAATTTATCAGTTCCTGCTTCCTCTCTCAGCTCTCGGCTGCCGGCAGTCATCAAATCTTCGCCATCCGTACCGCCTTGCGGTAACTGCCAGTGGCCAGGCTCATCCCTTCTTTCTGCTAATAAAATTTTATAATCATCCCCAGCCTTTTTAAAAAGAATGCAGGCTACATTAGATCGATAAAGAAAAGGATTTACAAAAAACCATTTTATAAATTTCAAAGGAAAAACTATTACCGCCTGATAAATTCTTTTTATTCTCTGCGGTTGTTTAAATAGCCGCCAAAGCCACTCCAGACCGATAATCCTCATTATCTTTGGCGCCCTTTTAATTTTTTCTGTCAAAAAATCAAAAGCTCCGCCTATCCCAACTGCTACTTTCACACTCGGCAAATTTTTCAGATTATGATAAACAAATTTTTCTTGATAAGGCGCGCCAAAAGTGCAAAATAATATATCTGGCTTAAATTTAGCCAAATCATCCAAATTTTGTTTTTCCTCGCGCTCAACATCTTTGACAAAAAAATCTTTGATTTTAAACTCCCGAAAAACCTTTTTAATATCTTCTTTCTTTGATAATCCTCCACTCCAATTAACCATCGCAAATCGGAAATCGGAAAAATGAAATCGAAAATATGAAATCAGATCCACTCCTGTAGTCCTTTTTAAATCTTTCCCCATCGCCCAAGCTGCAAATTTCAAGCCAATGCCGTCTGGGATAGATAAATCGGCTTGATTTAAAATATAAAATAATTCTTCATCTTTTTGCGCTTCCAAAACTATCTCCGGATTGGGTGTAACAATATAATGCTGTTTACCATCCGTTAAAAACATTTTTATTTTCTCCAAAATTTCTTTTTTCTTTAATGTTGAAACATTAACTCCGAGTATATTTAACATAACAAATTTGAAGCTAAAAAACGCATTAAAGCCTATTTTCTATCATATTTTTATTATACTTGATATAATATTTTATAGCAATTGACAAAATTTTTTATTCAAAAATATCTTGACATAAATTTTTTCCTATACTATATTTAGATTAGCACTCCTAAGAAGAGAGTGCTAAAAATAATCAATAATTTTTTATCAATAATATGTTCAATAAATTCACCAATAAATCACAAGAAGCCATAATCAACGCGCAAATAATAGCGCAGGATAACGGTCAACAGCACATTGAATCTGTCCATGTGCTCGCCTCCCTATTGGATCAATCCGAAAGCCTTGTTCGGCCGATATTTGAAAAATTAAAAATAGATCCGGAAAAAGTAGAAAAAATAACTCTGGAGGAAATAGAAATTCTCCCTAAAGAAAGAGCTTTAAAAATGGAAAATACGGGCATGGTGCAAGGTACGGGCGAAGTGGCGATGCTTCTGGAAAGAGCTAAAAAAGAAGCGGACAAAATGGGAGACGAATTCATTTCTACCGAACATATCCTCTTGGCCCTCATCGGCATAAAATCAAAAGCGCAGGAAATTTTGATAAGCTTCGGCGTAGAATACGAACAAATTTTGAAAATCTTATCAGAATTGCGCGGTTCACAGCACATCACCGATCCCGAACCGGAAAGCAAATTCAGAGTTCTGGAAAAATACACCGTCAACCTGACAGAAATGGCCAAACAAAAAAAACTTGACCCGGTAATCGGCCGGGATGAAGAAATTCGCCGCATCATGCAGGTATTGCCTTCGCCGGACAAAAAATAATCCGGTCTTAATCGGCGAAGCCGGCACTGGTAAAACTGCGGTCGTGGAAGGCTTGGCGCAGAGAATTGTAAGCGGAGATGTTCCTGACAATTTAAAAAATAAAGAAATAGTAAATTTAGATTTAGGCGCTTTGGTAGCTGGTTCTAAGTTTCGAGGAGAATTTGAAGATCGCCTGAAAGCAGTTTTGAAAGAGATAAAATCCCAAGGCGGAAATATTATTCTTTTTATTGACGAACTTCACACTCTTGTCGGCACCGGCGCTTCTGAAGGCGCGATGGACGCGTCCAATATGCTGAAGCCGGCTCTAGCCCGGGGAGAACTCCGAACTATCGGCGCTACTACCACCAAAGAATATCAAAAATATATAGAAAAAGACGCGGCCCTAGAACGAAGATTTCAGCCGATTTTAGTGGCCGAGCCGAGCATTGAAGATACTATTTCAATTTTACGGGGAATAAAAGAAAAATACGAAGTTCATCATGGCGTCCGTATTACGGATGATGCCTTGATTGCGGCTGCCAAACTTTCTGCCCGCTATATCACCGACCGATTTCTGCCGGACAAAGCCGTGGATCTGATGGACGAAGCCACTTCTTCTTTGCGCATGGAAATAGACTCCATGCCGGAAGAATTGGATAAAATGAGAAGAGAAATAAAACATTTAGAAATAGAAAAAGCCAGCTTAAAGCCGATAAACGGAAAATTTTCCGAATCAGCTAAATTGAAATCAATAAACAGAAAACTGGCTCAGCTTAAAGAAAAAGCAGACCAATTGGAGCTTCATTGGCGAAATGAAAAAGAAATAATTTTCAAAATCCGCGAATCAAAAAAGAAAATTGACGAGCTAAAAATCCGCGCGGAAATCATAGAAAGAAAAGGAGACGACCTTACCCGCGTGGCAGAAATCCGCTATGGGATGATTCCTGATGCGGAAAAAGAAGTAAAAAAACAAGAAGCAGAATTAGTGAGAATACAAAAAAGAGGCCAGCATATACTCAAAGAAGAAGTTGATGAAGAAGATATTGCCAAAGTTGTTTCTCATTGGACGGGAGTGCCTGTTTCCAAAATGCTGGAAAGCGAAATAAAAAAACTAAGCAAGGCTGAAGATGAATTGCAAAAAGTCGTAGTTGGACAGACTCAAGCTATCAAAGCAGTAGCTAATGCCATTCGCCGTTCCCGCGCCGGCATCAATGAAGAAAAAAAACCGATTGGATCTTTTCTTTTTGTTGGTCCAACAGGAGTGGGTAAAACTGAACTGGCTAAATCTTTAGCCAAATTCATGTTTAATGATGAAAATTCGCTTATCCGCTTGGATATGAGCGAATTTATGGAAAAGCATAGCGTTGCCAAAATCATCGGTTCCCCTCCTGGCTATATCGGCCATGAAGAAGGTGGCCAATTAACAGAAAGAGTTAGACACCGACCTTATAGCGTAATTCTTTTTGATGAAATAGAAAAAGCTCATCCGGAAATGTTTA
>JBAZOD010000083.1:0-3671 GCA_041648955.1 Patescibacteria group bacterium
AGGCAGCGTTGTAAGCTCTGGAAGCCCTGTTATTTTTTGCTCCTTCGGCAACGGCCTTTTCAGCTGCCTGCTGAAGATCCCAATCAAGGGAGGTATATATTTTTAACCCTTCTTTTTCAAGAAAATCCTTTCCGTATTTTTCAAACAGATAATCTTGTACGTAAAATACGAAATGAGGCGCTTTGATCGGCTGGGTGCTTTCCATAAAAACTATTTCTTCTTTTTTCAGGATTTCCGCCTCTTCTTCTGTTATGTAATGTTCTTGGGCCATTCTGTTTAAAACGTAATCTTTTCTGGCGAGCAGTTCGTCTTTATGCTGGCCGTAGGGAGAAAAATAACTAGGCGCCTGGACGGCTGCAGCCAAAACAGCAGATTCGCTTATTGTCAGGTCTTTTGCCTCTTTGCCAAAAAAAGTCTTTGAGGCCGCCTGCACTCCGTACAGATTCGGTCCGAAAGGGACTTGATTCAAATACCATTCCAGTATCTGGTCTTTTGTGTAGCGTCTTTCCAGTTCCATTGTCAGAATAATCTCCCTTACCTTTCTTTCAATAGTTTTTTTCGTCGTTAAAAAGGTGGAACGGATAAGCTGCTGGGAGATGGTGGAAGCTCCGAAGGCCGGCTTCTTCAGTTTTAAGTCCGCCATAATAGAACGGAAAATTGCCTTAATGTCGATTCCGGGGTGAGAATAAAAATTGGCGTCTTCAACCGAAATTACAGCTTCTTTTAAATGGTCTGGTACGAGAGACAGGGGTATAATTTCCCTTTTTTCTTCGTTGTACAATTCATAAAGAAGGACTTCTCCCGTTCTGTCGTAGATTTTAGTCGATTGCACGAAAGATCTTTCGCTGAATTTCTCCGGCCTCGGAAGGTCTTTAGTAAAATACAAGAATAAAAAAATAGAGCCTGCTATCGCAAGGAATAAAAACAGCCCGGCCATTTTCAAAACAAAAAACGCAATTCTCTTTGCTTTGGTTTTTTGGTATATTTTTCTGTAGTACTTTCTTTTTGGCATGCTTCTTTTAATTCTATAAAATTATAGGCATTTGGCAACTTTGAGCTGGTTTGTTATCATAAAGTAAAATCAAAAATATGAAAATAGACACTGACGCAAAAAAAATTGAAAAAGTTTTAAGCAGGGGGATAGATGAAATTATTAATAAAGAGCATCTTGAGAAAAAATTAAAATCCGGAAGAAGGTTAAGGATAAAGTTTGGTATTGATCCGACTTCTTCAGATCTTCATTTAGGACATTCTATTCCGCTTCGTAAATTGAGGCAGTTTCAGAATTTGGGACACAAAATCATTTTTTTAATAGGAGATTTTACCGCGACGATCGGAGATCCTTCTGGAAGAATGGATAGCCGCAGGCCTCTCGCAAAGAAACAGGTTCAAAAGAACATGAAAGATTACGTTAGTCAGGCAGGAAAAATTTTAGACATTAAAAAAGTTGAAATTAGATACAATAGCGAGTGGTATGAAAAAAAGGGTGCAGAATTTTTAATGCAGTTGACTTCCCGTTTTACCTATGCCCGTCTTATTGAAAGAGACGATTTTAAGAGAAGAATTAAAGAGGACATAGATGTTAGTATGTTGGAACTTATTTATCCTCTCTTACAGGGCTATGATTCGGTTGAGTTAAAAGCCGATGTTGAAATAGGCGGGAGGGATCAGAAATTCAATTTTCTTATGGGGCGTAAGGTCCAAAAAAAATACAACCAGCCTCAACAGGATATTATAACAGTGCCTTTAATTGAGGGTACAGACGGATTAAAAAAAATGAGCAAGAGTATCGGAAATTATATTGGATTAAACGATCCCTCTTTTAAAATGTACGGAAAAATTATGTCTATTCCCGATGAGCTTATTTGGAAGTATTTTAATCTGTTAACAGACGTGTCTTTAACAGAAATAGAAGAAATGAAAGAAAAGAAACAAGGCCGATTGCTCTCTTTGCTGGACATTAAAAAGAAATTGGCCAAAGAAATCGTTTCTCTGTATTGTAGCGAGAAAGAAACTCAATATGCCGCAGATGAGTTCGAAAAAGTTTTTAAAAGAAAGGAAATACCTACAGATATTCCTAAAATGAAAATTCCGGAAGGAAAAATGCCAATCTTGGATTTGTTGGTTAACGCGAAAACCGTTTTATCTAAATCGGAAGCAAAAAGATTGATTCTGCAAAAAGGCGTAAAAATAGACAACAAAGTTGAAGACGACTGGAGAAAAATCATTGACGTTAAAAAAGGAATGACAATCCAAGCCGGTAGAAGGAAATTCGTCAAAATCGCGTAAATTATTCAAACAACAACCCCCGTACAGAATTGTCACGATCGTGGCATTTATACGGGGGTTTATTTTCTACATCTTTTTTTAAGCGTCTCGGTGTGAAACCGCGTAACACATGGCAATTCCCAAAGCGTCGGTTGCGTCGTCTTTTCTTTTGTTTTTGTCTTCTGGTTTGTTCTCCAGATCAAGCAGGATTTTTATCATTTTTTGAACTTGTTTCTTCTCCGCCCGGCCGTATCCGGCTACCGCCATTTTCACCTGCAGGGGAGTATATTCGTATACCGGGATTCTTTTTTTAGCCGCGGTAAACAATATTACTCCTTTTGCCTGGCTGACGGGCATGGCTGTTTTTAAGTTTTTGAAGAAATAGACGCTTTCTACCGCTAAAACCCCTGGTTTATGTTTGTCCAGCAGTTTGTTCAAATCCCTGTTTATATTTTTTAACCTTTCTCCGGGAGACAGCAGCGGGCTGGTCAATATGCATCCGTAATCCACAACTTGCAGTTTTTTGCCGATTTTTTCAATTAGACCGTATCCAGTTGTGGCTGTGCCTGGGTCAATGCCGATTATTATCATTAGATTTTACTCTTTTAAATTTGAATATATTTCTTGCACTTCATCGCTTTCATCCAGGGCGCTAAAAAGATTTTTAGCCGATTCTTTGTTCTTTTCGTCAATTCCAATTTCTTCCTTTGCAATCCAGCCGAGAGAAGAAGATTCTATTTTTATTCCTTTTCCTTCCAGTTTTTTTTTCACTTCTTCAAGGCTTTCCGGCTTCGCGTAGATTTCCATATTTTCTTCTATCCAGTTAATGTCTTCGGCTCCGGCTTCAATCGCCGCCAGCTCCAAATTTTCTTTATTCTTTGAATTTTCGTTCTGCGATTTTAAATCTAGAATCACCACCCCTTTTTTTTCAAAAAGCCACCTTACAGAGCCCTCATTCGCCATTTTTCCGTTGTTTTGGGTTAAAATCCTTTTTATTTCGCCCAAAGCTCTGTTTCTGTTATCCGTGATTCCTTCGATAATAATGGCTATGCCTCCTGGTCCGAACGCCTCGAAAATAACTTCTTCCAGTTTTTCTCCTTCAAGTTCGCCGGTGCCTTTTTTTATGGCCCTTTCAACGTTTTCTTTCGGCATATTAAATTCTTTTGCTTTTTCAACGGCCAAGCGCAAGCCCGGGTTGGTTGCTGGATCTCCGCCTTTTTCTTTTGCGGCAATGGTAATAAGGCGGGCAAGTTTTGAGAATGTTTTGCCTTTTTTTGCGTCAGCTATGCCTTTTTGATGTTTTATTGAATGCCAATGGCTGTGTCCGGACATAATTTTTCCTTTATTTTTGTTATATACGGAGATTTTATCTTAAAAAATGGCGTTTGTCCAATGTTTATTTA
>JBAZOD010000084.1:0-3666 GCA_041648955.1 Patescibacteria group bacterium
GTTGATGTGGGGAAACTTAATATAAAAAAGAAACAAGGACTTTTCTTCTGGTTTTTAAAATTGGTTTTTTCTCTGGCAGTCGTGGGCGGGCTTGGTTATGGGGCGTATTATTATGTTTTTCTCGGCGGTTCCGACTCTACGGCTTTAGAATTTTCTATTTCCGGTCCAGACAAGGTTATAGCCGGAGAAGAATTTTTTTACACCCTTGATTATAAAAATGCCAGCAGCGCCAGCATAAAAAACGCCAGAATTGAGATGACTTATCCGGAAAATTTTATATTTTTAGACAGTCTGCCCTTAGCTAATGAAAAAAACTCTATTTGGCAGATTTCCGAAGTTTCGGCACGCGCTAGTGGCAGTATAAAAATAAAAGGAAAAATTATAAATGAAAAGGACACCAATAATGTTATATCTGGGAAAATATTGTATACGCCGGAAAATTTTTCTTCCGAATTCAAAAAAGAAGCTTCAAAATCATTTTCTATTGAAGATACGGGGGTAACTCTTGATTTTGATTATTCTTCAGCTGTTTTGGTAGGTGAGGAAAACGAAATAACCGTTAAAGTGAAAAGCCAAGAAAAGAATTTTTTCCCTCAATTCAAGCTGACGATTGATCCGGCGGAAAATTTAGATATTATCTCCGCAGCTGTTGCTGGAGAAAAGCCAAAAGATAATTCCGGACTCACTATTGAAAAAATTTTGCCGGGCGTTTGGAATATAGGCGGTCTTAAAACAGAGGAACAGGAATTCACAATAAAGTATAAGTTGAGCAAAAAGATGTCTGATACTCAAGATATTACTTTACGTTTTGAAAATTCAGCTGAAGATGATAAGACTTACGCATTTTTGGAGAAGAAATTGAACGTGGAAGTGATGAAAAGCGATTTGAATTTAATTTTGATTATAAACGGTTCAAAAAATGACCAAGCAATAAAATTCGGGGACAAATTGAATTATTCTTTGTCTTATGTTAATAAGGGAGAAACAGATATGAAGGACGTAGTGATTATGGCGGTTTTAGACAGTAGTTTTTTGGATCGGGCGACTTTGAACGATGAAAACAAAGGCACGGAAAAGGGGAATTCAATAATATGGACGAAAGAAGAAATTCCCGGTTTGGCTGAATTAAAACCCGAGCAGGAAGGTGTAATAGATTTCTCTTTAAGTCTTGTCCCTTTTGCGGATAAATATTTAAATTATTCAGCGAATGATTTTCAAGTAAAAAGCTACGCCCAGTTTAATATCGGCGGCGGAGATCTTTCTTCCGGGCAAGAGAGCAGCGTTGATAACAAGAGCAATACTATTATTAACAAAATAAATAGTGATTTATCTCTAAAGGAAGAAGTTAGATATTTCAGCGAAGATAATTTACCAGTAGGAAATGGTCCACTGCCGCCGAGAGTCGACCAGGAGACAAGTTTTAAAGTTTATTGGACGTTAACTAATAATTTGCACGAATTGCAAAATGCCAAAGTAGAGATATCTTTGCCTTCTTATGTCAGCTGGAATGATAAGAATAGAACATCTGTCGGCACAATCAGCTATGATAGCAGCAGCCACAAAGTTGTTTGGGATATCGGCCGTTTGCCAATTACCGTTTATCGGGCCGACGCTGAGTTTAATATCAGCATTACACCTCAAGATTCAGATAGAAATAAAATAATGGTTTTATCTCCTGGTTCAAGAGCGAGCGCAATTGACGCAGAAACTCAAGGGACGGTAGAGAGCACAACTAGAGCCAAGACTACAAAATTAGAAGATGATGAGATAGCGGGGATGAGTAGTGACGGACGCGTTCAATAATCAACATCCAATAATCAAATCCCAAACAATAATCAATAAAAAGTTTGAATATTGAAAATTGATTATTGTTTTGATATTGTGATTTGGTTATTGGTTATTTTTATTTATAACAATTATTATGAAACCAAAAATAATTAGCACGTCCCATGGTAAAATTACCGCTCCCTTCTTTATGCCGGATGCTACTCGCGGGTTTGTTAAGCTTGCAAATAATGAAGAATTAAAAAGAGCGGGAGTGAAATCTTTGGTTATTAATACTTTTCATCTTTATTTACAGCCGGGAATGGAGATAATCAAAAAGGCGGACGGTATTCATAAATTTATGAATTGGGATGGTCCGATTCTTTCTGATAGCGGTGGATTTCAGGTTTTTTCCTTGATTCACAGAAACGCTCAGATGGGTAAAATCAGTGATGACAAAGTTATTTTTAAATCTCCCCTGGATGGCTCTCATCATGAATTGACTCCGGAAAAATCCATTCAAATCCAATTTGATTTAGGAGTCGATATGATGGTTTGTTTGGATGATTGTCCGCCGAATGATTTTGATAGAGAAAAGTTAGAAAAATCAGTAGAGCGAACGATTCGTTGGGCGCAGAGATGTCGAATAGAATATGACAAACAGATAAAAAAAAGAAAAATAGAAAAGGGGAAACGCCCTTTGCTTTTTTCCGTTATTCAGGGTGGAGCAGAATTGGATCTAAGAAAACATTGCGCGGAAGAATTGATAAAAATCGGTTTCGATGGCTACGGTTTTGGCGCTCGGCCGGTTGACAAGGATGGAAATTTTTTGGGAAAAGTTTTGGAATTTACCGCTCGCTTAATTCCCAAAAATTCTATTCGATTTGCCTTAGGCATCGGCTTGCCGGAAGATATTACTCGTTGTGCAGAGATGGGCTGGGATATGTTTGATTGTGTTATTCCGACGAGAGAAGGACGTCATGGCAAACTTTTTCTTTGGAAGGGAAATAGCGTGTTAAAGAGAAATTTTTATAAGACAATAAACATTAGCAATGCAAAATTCGCTAAGGATTTTTCCGCAATTAATTCGGAGAGTAAATTACCAGAATTGCGGAAATACAACAAAGCCTATCTTCATCATTTGTTTAGACTGGATGAGCCGTTGGGGGCGAGATTGGCGAGCTTGAATAACTTGGAATTTTATACGGGTTTAATGGAAAAAATAAGAAAAAATAAATAATTTTAAAAAAGAAAAAAGGACGGCTCTTGAAAAGTCGTCCTTTTATTTTGTCATATCCCGTAAATCCATTCGATAATAATTTCGCACATTTTTTGTCTGGCAGAACCCTTCAGTATAAAATGGGTTCCGCCAACCAGGCGATAATCCGCGCTGAACATATTCGCGATTTTTTGCGCTGTTGACGGAGAAATCAATACATCATAGGCGCCAGCGATAACCAGAACTGGAACAGTAATTTTTTCAGGATTAATCTTCGGAGGCGCGAATAGAGTTTCGAGGATCACTCGTCCCGATTCCCAGGAAAAATCTCTGTAAAGATTTTTTTGATCATTGATAGGCATCCTATTCTCAAATACGGCCTGAGCCATGCTTGAGAATTCACGCCTCACCGGTTTTCTCCAGAATCCCCACAAAGGCTTGATACTTAAATAAGCCTTTATAGCCGGCCAGCTTAGGGCGCTGATTCCTTTGGGCGGCGCTGGCGTAATCAAGACGATTTTATCAAAAAGTTTTTCCCCTTTGTCGGCAGAAATTTCCTGGAGTTTCAATACCAACATCGCGCCCCGAGAATATCCCATGCCGATGAAAGGTTCGCCCGGTTTCAGAGTTTTTCGGATTTGGGCGATCTGCGTCAGCAGGAAGTCTATGTCTTCCTTTTCGCC
>JBAZOD010000085.1:0-3632 GCA_041648955.1 Patescibacteria group bacterium
ATCATCGGTTCCCCTCCTGGCTATATCGGCCATGAAGAAGGTGGCCAATTAACAGAAAGAGTTAGACACCGACCTTATAGCGTAATTCTTTTTGATGAAATAGAAAAAGCTCATCCGGAAATGTTTAATGTTCTTCTTCAGATCTTGGATGACGGACGCCTTACGGATTCAAAAGGCAGAGTGGTAAATTTCAAAAATACCATTATCATAATGACTTCCAATCTGGGCAATGAAGTTATAAAACAATATTCCATCGGCTTTAACGGCAATAATAATGAGAAAGAAGAAAAAACTTCCCGTGATGAAGAAATGAAAGAAAAAATTGACAGGATTCTAAAAAGCAATTTTAAATTGGAATTCTTAAATAGAATAGACGAAATAGTTTTATTCAAAAGCTTAGATAAAGAATCTTTGGAAAAAATAGTTGATTTAGAACTAAGCAAAGTCCAAAAAAGACTAAAAAATAAAAATATCGTCTTGAAAATAAGTTCCAAAGTCAAAAAAACTTTAGCTGAAAAAGGCTATGATATAACTTTCGGCGCCCGGCCGCTAAAGCGAATTATCCAAAATATGATTCTAGATGAACTGGCTTTGGAGATTATCGAAGGCAAGGTTAAAGAAGGAGATAAGGTTCTGATTGACATCGGCGTGAAAGATAAAGTGATGATGAAGGTGAATTAAAAATTGAAACATAAAAAAGACAACCTGAAAAAGGTTGTCTTTTGTAGTTCATATATTGACAAAAATATTATTTTATGTTAACATTATTTAATTATACTATTTGATTATCCCAAGGGAATATAAACTTGTAAAGGGAGGTAATTTTGAAAGTTATTGTTGTAGAAGACGATGAAGCGCTGTTGGAAGTGATAAGTGAATGCATTACCCTCCATTTTCCGGAAACGGAGGTTGTTCTTTTTAAAAACGCGGATGATGCCTGGCAACATATTGCCAACGCTGGAGGGGAAATCAAGCTCATAATTTCGGACATAAATATGCCCGGAAAAATGAACGGCCTTGATTTGCTCCGAGAAGTAAAAAAAATACGGTCGGAGATATTCTTTGTTTCTTCCTCCGGCCTCAAAAGAAATCTCGTTGCTGCAAAAGCCCTCGGCGCCAACGAAATCTTACAAAAACCATTTTCATTTCTCAATATCCAAGAAATTATCAAAAAATCGGGCGGAGGCACCGCTTTTGAAACCACCCCAGGTCCTTGCTGATCTGGGGTTTTTATTTAGTAATTTGTCTTATGTTAAATCGTATACTATAATATAGATAACTATAAATAAATATCATTAATTATGATTATAAAAAATACCGTAATCAAAGTTTTTTTTGTTTTATTAGCAATTTATTTTGGAATTTTGGGAGCGAATACAGCTTTAGCAGAAAACAACTTTAACCCGAATTATATAATCGGAGACTCGGAAATTCTTGATTACACGGCGATGAGCCTTGAGGAAATAAAGGAATTTTTAAATGACAAAGGCGGATATTTAGCCAACTATTCTTGCGCTAACCCGGATGGAAAAATGATGACGGCCGCAGAGATTATTTACGACCGAGCAACCACCAATCTTGTTAACCCAAAATTTTTAATAGTTCTATTGCAAAAAGAGCAAAGTTTAATAGAAGACGATTCCCCCAGGCAAAGTCAGCTTGATTGGGCAACTGGCTACGGCTGTCCAGATGGAGATTCCTGCAATGTCCGCTGGCAAGGATTTTGGAAGCAAGTGAACAGTGCTTCTCTTCAATTCAGGGATTATATGGATAACCCCCAGCTTTATACTTATAAAGCCGGGCAATCTTACACTTTCACAAATCCCTATTCAACCACAAAAAACGAAATAACGATGGTTACTCCTGCCAATCAGGCCACGGCCGCTCTTTATAATTACACTCCGCATGTCTACAATGGAAATTATAATTTTTATAATATCTGGCAAAGATATTTTACCAGAGAATATTACGACGGTTCTCTTCTTCAAGCTGAAGGCGAAGTCGGAGTTTGGCTGATACAAAACGGACAAAAAAGGCCATTTCTTTCTAAAAGCGCACTGACTTCAAGATATGATCTCAATAAAATAATTATTGTTAATAAATCAGACTTGGATAAATATCCGAAAGGAGCGCCAATAAAATTCCAAAACTACTCCCTGGTGCGTTCACCTAGCGGGACAATTTATCTTCTGGTTGACAACAAACGGCACGGATTTTCTTCTTCCGAAACTTTTAAAAAAATCGGCTATAACCCGGAAGAAGTTATGGACGCCAGCTGGGAAGATATAAATTCTTATTCAGAAGGACAACCGCTCACAGCCACCTCCACCTATCCGACTGGAGCCTTACTGCAGGATAAAACAACGGGCGGAGTTTATTGGATATACGAAGGGAAGAAGGCGCCGGTTTGGGATGCAATTTTTCTGAAAACAAAATTTAAAAATAAAAAAATAATTCCAGCCGCAAAAAATGAACTAGACAGCTATGAAACAACTGACCCGGTCATGTTCGGAGATGGAGAGTTGCTAAAATCATCTGTTTCGCCTGCGGTTTATCTGATTTCTGATGGACAAAAGAGGCCATTTGCTTCAGGCGAAGCTTTTGTAGGTTTAGGTTATAAATGGGAAAATATAATAACTGTTTCTCCAAAAGTGCTTTATCTTTATGAAGAAGGAGAATTTATCACTAAAGAAAATTAAAAATATAAATTAAAATTTTTTAATTTTAAAAATATGCCCATAGTTTATAGCGCCATTGTCCCCCATCCTCCGCTGCTCATACCCGCCATTGGCAAGGAAAATATTAAGGAAATTAAAAATACTGTTCAAGCCTACAAAAAGCTTGAAGAAAATCTATACGCTCACCGGGTAGAAACAATAGTTATAATTTCTCCTCACGGTCTTATTATGCCGAATTCCTTCACCATGAATCTGGATCCAGAATTCTCTATCGCGTTCGAAGAATTCGGCGATCTTGTTACAAAAATAAAACTAGGGGGAGATATCGGGCTGGCTTACAAAATCAGAGAGAGTTTAGAAACAAAAGCCCCTTTGCAGTTAATCAGCGAGCCCAATCTTGACCACGGCAGCGGCGTGCCCCTTTGGCTTCTTACTCAAAATCTCAAACAAGTTAAAATTATTCCCATTTATTATTCGGGGCTGGATTTAGAGGCTCATTTCAAATTCGGGCAACTCTTGAAGAAACAACTAATGAAGCATCCGAAACGCATTGCTGTAATCGCTTCCGGCGATTTATCTCACCGCTTGACCAAAGACGCGCCCGCTGGTTATTCGCGCCAGGGAGCAAAATTTGATAAAAAATTAGTGGAATTAATAAAAAATAAAAAAACGCCAGACATTTTGAGGCTGGACGAAAAAATGATTGAAGATGCCGGCGAATGCGGACTGAAATCAATTGTCATGCTTTTGGGAACCTTAGACGGGATAAAAAACGAGCCGCGAATTTTATCTTACGAAGGACCCTTTGGAGTCGGCTATTTGGTCGCCAGTTTTATTTTTGGTTAACAATCTTAAAAAAATATTTCCATTTCTCGCCCGTACGGCAAAGTTCTTTTGTCTCATTCATGCATTTTTCAATATAAGCCTTCGGCATTTCTTTGCAGACTTTAAAAA
>JBAZOD010000086.1:0-3630 GCA_041648955.1 Patescibacteria group bacterium
ACGGCGGTCCGGGTAAAGACGGAATAGAAAAGAGTGAAGATAATCATTATTCAATCATTGGTATGCTTGGACAGGTTCCGGCTCGCGTCACTACGGCTGGCGGAGCGATTCGACCTGGAGATTCCTTAACTTCCGCATCCCGCCCTGGTTATTTAATGCGCGCTTCTGCGGGCGATTCTACGGTGGGCGTAGCTTTGGAGGGAGTATCGGGAGATGAAACATCTATAAATACTGGTGTGGTTAATGTCTTAATTTCTCGCCGAAACAAAAGCTTAACTGTAGAGGAAGTAGAAGAAAGAGTAGCGGAAAGAGTAGCAGCTATGGAAATAGAGGATGAAGTTAATATTCTGATAGCAAATGCTATTGATAATTTGAATTTGAATGACGAAATTGCGGAAACGGTTGACCCGAAACTATTACTTCTGGAAACTAAATTAACAATTAAATCTGATGAATTAACTTCTCGAATCGTAAAAACAGAGGCTAATATAGAAGCTATCGTCGGATCTCTGGCTAATTTAACCAGTGACGTTAATATTTTGAAATCAAAGATTGCGGAATTAACAGGGTCTTTGGGGTATGCTCCTATTGATGGCTTTATGGTTGATGAAGACGGTAATATTAAATTAGGCAAGAATATTTCCACTTCTACGCCGGCAACGGCTGTGGTAGAAATAGTTTCTCCATCCGGTGAAGCTAAAACCGCTTTTGTTATAAATCAAACTGGGTCGGGCGATGTAGCTGATTTCCGCTATCAGGATATAAGCGTGATGAATATAAATAATCAAAGGAAAGTTTCAATTATCGGTAATTTGCAGGTTGATGGCAGAATCATGGCTTGCTCCGGCTCCTCTTGCGGCGAGGCTCTGAATTCTGCGGTTGATGAAACTATGGGCGACATCGGAGTTGAAGGCAAGGTTGTTGCTGGCGCCTTTGAAGGGTATTGCGAGAACGGTTTTGTCTGGGTGCCGGGGTCAGCAAAATATGGAACCCTGCCCGGATTCTGCGTGGCTGAAAAAAAGACACGTAATAACGATGAAGTTGTGACGAATATTTCTCAGGGTGAAGCGCAATTGGCTTGTCAGAGTCTTGGCTCTGGTTATCATCTCTTAAATGATAACGAATGGTTAACCATGGCAGAAAATATAGTAAAAGTAGGAAAAAATGATATTGACGAAATAAACCCCGGGCTTCAATTGGCTACCAGCTCTCCCGTCTTTATTTTGACTAACGGCAATACAGTTTATGAAATGGCCGGAGTGATGGGAGAATGGACAGATCAGACAGTGACAAAAAAAGGCTGCCCAGAACTCTCGGGATTAGACGAATGGCAGGAATATTATAATGTCATAGATTATAAAGGGTTGGCGATCGCTTCTCCTTATTATTTTGATGATGAAAGCAATAATATCGGTAAAATAAAAATTGGCTCGGAAAATGATGTGCTGAGAGGGTTTATTCGCGGTTTTGGCGGTCTTTACGGATTAGATTTGTCTCAGGCACCGACAGCGGTTAGCGATAGCATTAGTTTCAGATGTGCTAAATAAAATAAATATTTGGAAATAACCAATAATCAAGCCAAATAACCAATAACAGGTTTTGATAATCAGGCAAAATGATTATTGGTTGCTAATTTACGGCGGATATTGGTTATTATTTTTTTAGAAATGTTTAAACTAATTTTTCAGAAAGCTATGGCCGATATTTCAAGGAAAATTAAAGATTATAGAAAAATTATTGAACAGGCGAAAAAGAAAATCAAAGCGGGTAAAAAGGTTTTTTTAAAAAAAAGCAAGAAATTTATCCAGGCGACGAAAAAAAAGATAAGGAGTAGAAAGTTTACCAGAAAACAAATTATTTTTATCGGTTTTTTAATCTTTTTTTTGTTGGCAGCGGGGGATTGGGCATTGAAAAACGGCGGTTTGGACTTTTTTAAGAAAATAAGATTGGGCGGTAATGACAAATTCGCGAGCAGAACATTTTCCATCCATAAGGACCAGTCAGCTTTGCTCCCGTCAAATTTAGATGAATTGATTCTGGGGCCGGTTTCTCAGGGCGGAGGAAAAATATTTGATAATCTAAAAACAAATTATAAAGCCAAGCCGGGCGATAATCTACAGGAGATGATAAATAATCTCGATGAGTACGGGATAATCTATTTAGCGGCCGGGACTTACCCAGTTAATTTATTTATAAATAAAAAAGTCAGAATAATCGGCGAGGGAGGTAACGCGGTTCTAAAGGCAGAAAATGAAAAAAATGCTATTATTAAAGTAAGAGACGGAGGCTTGGGAATAGAGAATGTGTCTTTGGTTGATTCTACTATCGGGATTGACGCAGGCAATTCTGAGTTATTTATCAATAATTCTAAATTTGATAATATTTCCGCAACTGCTTTTTATGCGAGAAATTGCAGTTTGGAATTTAAAAATAACAGCATAACGAATTGCGGAGAAGCCATAAAAACATTCGACGCTACCGGCTCAATCAGCAATTCAATAATCTCTGATAGCCTTAAATCTGGGGTTAGACTGATAAAAAGCAACTTAGTAATAGAATATAATAAAATAACCGGCAATAAGAGCTATGGAATATATGTTGATGAGGATTCGGAAGCACAAATTCAGCATAATTATATAAAGGATAATGACGGCTATAATGTCAGAATTCAGAAGACAAGAGATATTTATAAATAATTTTCTATGTTTGAAAAGTTCAAAGAAAATCTAATAAAGTATACGGTGGTAATTTTAGTTACAGTGCTATCTACTAGCCAGCCAGTTTGGGCAGCTCCGGGAAATTGCACGAGCTATAGCTGGGCGGAAAAGTTTGGTTATATCCAATGGGCAGATGGAGCAAATTTTGAAGGAGCTTTGGTGACCGATACCGGCTTAACCGGCTATCTTTGGAGTGAAAAAACCGGCTATATCAGTTTAAGCTGTTCCAATACGGCTTCCTGCGGCACGGTTGATTACGGCATCTCTAACGACGGTGAAGGAAATTTGTCTGGTTATGCCTGGAGCGAAAAACTCGGTTGGATAAATTTTGACGACACCAGCGTTAATAATTATTATCAAGTATTAATAGATATAAATGGTAATTTTTCCGGTTATGCCTGGAGTGAGAAGGCCGGCTATATAAATATGGATGATAGCGGAGATTTATATAAAGTAGTTACAACTTGGCTGCCGATCGGTCCGCCAGTAGTATTAACCGGAGGATTTACCGAGATGGCTACTACTTCTATTACGGCTATTATCGGCATCTCTGACACGGGCGGAGTTAACCCGACTATAAGAGGATTTAAATATGGTTTGACCGAAACTGATACTTGGGACGTTCATGAAACGGGCGATTTTAGCACCGGTACTTCCACTTTGGAAATTACCGGGTTGACCAAAGGAACGCTTTATTATGTGAGAGCCTACGCCACTAATACAGAAGGAACCAGCTATGGTGCCTATATCCCAACCATAACTTATGTGGAATCAAGCCCAGTGATATTGAATGATAAAGTGATATTAAAGAACCAAGTAATACTAAAGTAGAATTTAATATCACTTTATCATTCAATATCACTGGGCTTGATTCCACATAAGTTATGGTTGGGATATAGGCACCATAGCTGGT
>JBAZOD010000087.1:0-3615 GCA_041648955.1 Patescibacteria group bacterium
TCGGTAAATATTCATCTCCAGCTTTTTTTAATTCTTTCTCATTAATTTTGCTGGTATACCCCAAAATATGAGATAAGGAAGAAGCGGTAAGATTATATTCCCGCCTGGTTTTATTTGTCAAAAAAACGCCTGGCATATTGTCTGATGTCAGATAAAGAAGCATCGCCTTTTCATAAGGTATGTTGTCGGCGATAAAAAGAGGCTGATAAGCATCAAGCGTATTCAATTTTATTTCCGCTAATTTATTGCTTATTTCTTCCACTGGTAAATTTTCCAAATTATCGCTTATTTCTTTGATAATTTTATTTTTTTTCTGCTCGTCTTTCGGCAAATCAATTGGAATAAAATAAAGCAAAAAATTAGCTTTATTTCTTACTAGGGGCGACATGTCCCGATCATAAATTATTCCCCTTTTAGCTTCCACTCTTTCTATGCGGATGCGGTTGCCTTCTGCTAAAGAATAATAATAATCACCTTTGGCAATTTGCAGCCAGGCCACCCGTCCGATCAAGCCAAAAATAAGAATGGCAATAAAAAAACCGGCTATCTTTAATTTGGAAAAATTAAAAGTTCGGCCGATCACTTCTCTTTGCCCGGCACCAGGAGTGAAAGAATCTTCCGTCCACCCCAAGCGGTAAGAAAAATTCTTTAATTGGTCAAATTTTCCCGATTGGATTACAAACGGATTACTTTCTTTTTGTTTTCTAAAACTTAATCTCATAACTATAAAAATACCATTTCTGCCCCCAAAAATCAACTAATTAAAAAAGGCTGTCCCAATGAGACAGCCCTACCTTTATCTTTGGCCGAAACCGACATCGGTTGTCGGCGCATCCGAGCACTTCAGATCTTGCCCTTGATCCTGTTCCGAATCATCTTCTTTTTTCAGAACAACAGGCAGTCTCGGACAGCCATCGCAGTTCGGCCATAAGTGGCAACAAAATGACATTTTATTTCCCTCTCTTGAATCTTAATTTTCAACAACAGCTGAAAAAATTGTTTCCTCATTGCCGGCCTGAAGATTTTCCGGGAAAGCAATGAGAACTGGCTTTATCCAATCGGACGGCCTGACAATAACCGTCTCTTCGCCTTTCTTTGCGCTGAAATAATTCCGACCGGAAGGATAGACAAAATCATATTGGAAATCAATAATGACCCGTCCTTTTCGATCAATGAACCCCCAAAGACCATTTTTTTTGGCAGGTGCCAAACCGGCCTTGAATCCCCAAACTATTTGATAAATAGTGGGTATGATCAGAACTCCTTCCTTGTCTATAAAACCCCAGACACTGTTTTTTCTTGCCGGAAAGAGCCCCTCGCTGGGTAAGCAAACATAATCGAAGCCCCATCTTTTTCCTTGAGAAAATGCCACAATCCCTCCTTTTATACATTATTTTTTGTTTTTGCGAAAAATACCAAAGACCAAATATTTTGCTAGTCTAACACAACTTATGAAAAATGTCAAAGTCTAAATACAAACCATTGACATTTTTTTTCAAATGTAGTATTAATATAAATAAGGAAAAAACCCTTGATCCGCTTTTTCGGAAGCGGTTTTAATTTTTCAAAAAGTTATGGAAATAAGAAATATCGCCATTATCGCTCACGTTGACCACGGCAAAACCGCTTTAACCGATGCTTTGATGCGCCAAACCGGCATGTCAGAAGAAGGAGTAAGCATGGATAGCAATGACCTGGAAAAAGAGCGAGGCATCACAATTTATTCAAAAAACACTTCCGTTTATTTTAAAGATACAAAAATAAATATAGTGGACACTCCTGGACACGCCGACTTCGGTTCTGAAGTAGAGCGGGTTTTGCGTTCCATTGATTCCGTTATTTTGGTGGTTGATGCTCAGGAAGGGCCGATGCCTCAAACCAAGTTTGTTTTGAAAAAATCTTTAGAATTAGGTTTAAAGCCAATCGTAGTTATAAATAAAATCGATAAGCCGGCCGCTCGCCCTGAAGAAGCGCATGAAATGGTTTATGAATTATTTCTTGATCTCGGCGCTAATGATGAACAATTAAATTTTTCTACTATTTACGCCATTGCCCGCGAAGGCATCGCTAAGAAAAAATTAACAGACGATTCCAAAGACTTAACTCCTCTTTTGGAAACCATCTTAGAAAAAGTGCCGGTCGCATCAAGCGAAGAGGAAGAAAAGAGACCATTGCGCTCTCAGCCTTTCAATCTTGCCTATGATAATTTTCTAGGACGATTAGCCATCACCAGAGTTTATGAAGGAAAAATTTCTTCTGGACAAAATGTAATTGTAAAAAATTCCAAAGGTGAAATCAGAAAAGGAAAAATAACAAAATTATTTACTTTTGAAGGCTTAAACAGAAAAGAGGTAAAAGAAGCGGAAGCCGGAGATATTGTAATGTTTGCAGGTTTGCCGGATATTTTTATCGGAGAAACTGTTTGTGAAAACGAAGATCAAGAAGCTTTGCCAGCTATCAATATAGATGAACCGACAATCTCTTTAAATTTTTTGGTCAACAGCTCTCCTTTTGCCGGTCGAGACGGAAAATTCGTTACTAATCGCCAGATCAAAGAAAGATTAGAAAAAGAATTAGAAGTTAATGTCGGTTTAAAGATTGATTTTTCTGCTTCTGATTTTTACAAAGTTTACGGACGCGGAGAAATGCATGTGGCAATTTTATTAGAAAATATGCGCCGAGAAGGCTATGAACTTCAAATTTCTCAGCCCCACGTAATCATCAAAGAGGAAAATGGCGTGAAAGTAGAACCTTTTGAAGAAGCAACAGTTATTGTTCCGGAAAATATGTCGGGCGTGGTTATTGAAAAAATGTCAAAACGCCGGGGCATCATGACGGAAATGAAACCAGAACACGGAAATACAAAAATAATTTTTGAAATACCGACTCGCGGCCTGCTTGGCTATCGGAATGATTTTGTGGTTGATACTCGCGGTGAAGGAATTTTATATACCCGCGTTATAGGATTTAAGCCCTATGTCGGCGATATTGAAAAAAATGAAGTCGGTTCCATGGTTTCCATGGCGACAGGGAAAGCGCTTGGCTTTTCTCTCTACAATCTCCAAGACCGAGGCGTTCTCTATATCAAAGCTAACACTGAAGTCTATGAAGGCATGGTGGTCGGGAATGTTGCTAAAGGCAACGACCTAAACGTTAATCCGATAAAAGGAAAACATTTAACCAATATGCGGGCCTCGGGAGCAGACGAAGCTATCCGCCTTACTCCCCCGCTGGAGCTTTCCCTGGAAAGAGGCATGAGTATAATGAACGATGATGAATATTTGGAAATTACTCCTCAAAATATCCGCCTGCGAAAAAAATTCTTAACAGAAATAGAAAGAACCAGAAATACCAGAAAAGAAACAAAATAACCCGCCGCTTCAAATTAATTTTATCAATATGATTACATTTTTTCTTATTTTTACCGCTATAACTATACGTGAAGCTGTTTTATCTTCTCGCTCTTCGTAATGGCAACGGGGTTTACTTTTAGAAAATTTTATATTATTATAAAAATAACCGCCGTTAAGGTGGTTTTTGAATTCGGGGATCGTCTAATGGTAGGACAGCTGGTTTTGGTCCAGTCAATCGGGGTTCGAATCCCTGTCCCCGAGC
>JBAZOD010000088.1:0-3506 GCA_041648955.1 Patescibacteria group bacterium
TTTAATAGACTCTAGAACAAACAAGCGCTATTCCAATCTGGATACTCCTTCTGGCGTTACTGCGGTTTACAATATGGAAGAAAAAAAATTGAATAAATCTTCCATAATTTATTTAAACGGCGTTAGCGATCCGGGAAATCTGGGAACTATTATGAGAAGCGCTTTGGCTTTTGATTTTGTTAATTTAGTTCTTGACGAAACCTGTGTTGACGTTTATAATCCCAAGGTTATCGGTGCGGCCAAAGATACAATTTTTAAATTAAATATTATTGAAGATAAAACCGGTGATTGGCTAAAAAATAACAAACTGCCAATCTACGCTGCCGACTCCCATTCGGGCGTGGCTCTAGCTAAATTTAAGCCAGCCAAAGCATTCTGTTTGGTTCTGGGAAGTGAAAGCCACGGCATTAGTCCCGAAATAATGAAGCGGGCGGAAAAGAGCTTGAAAATTGAAATTTCTCCTAAAATAGAATCTTTAAACGTAGCGACTGCGGCCGCTATCTTATTTTATGAACTCAAAAGAAAATAAATTAATCCGAATTGAAGAAATAACTCTCGAGCTCAATGACAGAGAAAAAATTTTAAAACCAATAATTTCTGAAATTTTAGGTTTGCCGGAAAAAGAAATCATTAATTATAAAATTGTTAAAAAAAATATTGACTCTCGCCACAAAAATATTCTTTTTGTTTATTCTTTGGATGTTGAAGTTAAAGATATCAAAAAAATTAAAAAATGGGATTTGCGCTATCGGGCCAGAATACACGAACCCTTTGTTTATCAGGAGAAAAAAATCACCAAGAAGATAAGCAAAAATATCGTGATTGTCGGCAGCGGACCCTGCGGTTTATTTGCCGGCTTTTTACTCGCTAAGGCCGGGCTGAAACCATTGATTATAGAAAGAGGAAAGAGCATTGATTCCCGAGTCAAGGATGTAAATAAATTTCTGCAAAAAGGAAATTTTAATCCAAAATCAAATATTCAGTTCGGAGAAGGCGGAGCCGGAACATTTTCTGACGGGAAATTATACACTCTCATCAATGATCCCCGCTCCAAATATATTTTTACCGAACTGATCAAAGCCGGAGCGCCGAAAGAAATTGCCTGGAGCGGAACTCCTCATATCGGCACCGATAAACTGCGTGAAGTGATAAAAAATATCCGCCAGGAAATAATTAAGCTGGGAGGAAAAATAAAATTTGAGACCTGCCTGACCGATTTGGAAATTAAAAACGAAAAATTAGAAACTATAATTTTAGACAATAAAGAAAAAATTTTAGTGGATGATTTGATATTAGCTACCGGCCATTCCGCGCGCGACACCTACAAAATGCTTCATGATTGTAAATTAAAAATGAGCGCCAAGGCTTTTTCAATCGGACTCCGAATCGAGCATCAAGCCGAAATGATAAATAAATCCCAATACGGCGCTTTTTATAATAACCCGAAATTAGGTGCAGCTAAATACAAGCTGGTCCAACACCTCAAAAATAAACGCACGGTTTATACTTTTTGTATGTGTCCTGGCGGTTACGTAGTAGCGGCCGCTTCCGAAGAAGGCGGTGTTGTAACGAATGGCATGAGCGAATGTGCTCAGGACGGAAAAAATTCAAACAGCGCTCTATTGGTGCCGGTTACGCCCGCTGATTTTAATTCCAATCATCCTTTGGCCGGCGTAGAATTCCAGCGTCAATGGGAAAAGAAAGCCTATCTATCAGGCGGTAGCAATTATTTCGCGCCCATTCAATTGGTTGGTGATTTTTTAAAAAATAAAATATCAAAAGAAATAAAAAGCGTTAAGCCAACTTACAGGCCGGGAGTTAATTTTGCTTCTTTGGACTCTTGCCTGCCGGATTATGTAATTGAAAGCTTGAGAGAAGCCATTCCCCTGCTGGATAAAAAAATAAAAGGCTTTGCTCATCCGAATGCGATTTTAACCGGAGTGGAAACCAGAAGTTCATCCCCTGTCCGCCTGGAGCGCAATGAAAAATATGAAGCAAATATTGCCGGCATTTACCCGGCCGGAGAAGGCGCGGGACACGCCGGCGGAATAGTGTCTTCTGCTATTGACGGTCTGAGGGTGGCGGAAGCGATAATAGAAAAATATATAAAATAATATAAACAAAAACAGTCCCGATCATTCGGGACTGTTTTTTCGTTATATAAAAAAGTATTAAGCTTTTTTAACACCGACTGCTGCGTTACCTTTCGGAGTTTTCTCAACATCGAATGTAACAGCATCGCCTTCTCTCAATTGATCGAAGCTAATGCCTTCCAGGTTGTTGGCGTGAAAAAATAAATCATCAGCGCCTTCTTGAGTGATAAAACCGAAGTTTTTGTCAGTCAATTTTTTGATTGTTCCTTGCATGTGAATGTAAAAATAAAACTAATTAAATAAATACTAATAAGTAAAAATTCGACTCTATCTCTACACTCTTAGTATTTCACCCCTGTTTCAGGGGCGGATAGCGATTAAACTAACTATTTAATATTAGCATGAAAAACTTTTCTTGTCAATACTACCTCTTATAATTAAATATATTTGACGTTGTGGTTCTTGAATGTTATCATATCAATATAAATTGATTATAAACACATGAAAGCAAGTTGCTGCACAAACAGAAGAACATCTTCTGAATTTAACGATTTATCTAAATTTTTGAAGGTCATTGGCGAAGACAATCGATTGAAAATACTCTGCTTGTTAAAAAACGGCGAGCGTTGTGTTTGTGAAATTTACGAAAACCTAGACTTACCGCAAAATTTAGTATCCAGCCATTTACGAATTTTAAAAGATTCCAAACTAATTGACGTAAGGCAAGAATGGAAAAAAAATTATTATTCCATAAATAAAAAAACTTTCAAAAAACACAATTCATTATTAACTAATTTTTTAAAAAACTATGAATAAAAAAATTGAGAGTATTCAGGTTCTGGGTCCGGGCTGCCCATCATGCAAAAAACTATTTGAATTGACTAAACAAGCCGTGGCCGATTTAAATTTGGGGATAGAAGTTGAATATTCAGATGATATACAAAAAATAATAGCCATGGGTGTAATGTCAAGCCCTGTTTTGGCTGTAAATAATAAGGTAGTTTTGGCTGGTCAGCTACCGAGCATCGAAAAAATAAAAAATTTATTAGTAAACGGCGAGAAAATCGAGCCAGAAATAAAAATTAATTCTTGCTCTTGCGGAGGTAATTGCTAAATAAATTAGATAAAGAGTTATGAATATTTTTTACCCCATTCAATTATTGGCGAATTTATTTAGCTATAATCTATTGGGTTTAGCAAAAAATTCTTATTTAGCCAATACTATTAATTTTTTTATTTATGACACGATAAAAATCGGACTTCTTTTGTTAATTATTAATTTTATAATGGCAGGCGTTAATTACTATTTTCCGATGGAAAAAGCTAGAGATATTTTGACGAAAAAACGTTGGTTTGGAATAAATTACTTAATGGCCGCCCTACTGGGAATAGTTACGCCGTTTTGTTCTTGCT
>JBAZOD010000089.1:0-3502 GCA_041648955.1 Patescibacteria group bacterium
CAGAATTATGAATAGAATTATGTATAAGTAATTTACAGCCGGTGCTTTTGAAAGAATTATGGGCAGGCTTATCAGAACAAAAGCTAAACTGATTATAATTTTAATTATTATATTTAAACCGAAAACCGGCCAGAAATTTTTTATGCCAGAAGCCACCCCGTCCTTTATCCCAAGAGAATTTTTTCCTTTATTAATAATTTCGGCGCTATTATTTACCAAGGCTGTTTGCGATATTATCATTAGCCAAATTAAAAAAATAGATAATATTATAATAATTACTGCCATAATAAGCAGGACTATAGCTGAACCGGGGTTGGTTTTGAAAATGGCGCCAAAATTAGAAAAAGTTTCCCAGCGGAATATGCCGGTTTCTACTAAGCGAGAAAAATTCGGGAAAATGGTCTGTGCAGTATCACCGGAAAGTCCTTTTGATATAATTTCATATTCACCGCCGCCGCCAAGCAAGGTGGCGAATAAACCAAAAAACCAAAGATATTTATGGCGCCAGCTTATTAAGACCGCTTGCTTAAGAATGTTTCTGTATTGGAACATATAGATAGGGTGGCAGCCCCGAGAGCTCGGGATAAATGCCAAATTTTAATATTAATTTATATTTATATTATAACATAATATTTCAATAGAAGAAATACTTTATTTTTTAAAAAGCCTCTATTGACAAAATATGGATTTATGTTATACTAGAAAATTAAAAAATTTGTTCATTATTATCAGTAACCTCGCCGGGGAGGATATATGTCGGTCGAAGAAAAGAAAGTTTTGTTAATTTATAAAACCAGCATTACCAGCAGGATTGCCAAGATAATATTGCAAAAAATTGGTTTCGCGTTATTTATTGAAGTGAATAACAGGAGCGATGCGCTTGCCCATCTAATGGCAGGCGGTATTGATTTGGTTGTTTCTGATCAGAGTCGTGAAATAGATGGCGCAGAAATTCTGAAAAGCTGGAAAGAAAATGAGAAGTTTGAGCCAATTCCGTTTGTAATAATTTCTAAAGAAGGAAAAATAGACATTATTCTTTATGCTGGTAGAGCTGGCGTTGATGAATATATTCTTATTTCTCCTTGTTTGTCTTCGCCTGAGCAGAAAGAACTTCTTTCGGCAGTACGTAAAAAGCTGGAGAGATTTTTTCCAGAATAAAAGCCACCTTTTTAGGGGGGCTTTTTTATTTTGCGGCAATGAAGGTAGTAAAATTAAATTTTAGATCCTGGATGTTTTCTTCTAGGATATCCAAAGCATATATTCCAGCGCAAATTTTAGGAGCAATAACAGCAGTGGAATTAAGCAGTTTGCCCTCGCTTAAATCTTTAGCTGCTTCGGCTGTATCTTTATATTCTTCTAATTCAGCTTCCATCCATTTTCTCTTTAAGTACATCCGGCATTGTTTTAGAGCCTGTTGATGAGAGATAATTTTTTTAATGTTCCCAGGATTTATTCCTTTTTTGGCTAATAGGCAATGTTTAATATCTATCTCAAACATTTTTTCAATTTCAAAAATATGTTTGCTCATCGCGTAAACCGCCTCATAAACTATGCCACCATTAGAATTTTCTATCGGGAAGATTCCCTTGTTTATTTCTTTTTTACTTAAAGCCTCTAAAACATTTTTCACGCTGATCAAATAAAATAATTTATAATTTTCTATTTTATTTTTGGCGCAATAAGAAATAGCGGCTTCTTCAGAAAAACTGCCAATACCGCCGGAGACCCCGATTTTTAGAAGTTTACTCATAAAATTAGTTATATTTAATTTGATTTTTAGAATAAGGCGGGCTCGGTTAAACTTAAAAAGTTTAACCGAGCCCGTAACTACCATTCTTCCCAGTCTCATCTACCCATGTTATATTCCTGCCTTTTCGGCTTCAAGGGGAAGGCCCAATTCCGAAGTTACTCTTTCGAGTATTTTGGCTTGTTCTTCCGCCGTACCAGCAGCTAAAACTTTTTTTATTTGACCAACCGCTATGCCGATTTCTCGTTCACCCATTTTGATTTCCTCTTTCTGTGGTTGAAGCTGTTTGAGTTTGATTCTGGTTTTTATCTCGGCCAAACGCTTGTGGCTGCGCCCCTATTGCCTGGAGCGGAAAAGCCGGACGAGCTGGAAAGTGATTGGCGTCCACTTTCCGTCGATTTTGGAGAATCTGTTCCCTCTGTTGTCTGTCCGGTCTGTTTTTGGGCACTTCCCGCAAAGCCGGGCACAGTTTTTTCTTCTTCAGTCATTTCGATCTCCTTTCGAGTTAGATGCCTGTTTTTAAAAAGAACGAAGGGTCTTTATTTCTAACATAAAAAACCGGCTCCCTTTTAGAGGAGCCGGTTTTTTTGTTTTCCCTGTGACGAACTTTAACTTATAAAGTAGTTAAAACATCACAAAAAACCAATCTCCTCAGAGAGGTAAACCAGAAACCATAAAAGAAATAGGTTTTTTGTAATGTCTTATTCATAAAAATATAAATTTTTCTATCTGTGGATAATTATATCATAAATATGATAATAGTCAAATAGGGGGAAGATTATTAATGAATAATTAGCTAATTTTAGGTAAATTTAAAAGGCAATCTCGAAGACTCGGGATTGCCTTTTTTGTGCTTAGGCTTCAGCAATATCTCGGAAACAATTAAGGATAGCCCGGGCTATTGCCATTTGGATGTTATTTCCATGCCAGGCATTTCTTTTGATTTTTTTTGAGCTTCCGTTTGTGCCGAAATAAATGTGGGCGTGGGCGTTGCATTTTCCCCGGTAAGAGAAATTTCCTCCACAGGAAAGAAGGCTTGCGTTTTTTTCACGAAAACCTGTCAGATGAAGTTCGGCCGCTTGCCAAATGGCTTTGAATATCGCATGATGGATATTTTCTTCCAGCTGGCTGGCGCAAGAAATTTTTTCTTCTCCGGCAGAGGTTATGAAAACCAGAGTGGCAGTAGGAATCATCTCGTTTCCATCTGTTATTTGGACGCTTTTTACTGTAAGATCGGCAGTCATTTTTCCGCTCCTTTTTTAGAGATCCATTGTGCCAACAAAAGTTATTTCATTCCCGCCCCATCAAAACCATTTTTCAGAAGAATCAGTATCTGCTATAGGTTTTTCTTCCCCCACATCTGTTTCTGGTTTTTCTTTATCTTCTCGCATTTTGCACCTCCTTGGGTTTAAACGGTTGCATGGCCTTGTATTCAAAATGAGCAATAAAAAAAACCACCCCGTTTGGGTGGCTTATTATATTATTTGTAATTTCTATTTAGATTTTGTTAATAGAAAAACAAGCCACCCGCTGGAGCAGTAACAACAACAAACCCAATAAATTTTTCTGATTGACTTGTTTCATATTATTTATATCTTAGCAGAAGCGTCAAAACAGTCAAGACGTGGCTTTAAAATTTGTTTCTGATAATTTGCCAAAAGCCCGTAAATAATATAGAATAAAGTTATATTTAATGCATTTTTTTGAATAAAATATATGGCAAAAGTAATAACTGATAAAAACAAAATTGAAGAA
>JBAZOD010000090.1:0-3487 GCA_041648955.1 Patescibacteria group bacterium
TAGCGGAGATTTATATAAAGTAGTTACAACTTGGCTGCCGATCGGTCCGCCAGTAGTATTAACCGGAGGATTTACCGAGATGGCTACTACTTCTATTACGGCTATTATCGGCATCTCTGACACGGGAGGAGTTAACCCGACTATAAGAGGATTTAAATATGGTTTGACCGAAACTGATACTTGGGACGTTCATGAAACGGGCGATTTTAGCACCGGTACTTCCACTTTGGAAATTACCGGGTTGACCAAGGGAACGCTTTATTATGTAAGAGCCTACGCTACCAATACGGAAGGAACCAGCTATGGCGCCTATATTCCGACCATAACTTATGTGGAATCAAGTCCAGTGATATTGAATGATAAAGTGATATTAAAGAACCAAGTAATACTAAAGTAGAATTTACAAAATAAAATATATTTTTTGATTTGCCCCGCTTGATTTTTGAATCGCAGCGGGGCATAATTGTATAAAGAGAAAGCGGGGAAAAATATGAATATGAAAATTACAATTCTAATGCCGGCCTTAGACGAGGAGGAATCGATCGGCGAAACAATCAGAAATGTTCCATCAGCTGAACTTAAGAAGCTTGGCTATGATGTTGAAGTTTTAGTTGTGGATGGCGGTAGTATTGATAAAACCGTGGAAATTGCCGAAAGTTTAGGAGTAAAAGTGATTCGATCGGAAAGAGGTTATGGCCGGCAATATAGATTGGGTTTTGACAAAGCACAAGGAGAAATTATAATCACAGCTGATTCTGATAATAGCTATCCCATGAAAGAAATACCGGCGATATTAAAAATTTTAGAAAAAGAAGATTTAGATTTTATTTCCACCAATCGTTTTTCCAAATTAGACAAAGGCTCGATGCGCCCGTTAAATTATTTGGGAAACATTGTTCTAACTTTTCTCACGAATTTTTTATTTGGCTTAAAATTAAAAGATTCTCAAAGCGGAATGTGGATTTTTAAAAAAAATATTTTAGATAAAATTAATTTAACGAGCAATGGCATGCCCTTGAGCCAAGAGATAAAAATAGAGGCTTTCAAAAAATTAAAATCTCGCGAAGTAGATTCTAGTTACAAAAAAAGAGTGGGAAGAGTTAAGCTGAGAATGTTCAAAGACGGGTGGGATAATTTAAAATATTTAATAAGAAAAAAATTTTCTCCGCATAGTTTATAATAAATATAATATGATATTTTGGCGAAATTCAGACCTTTTTTAGGGTTTGAATTTTTATTTTGTTTTGTGGTATAATAAAAGTATAATTAATGAAGAAGAGACACAGTCTTCCCTTATTTTGTTAGGGAAAGAATTTTTTTAGTATGCGAAGCTTTTTTAGAAATTTATTTATGAAAATATTAATAATAAATCCCCCCGCTTTTAAAGGAAATGACTACATACGCGAAGGTCGCTGCATGCAAACAAAATCTTCTTGGGCGTCTTTGTGGATGCCTTTATCTTTAGCTTATATTTCATCTTTTTTAAGGAAAAATGGCCATGAAATAAAGTTAATAGACTGTATTGCCGAGAAAATGGATGTTAAAAATTTAGTTAAAGTAGCAAAAGACTTCTCACCAAATATAATAATCATAAATACGGCCTTCCCTTCTATAAAAGGGGATATGGAAACAGCATCCGAATTAAAAAAAATATTGCCTTCAACAAGAATGGCTATTATCGGCCTTTACCCAACTTTGTTTGAGGACAGATTTTTAAAAGAATTTACTATCCCGGATTTTGCCGTTATCGGCGAACCGGAGTGGGTTATAAAAAATTTAGTAAAGAGTCTGGAAACTGGCGAAAAATTAGATGGAATTGATGGTCTTGTTTGGCGAGAGGGGGATAAAATTATTGTTAATAAGCCGCAAAAAATAGAAGAAAATAATTTGGACGAGTTGCCTTTTCCAGCTAGAGATTTACTGAATAATGAAGCCTATCGTTTACCGACTGATCGGAAAAAATTTACTCTTTTGTCTGTTGGGCGAGGCTGTCCTTTTACTTGCAATTATTGCGTCGCTCATACTTATTATGGAAAAAAATTCAGAAAAAGAGAGGTGAAGTCGGTGGCGGACGAAATAGAAGAATGTGTAAAAAAATACGATATAAAGAGTTTTTTATTTTGGGGAGAATCTTTCACTTTAGATCCAGTTTATGGCGGGGATATTTGCGACGAAATAATAAAAAGAGGGCTAAAAATAAAATGGTCAACGACTTCGCGGGTGGATACATTAAATGAAAATTTGCTAAAAAAAATGAAGCAGGCTGGCTGTATTTTATTGGGTCTTGGCATTGAATCTGCTAATCAAGAAGTGTTAGATAAGGCAAAAAAGGGGATAGATATAGAAAAAATAAAAAAGGCTATTGAAATGGTAAAAAAAGCCGGAATCAGCTCCATGGGCCATTTTGTTTTTGGTTTAGTTGGCGACACCAAAGAAAGCGCGGAAAAAACAATGAAATTTGCTTGCAATAGCGGAGTTGATTATGCGCAGTTTTATTGCGCGATTCCATATCCAAAAACTGAATTAGGCAAAATCGCAAAAGAAAATAATTGGATTGAAACGGAAGATTATTCTGAATTTGATTTAACTAAATCAGTTATGCGAAACAAGGATTTAACTTCCCAGCAAATAAAAAAATTTCGTGATAAAGCTTATCGCAAATTTTATTTCCGCCCAAAGATATTGATTCAATCCGTAAAAGAAGTTAGTTCTTTCCGATCGTTTTTAGAGATATTGAATTTTATGAAATGGATAAAGCCAAAAAATTAAAAATGGAAAGTTAAAATGCAAAAACAAAATATAAAAAATTTATCCTGGAAAATTATTACAACGGTTGTGATAACTTTAACCGCGGTTTTTACCGTTTGGGTTTATGCTGCTTTCATTGAACCGGCTGTTGGCCCAAACTCTTCCACTCAAGACTTTGCCCAAAATATTCTTGGCGCGAATAATGCTGATAATAGTTTTGATTCATCTTTAGTAGTAGCTAATAATAATGGCAGCATTATCGAAGTATTAGAGTATTTAATAAAGGGACTTTTTAACAGCGAATGCGGAGAATCAACCACGGCTACTCAAACTAATTGTTATATTGATGATACTGCTCGATACGCGACTACTAATTTATGCGATAGCACTAAAGAAAATCAATGTTTTGTTCCAACTGATAACAGTTATTATGCTTTTGGCGCCGAGTGCTCTGATTCCACCACCACGGCAGCAACTAATTGTTATATTGATGATACGGCTAAATATGTTAATAGCGGCGCTTGCTCAGCTGGAAGCAACTCCGGCTATTGTTTTATGAACACGGCCACTTTCTCTGCATGGATGCGGATTTGGCCGCTGGTAACATTAAAAACGGTGTGACTATTTTGGGGGTTACCGGGAGTTTTGCTTCAGCCGAATCTAATCCTTTATATCCTGACTTAATGCGTATAGCCGCTTTTATTGAGCCTAGCGCCGGACCGGCAGACTTTGATCAGGA
>JBAZOD010000091.1:0-3475 GCA_041648955.1 Patescibacteria group bacterium
GGGAAAGATTGGAGCAGTGCAAGCACGGCTGATGCTCTGGCCGGAAAAAGAAAAAATAAATAGTCTGGGCAACACCACGCATTTTCTTGGTTTCGGCTATTGTGAGGGTTATGGAGAGAGAATTGAAAATTTAAAAAATCCCTCTAGCCCCCTTTATCCCACCGACGCTAAAGCTTTGGCGGGCAAGCAAGGGGGAGATATCTGCTATCCCAGTGGAGCGGCGGTTTTATTTACGGCGGAAGTTTTGAAAAAAGTCGGGCTGTTTGATGAGGAATTTTGGATGTATAACGAGGATCAGGATTTAGGCTGGCGGATATGGCTTTCTGGCTGGAAATGCGTTTTGGCGCCGGAGGCGGTGGTTTATCATAAATATGAATTCGCCAAGTCTATCAAGCAATATTATTGGATGGATAGAAATCGGATGTTGTCTGTCATAAAAAACTATCATTGGCTCACTTTGCTTTTAATCACTCCCGCTTGCTTGGTAATGGAACTTGGCTTGGTTGTTTTTTCCTTAAAACAAGGCTGGTTCAAATTAAAAATGAAAGTTTGGTTGTATTTTCTAAAACCAAAAACTTGGCGTTATTTGCTGAAAATGCGGAAACAAGTCCAGAGCTTGCGCCAAATTAAAGATAGAGATATAGTAAAAATGTTTTCCGGAAAAATCTGGTATCAGGAGATAAGTGATTGGAAGCTGAAGCTGGTTAATCCCGTTTTTCAGATTTATTGGTGGGCGGTGAGAAAAATAATATTTTGGTAGGCGAAAATTATCTCCTTGTCATTGCGAGGAAGGAGCCGGAGCGACTGACGAAGCAATCTCTGGTTAAATAGAATAATATGATTAACGAACGATATTATTTTGTTTATATCAACACCAATAAAACCCATAAAGTTTTTTATATCGGAGTAACTAATAATTTACTCAACAGAAACTACCAGCACAAAAACCAGGAGAATAAATTAAGCTTCACTGCTAAGTATAGTGTTAACAAATTAGTCTATTGCGAAACCTTTAACAATATTCGCGACGCCATTGCCAGAGAGAAACAAATCAAAGGCGGTTCTAGAAAAGCTAAAATTGACCTGATAATTAAATTAAACCCGGCGTGGAAAGATTTAAGCTTAGATTTGTAAAACCAGAGATTGCTTCGTCGCGCGTCTCCTCGCAATGACAGTTTGTGCAACTTTATAACTTCGTATGAATATTAGTATAATCATCTTAAATTACAAAAGCCGGGGGTTGGCTTTGAATTGCATAAAATCTGTTAAAGAAGCTAATTTTGGCAATTTGCAATATGAAATTATTGTCGTAGATAATAATTCCAATGACGGCTTGGGCGAGATTTTAGCCTGGCAATATCCGGATGTGAAATTTATTCAGAATAAAAAAAATATTGGCATGGGCGCTGGCAATAATGTCGGCATAAAAAAAGCGCAAGGGGATTATGTTGTGATAATGAATCCGGATACAATCGCTTTTACTGATACTTTTCTTGAGATTTATAATTTCATGGAAAATGAAAAGGAAGTTGGAATCGCCGGGCCGAAACAATTTTATCCAGATAAAACTATTCAAGATTCCTGCTATCGGTGGTATAATTTATTTACGCCTGTTTATCGACGCACACCTTTAGGAAAATTAAAATTTGCCGAAAAAGATGTTGATAGATTTTTAATGAAAGATTTTGATCATAATTCAATCAGGGAGGTGGATTGGCTGTTAGGATCATTTTTATTCTGCCGTCGGGTTTGCTTGGATAAAATTGGCTTGTTTGATGAAAGATTTTTTATGTATTTTGAAGACACTGACCTTTGCCGTCGAACCTGGGGCAAAGGCTGGAAAGTGGTATATTTTCCCAAGAGCCAAATTATTCATAATCACAAAAGAGAAAGCGCGGAGACTCCCTGGTATAGATTTTTATGGAATCGCGCCAGTCGGGCGCATATTGCTTCTTGGTTGAAATATTTGGGGAAATGGGGAATGAATAAATTTTCAAATTAACGAATTAAAAATATAAATATGAAGACTATAAAAAAAGCGATTTTTCCAGTAGCTGGATTTGGCACTAGATTTTTGCCAGCGACTAAAGCTCAGCCGAAAGAAATGCTTCCAGTAGTTGATAAACCGGCCATCCAATATTTGGTTGAGGACGCCGCTAGCGCCGGTATTAAAGAAATTATTTTTGTCACCGGCCGGGGAAAAAGAACAATTGAAGATCATTTTGATTATTCTTTTGAACTGGAGCATAATTTGGTAGAAAAAAACAAGCATGATTTATTGGAAAAAGTAAGGAGGATAAGCGATTTGGCGAAATTTTCTTATGTTCGCCAGCCGAATCCTTTGGGCGACGGGCATGCTATAAATTGCGCTGCTCATTTAGTTAATGACGATGAAGCGGTTTTAGTTGTGTTCGGCGATACTCTTTATGACGCTCCGCTTTCTCCGGCGAAACAAGTGATAAAGACTTATGAAAAATATGGACAACCAGTTGTCGGTTTGGCAGAAGTAAAAAGAGAAGAATTAAGCAAATTTGGAGTAATTGACGGAGAAGATTTGGGCAATGGAAATTATAGAATAAGAAAGTTTGTAGAGAAGCCGAATCCGACAAAAGCACCGTCTAATTTGGTAGCAGTGGGAATCTATGTTATTACACCCGCCGTGCTTGAAGTTTTAAGAAAAATGAAAACTGGGAAATCAGGAGAAATAAGATTAGCTGACGCTTTTGATATGATGCTTCGCGCCGGCCAGCCGTTGTATGGCAAAAAAATAGAAGGGGAATGGCTGGACACCGGAAGCAAGTTTGGTTTTATAAAAGCGACTTTGAGGCTGGGTTTAAAGGATAAAGAAATCGGGAAAGAGTTGAAAAAATATATAAAAGAATTGAATGTGTAGCGAGCAATTTACAATATATCTTATAATAAAAAGACATCCCCGTGGGATGTTCTTTTTAAATTTACGAATTTACGAATATTCTAATTTTCAAATTTGTAAATTAGGAAATTTGTAAATTAATTTTTATTGTATTTCCAATTTATATAATCCTTCTTGGTTGCCGATTTTGGCGCCGAAATAAAGCACCTTGCCATTTTGATCCAAGAATGGGGAATATATTTTTTCGGTTTTGAAAAGTTCGGTAACATTTCTTCGTTCGCGTTCATCCAGTTCTATGATATTTATATTTTTATCGGTTGTGAAAATAATATAATTATTGCTTGGGTGCCATAAAATTGCGTTGATCGGCTGGCTTATTCTGGTCAATATTTTTTTCTCGGATTTTGTCAAAGGGCCGCTATTATCCAGATTAAGAAGCCAGATTTCAAATTCATTTCCAAAAAGAAGTTTATCATTATTAACCCAGTAGGTATACTTTACGTTGTTAATAATTTCCTTTATAGGGTTTATCGGCAGGGCCGGATCAGCTAAATAAAGAATCTCATGTTTAGCATCATAAATATTTAATAAGTTATGTTCCGG
>JBAZOD010000092.1:0-3399 GCA_041648955.1 Patescibacteria group bacterium
TTTACGGATTATGCGCAATCAATTATGCGAGAATAGTAAAAATTTTTCCAGCTATTTGGTTTTGCCGGAATTAAACCATTATGCTCTGGAAAGCTTGGCTAATCCGATTAGCAACAAGAAAGATTTAGTGTTTTTCTTTTTTGATTCAAAGCTTTACAATCCGCGCGTCCAGATAAGAAGCCGGTTGACCAAACAGGTTATTAAAAAAAATAAAATAAAAGTCATTAGCTATAATCTTTCCGGAAAAACAAAATTAGCTCAAGCTTTTGAGGCTCTGCAGATGGGAACCTGGGTTACTTTTTATTTAGCAATGCTTAATAAAGTTAATCCTGCCGAAATTCATTGGGTAAATTGGTTTAAAAAACAATTAAAATAATATAAAAATAAAAAAGCGAGTCCCGATTTCTCGGGGCTCGTTTTTTATTAGATGATTTTATTTTTTTATTATTGGAAATTGCAAAGAAATCTGTGTGCCGACCCCCTCCATGGAATCAATCATAATTGTTCCTTTCATCAATTCTATGATTTGTTTGGTAATCCATAATCCCAGCCCAGTGCCGGTGATATTTTTAGTTTTTTCATTCTGAACGCGGTAAAATTTTTGGAACAATCTTTCCCGATCCTGTGCCGACATGCCAATGCCGGTATCTTTTATTTTTATTTCCAAAGTTTTGCCATTATTCTTTTCCGTTGTGGTGATATCTACTTGTCCCTTCTCCGTGTATTTAATAGCGTTGCCTATTAAATTTATAAGGACTTGTTTAAAGCGATCGCTATCAATATTCACTAGGGGAAATTTTTCTGCATGAGGAGCGTAGTTTAATCCAAGTTTTTTTTCTTGAGCTTGGACTGATAATTCAGCGACGATTTCTTTTATAATAGAATTTGGATCTTGGGGAGTTGCTGCGACCTCCAAGCGGCCTTGTTCAATTCGGCTTACATTAAGAAGATCTTCCACCAATCCCGCCAATCTTTCAGAAGCATTTTTTACCATTTTTAAACTTTCTTCCATTTTGCCGCTCACCTTGCCGAAGGTACCTTCCAAAATCATGGAAACATATCCGCGGATGCCGGTTACTGGCGTGCGCAATTCATGAGAAGCAATAGAAATAAATTCGTCTTTCATTTGGTCAACTTCTTTTATTTTTTTATAAAGAAGAGCGTAATCCCAGAGCCGAACGGCAGCTGCCAAAAATAGAATGACAATTAAAATTGTTAGGACTAGTAAAAAAATGGAAGCATTGCGGTTGTAGCCGGTCAGGTCATCAACAATTTGAGAAGATAATTTCATTGTTAGGAGAGCTTGTTTTTCGCCGGCGTTATTTTTCATAGGCATTGCTACCTGCCAAAAACGTCCAGCGTCTGAGGAATCTCCTATTATTGCTTCCCCTTCGGCCGAGGAGGCTAATTGCATGGAGTCGGTAGCCAGCCCGTCATTATCAGGCTGAGTCCAGGCTATTTTGTAATAATAGAAGTTTAATATTTTTCCTACATCTTCTTTTTTAGTGGAAGCTAATATTTTAAAATTATCGCCTTCGGGAACCAAAATCGCCAATTCTTCAAACTCTAAATTTTTATTTTTTAGACTTTCGATTTTTGCCTGAATAAGATTTTCTTGCCCCAAGTCATCTTTTATCAAAGCATAAATTGAACGGCCAACGATTAAAGCTTGCCGCTGCAGAGCGACATCTAGATTCTGGCTGTATTTATTTATGATAAAAATAGTGTTGAAAGCGATCAGAAGCGGTATAAGGATTATAAGAGCCACTCCGTAGACTATTTGGAGAGTTTCTCGATTTTTAACAAAGAATTCTTTTATATTCATAGAGATAGAAGCGAATGATATTTATTATGATTGTGTTTTTCTTTTTTGAATGATAAAAGAAACAAAAAGCAAAATCGCAACAATTATAATCAGCGTAGCAATAATAATGTAGTATTTAGTTAAACTTTCTATGGCCGTTGGTACAGCTGTTGAGGATGCAGGGGAAATGATATCGGTTATGGAAGCAGCTTTTGCTTCTTTGATGAAAAAGTTTAGAGGGCTGCTCTTAGATGTAATTTTCCCAGTATTATCATTTATGGCTACATAGACTTCATGTTCACCGTCAATTAAAGATTGAGTGAATTCATATTGCCAATTGCCGTATTCGTCGGCTTTTACAGAAGCTATTAGCGGCAAGTCAGAATAAAAATAAAGAGTCATAATACTGTTTGGTTCGCCCTTTCCGGCAAAGATATAACCTTTATTTTCTCCTTCTTCGTTTGATACATTGCTTATAGCTTCAACTGTTAAGTCCTCTGAAATTTTTCCTTCGGTTTTTGGCTGTTCTAATTCTTTATTTTCAATTATTGCTTGAGCAGCCGGATAAAGATTTTTTTCTCCTCCCCCTGAACCCGTTGGATCATAATTATTTTTTAGCTCCACTCCATCCATATAGCCATCTCCGTCAGTATCGGGGTTATTTGGATCAGTGCCGATAATTTTTTCCATATCATCCGGCAGGCCATCTTGATCGCTGTCAACCATTAAGGCCATTGGAGATGTTTGAGTTAGATTATCGCCGTCATCCAAAATTATTTTTTCTGCTGTCTTTATAATTTTAAAATTAGCAGAGGTGCCAGTCAGGGGCAGTATATTTTTTGCTGTATCCAAGCTTTCATTTAATTTATCGCCAGTTATAGATTCGCCTGCTAGGTATATTACCTTGTTTTTTAATTCCTGGAATTGAGTTTGAGTAGCAACAATATTTCCCAAATGCCTTTCTTGTATGGAATTTTGGCATTGCCATTCATCTATATTTTGGCAGACTACTTGCTGGGAGTATTTATTGAATATAAATTTTTCACACTCTTTTTCGTCATCAATGCCTGCAGTCAAACATTCTTTTGGTCCGTATTGTTTAAACATTATCTTATCACAATCTCGGCTGGTTTTGGCCCCTGCTTTTTGGCATTCTTGAGGCATATTTTTTTGTTGTAAGTATAAATTGCATTTTTCCTCATCTGTTATGCCCTGATCCTGACATTCTTTTGGCAGGTAAGCCGCCCGCATTATCTTATCACAATCTTGGCTGGTTTTGGCCCCTGCTTTTTGGCACTCAATTGGAAGTTTGTCAGTGGGAATATTTTCCGCTCCGTTATATTTTTCAAACATGTATTTTTTACAGGCATCCATGGTTGAAATTCCAGCTTCTTTGCAGTCTGTTGGCGCTGATTTTTCAAATATATATTTTTCGCATTTTTTAGCAGTATCAATATTGGCGTCTAAACATTCTTGAGGGGCATTTTTTTTAAACATTATTTTATCGCATTCTTCTGCGGAGGTGGCACCGGCTTGCTGGCATTCTTCTGGCAAACCCACTTCTTTAATTTCAATCCCTTTTTCAGTTTTTACTT
>JBAZOD010000093.1:0-3384 GCA_041648955.1 Patescibacteria group bacterium
GAAACAGCTTTAGACGACCGTTCGGCCGCTTCACAATCATCCACTCAGCTTGATTTTTCCGGAGCGAGCGATAATTTTGCTAAGGCCGGCGCAAATTTTTTAGAAGCGCAAAAACAAGTGTCAGATATAAACGATGTATTTTTTTCTTTAGCTTCTTTAGCGCCGGGAGGAGAGATCAAATTGGCTTCGGAGGGGAAGAAAATTTTGGCTGCCGGGCAGATCGCTTCAAGTTTGGGAGAAAATTTAAGCTTGGCCATGAAAAGTTTATTTGAAAGCAAAGACAAGGATGTTTTGGAAATATTAAATAGCTTTACTGAATATGGAAAAATAACCGCTAGCGAGGCGATTGATTTAGATAATAAATTAAAAGAAATTGATATTAATTCTCTGCCCGCCGAGTATAAAGACAAATTTATATTTTTGCAGGAGAAAACAGAAATTTTGAAAAATGGCTTGGCGCAATTTGTGGACTTAGCTGATAAGCTTAGAATTTTTTTGGGAGCTAATCAAGATAAGCGCTATCTGCTGGTTTTCCAAAATAATACCGAACTGCGGGCAACGGGAGGGTTTATTGGCAGTTTCGCCTTGGTTGATTTCAAAGACGGAAAAATAAAAAACATAGAAGCTCCGGGCGGAGGCAGCTATGACACTGAAGCCGGATTGCGGGAATTGGTAGCCGCGCCCCAGCCTCTTTCTTTAGTAAATCCTTTATGGCATTTTTGGGACGCAAACTGGTGGCCGGATTGGCGGACTTCGGCCAGAAAATTAATGTGGTTTTATGAAAGGAGCGACGGACCGACCGTTGACGGCGTGATTAGTTTTACCCCGACGGTTTTAGAAAAATTATTAGAAATAACCGGGCCGATTGATATGAATGAAAATTATGGAGTCACTCTAACGGCTGATAATTTTTGGGAAGTAACGCAGGCGATCGTAGAAAAGAAGCCAGCAGCGGGCGAAGAAAATAAGCCGAAAAAAATTATTGGAGAATTAATGGACAAAATTATCGCCGAACTCCCCGTTGATTTAAACAAAGAAAAATTGGTGAAACTTTTAAGTTTGGTGGAAGAAAGTCTGAGCGAAAAACAAATACTTTTTTATTTTGTTGATGAAAAATTACAAGCCGAGATGGAAAAGCGCGGCTGGGACGGAGAAATAAAGAAAACCGGGAGAGATTATCTTTCAGTCGTGAATACAAATATTGCGGGCGGGAAAAGCGACAAAAAAATAGAAGAAACTATAAATCAGACCACGGAAGTTATGCCGAATGGCTCCATGATAAATACAGTTAAGATAATAAGAAAACACACAGGAACAAAAGGCGAACCTTTTGTTGGCGTGAGAAACGTTGATTGGATGAGAGTTTATGTTCCGGCCGGAAGCGAACTTTTGGAAGCCCAGGGATTTAGGAAGCCGGATGAAATTTATTTTGAAAAGCCAGATGAAAATTGGGCAAAGGATTCGTTAGTTTATCAGGAAGAAACTAATTCTAAAATTCATGAGCCAAGCGGGACCAGAATATATGAAGAAAACAGCAAGACGGTTTTTGCCAATTGGACAATGGTTGATCCCGGAGAAAGCACTGTAATTTATTTAAAATATAAACTGCCGTTTGTTTTGGAAGAAAATGAGCAAGCGGAAAGTTTTTGGAATAAATTGAAAAGAATAGCTAACCCGGGGCAAAGGGAGCTTTTCCCTTATACTTTGCTGGCGCAAAAACAGGCAGGTTCTATAGGCAGCGAAATTAACAGCAGTTTGAAATTGCCGGATAATTTTAAGATTGTTTGGAAATATCCGAATGATTTAAATTTGAGTAATGAAGGCTGGCAAGTGAATAGCAAATTAGACACGGATAAATATTGGGCGGTGTTATTGGAAAAAAATAATTAAAATAATTAATTTTATAATATGGTGAAAATAAACAAAAACAATCAATTGGAACCAGACAAAATAAAAATACGAAAAGGGAAATCCGGTTTGTCTGAATTTATAAATCATCCCTTGCCCACGGACGATGAAGTTGAAGAATTTGAAGAAGTAATGGAAGAAGAAGCAAGGGAAGATGAAATAGATGAAAGCCTTTCGGAAATTTATCAGGATGAAAAGGGGAATCCGGTTGATGTGGGGAAACTTAATATAAAAAAGAAACAAGGACTTTTCTTCTGGTTTTTAAAATTGGTTTTTTCTCTGGCAGTCGTGGGCGGGCTTGGCTATGGGGCGTATTATTATGTTTTTCTTGGCGGTTCTGACTCTACGGCTTTAGAATTTTCTATTTCCGGTCCAGACAAGGTTATAGCCGGAGAAGAATTTTTTTACACCCTTGATTACAAAAATGCCAGCAGCGCCAGCATAAAAAACGCCAGAATAGAAATGACTTATCCGGAAAATTTTATATTTTTAGACAGTCTGCCCTTAGCTAATGGAAAAAACTCTATTTGGCAGATTTCCGAAGTTTCGGCACGCGCTAGCGGCAGTATAAAAATAAAAGGAAAAATTATAAACGAAAAAGACACCAGCAATGTTATATCTGGAAAAATATTGTATACGCCGGAAAATTTTTCTTCTGAATTTAAAAAAGAAGCTTCAAAATCATTTTCTATTGAAGATACGGGAGTAACTCTTGATTTTGATTATTCTTCGGCTGTTTTAGTGGGCGAGGAAAACGAAATAACCGTTAAAGTGAAAAGCCAAGAAAAGAATTTTTTCCCTCAATTCAAGCTGACGGTTGATCCAGCGGAAAATTTAGATATTATCTCCGCAGCTGTTGCCGGAGAAAAGCCAAAAGATAATTCCGGACTCACTATTGAAAAAATTTTGCCGGGCGTTTGGAATATGGGTGGTCTTAAAGCAGAGGAACAGGAATTCACAATAAAGTATAAGTTGAACAAAAAGATGTCTGACGCTCAGGATATTACTTTACGTTTTGAAAATTCAGCTGAAGACGACAAGACTTACGCATTTTTGGAAAAGAAATTGAACGTGGAAGTGATGAAAAGCGATTTGAATTTAACCTTGATTATAAATGGTTCAAAGAATGACCAGGCAATAAAATTTGGGGATAAATTGAATTATTCTTTATCTTATGTTAATAAGGGAGAAACAGACATGAAAGACGTAGTGATTATGGCGGTTTTAGACAGTAGTTTTTTGGATCGGGCGACTTTGAGCGATGAAAACAAGGGCGCGGAAAAGGGAAATTCAATAATATGGACGAAAGAAGAAATTCCCAGTTTGGCTGAATTAAAACCCGAGCAGGAAGGTGTAATAGATTTCTCCTTAAGTCTTGTCCCTTTTGCGGATAAATATTTAAATTATTCAGCGAATGATTTTCAAGTAAAAAGCTACGCCCAGTTTAATATCGGCGGCGGAGATCTTTCTTCCGGG
>JBAZOD010000094.1:0-3312 GCA_041648955.1 Patescibacteria group bacterium
TAAAACAAAAATACCTTCCAATGATAATATTTTTAAAAAATTAAGAGTCGGCATTCCCAAAGAATATTTTGTCAAAGGGCTCGATCCGCAAATCAAAAAAAATATTGATCAGCTGATTAAAAAATTAGAAGATGAAGGTATGGAAATTAAAGAAGTAAGTTTGCCCAATACAAAAGAAGCTTTGGCTTGTTATTATATTATTATGCCGGCCGAAGTTTCGGCTAATTTAAGCCGTTATGACGGCATAAAATACGGTTACTCTGTTCAAGAAGGAAAAAATTTGCTTGATGTTTATTTGAATTCTCGAACTCAGGGATTCGGCGATGAATCAAAAAGAAGAATTATTTTGGGAACATATATTCTTTCTAAAGGTTATTACGAGGCTTATTATTTAAAGGCTCAAAAAGTCAGGACATTGATAAAAAATGATTTTCAAGAAGTTTTTAAGAAAGTTGATTGCTTATTGACGCCGACCACGCCGACCACTGCTTTTAAAATCGGTGAAAAAATGGATAATCCATTAAATATGTATTTGTCAGATATTTATACTGTGCCGGTCAATCTAGCCGGTTTACCTGCTTTATCCATGCCCATAACACAGACTCACACGGACAAGGACACAGACTCACACGGACAAGGACAGCATAGGTCTGTGTCCTTGCCATTTGGTTTGCAAATTATCGGAAATTATTTTGAAGAAAATAAAATTTTGGAAATAGCTAAGACAATAGAAAAGTTAATAAGTTAATCCCTCACCCTTCAGCGATAATACTCGCCCCGCATTTTCCGACTGTTTCTTATAAAATAAAAATAAACTTTTTTAAATCCAGAATAAGCTAAATAAATAAATAAAGATGGGCTCGTATTTGGAAAATGACATCGCTGAAGGGTGAGGGACAAGTCAATAAGTATATATATGGAAAAAATGAAAATAAAAATATTCAATATTATATTTTTATCATTTCTTATTTTTTCGTTTTTTATTCCTTGTTTCGCGCAAGCCGAAACTAAACCTTCTGCCTCTCTTTATTTTCTTCCCGCAACCGGTTCTATTGAAGTGGGCAAAACCATTCAGGTTCGTTTTGCCGTTGACGCCGGCGCCCCGATAAATTTGGTGGAGACTGCGCTTTCTTTTTCCAATGATACTTTAGAGGTTTTGAGTTTTTCAAATACAGGGTCAATTGTTAATTTATGGTTTAATAAACCGAATTTTTCCCAGCAAAATGGAAGTATTTATTTTTCCGGAGGCATATGGAGTCCCGGTTTTACGGGCAAGGGCAGAATCTTGATTATTAATTTTAAAGCCAAAATAAGCGGCCCGGCCTGGGTAAAAATTTCCAGAGCTCAAGTTTTAGCCAATGACGGTTTGGGCACTGATATTTTAAGTTCTAAAGGACAAGCCAGTTTTACATGTTTTGAAACCAGTTTGCCAAAACCGACTCCAATTGAACCTAAATCGGAAGTCGCTCTTTCCCAATTAAAAGTTTCTTCTTCAACTCATCCGGATCAGCAAAAATGGTATTCAAATAAAAATCCGATGATTTTTTGGTCAGGGGATTTAGGCATTTCAGATTTCAGTTTTATTTTTGATCAAAATGAAAAGACAACTCCGGATAATATCGGCAAGGGATTGGATACGTCTGTTTCTTATTTAGACGTACAAGACGGAATTTGGTATTTCCATCTTAAAGCGCGAACCGCGAAAGGATGGTCCGAGACATTTCATTTTAAAATACAAATTGATTCTCAGCCGCCTCAAAATTTAAAAATTATTTTTCCTCAAAATAAAGATATATATACCACCGCGCCTTTAGTTAGCGTATCAGCCGACGATTCTCTTTCCGATTTAGCTTATTTTGAAATAAAAATTGATCAAGGTGATTTTGTTAAAATTGACAAAACCGAATTTCAGATACCGAAAACCAACACGGGCGAACATAATTTATCAATAAGATTTTACGATCAAGCGGGAAATTTCTCTGAGAAATCGGAAATTTTTAAAATTATTTCTTTCCCGCCGCCAATAATCAATTATTGGACAAAAGAAATTTCATCAGATACCACATCCACCCCTTTAATTATTAGGGGCGAGGCTGTTCCATTCTCAGATATCATTATTTCCATTATTCAACAAAAAGGCGATCCGAAATTTGAAGAAAGAGCGCGAACCGACGAACAGGGCAATTGGTCTCTTGTTTATAAAGAGATACTGCCCCCAGGAGAATATTTTATTCAAGCTATTGCTTATTCTCAAGAACAAGTTAGCGCCCCTTCGGAAAAAGTTTATCTGAAAGTGGCGAAAACAGGAGTTGAATATTTCAACCATATTATATCTTCGGGCATTATAATTTTTAAAATATTTTTCTTTTCAGCCGTTATTATTTTAATTATTTTATTGATATTTTTCCAAAGAAAATTTAAAAAACATAATATTTCAAAGTAAAAATAAAAAAAGATACTGACGATAATAATAAAAACAGTTAAAAATAAATTTTGCGGATCCGCTAGTCGATAAATAAATATATTTCCATTCGGACTTGATTTTTATGAAATATTTCAAATTATTTATTATTTTTATTTCAATCACCGTTTTATTTTTAATCGGCATAATTTATTTGTTATTCTATAATCCATCAACTAAAGCGACGGAAACAAATGAAATAAAAATTTTTCCTACTGCTTTTTCCGGCGGTCCTTCGACTCCGCTCGGGACAAGTTGGCAGAATCCGCAAGCGGTTTTTATTCAGGATTTATCGGAGAATGCGGCCCTTGAAGAATTTAATAAATAAAATTCGGCTTATCCGACATCCATTAATGTGACAAATTTAAAATCCGCCCTCGTTCCGAGTTTAGGACAAAAGGAAGTCCAAGCTCGGAAATATTTTTTTTCCGGATTTTTGACAAAAATTAAAAATTTTTTTAAAAATAATTTGACGTTAGCCGAAGAAATAACGACTGAAAACACAACCTCAACCCCATTAGATATTAACAATCTAGCGGGGCAAGCACCAGAAATTGAATTGCCGGCCGAAAGACCAACCGCCGAATCTCCAACTTCTACGCCATTAATAAAAATTCCTAAACAATCAAAACAACCCGTAGAGAACCCGCCGCAAATTATTGAGAAAGTTTTAGAATTATCAAATTTTTCTATTTCCGAAAATTTTAGAGAAAAGAAAATTGAAAATGTCCAATTAAGGATGTCTTTGGCGGGCAAAGGTATGCCGGGCGATAAATTGCAAGTTGATTATTATTTCAACAATGCTTGGCAAAAATTAAACGAATTTGATTTAAAAGATGAAATCTCCAATA
>JBAZOD010000095.1:0-3168 GCA_041648955.1 Patescibacteria group bacterium
TTCTCGTCTGACTAAATAAAAATTGTCCAACATCATTTCTGATTTTATTTTTTATATATTCATCATCAGCTTGATTGCGCGGGTCATGGTCTTTCACTAATTTTTTAACTTTCATTCTCGTTTTTTCTATCAATTCGCGATTTTCTTTCATATAAACAAAGCCTCTGGAAATAATATCAGGATTGCCGATAGGATCGCCGGTCTTGGAATCGATGGTAGCAATGATAACAATCATGCCATCTGCGGCCATCATTCTTCGATCGCGCAAAACAATGTTAGAAACATCGCCGACCCCCAATCCGTCAACCATAACATAATCAGTGACAACCTTTTCTTTAGTTATAACGCCCTTTGTCTGCCCATTAGCTTCTTTTTTGAATTCGACAACTTGGCCGTTATCCGCGACAAATATGTTTTGTTCCGGTATTCCGACCTGTCCTGCTAATTCGGCGTGGGCTTTTAATAAATAATGGTTGCCTTCTATTGGCATTAGGTATTGAGGTTTAATAAGCCTCATCATTAGTTTTAAGTCTTCTTGTTTAGCATGTCCGCCGGCATGAATGTCCATCATTTCATAATTAATAACATTAGCGCCCTGCCTGACCATCATGTCTCTTAAATTTTGAATTGTGCGCTCATTGCCAGGTATCACAGATGAGGAAAAAATAATTGTGTCTCCTTGTTTCAAACTTATTGTTCGGTGTTCTCCGTTTACTACTCTTGATAAAAAAGCATTGCTTTCACCTTGAGCACCAGTGCCGATTATGAGAAGTTTTTCATCAGGCAGGCGTTTCAAATCAGCGTCGGTAATTAGAATTTTCGGGTTAAATTTTAGATAGCCGATCTGATGGGCTATTTCAACATTATCATTCATTGATCTGCCCTGCAGATAAATTTTTCTGCCATATTTTTCTGCTAAATCAAATATTTTTTGCAGACGACTTAGCTGAGAGGCAAAAGTTCCGATTATAATTCGACCGCTTATTTTTTCAAAGATTTTTCCCATTTCATCGCCGATTGAAGATTCTGATACTTGATATCCCGGATGAGTAGAATCGGTTGAATCAGACATTAAGAGCAATACTCCCTCGCCGCCAATTTGCGCTATTCTGTTTAAGTCTGCCGGCTTGTCATTAACCGGGGAATAGTCAATTTTAAAATCTCCAGTATGGATAACAATACCCACAGGAGTTTTTATAATCGCTGCGAAACAGTCTGGTATGGAATGATTTACTCTTAAAAAATTTACTGTAAAGTTGCGGCCAAGCTTTATTTCCGATTTTTCTTCTATTTTGGAAATGTTTAATTTTGGTGCTTGTCTAAATTCAACTTGGCGTTTGTTTATAAGACCAGCAGTAAGAACGCCAGTATAAATTGGCGGATTGCCTAATCTGCCTATTAAATGGGGAATGGCGCCAGTGTGATCGTAGTGGCCGTGAGTAATGATCACGCCGCGAATTTTGTTTATTTTATTTTCCAAATAAGAAATATTGGGAATGATGTAATCAATTCCCAGCATGTCTTCTTCCGGAAACTGCAAGCCCATATCCACAATAATGATGTCATCTTCATATTCTATGACAGTCATATTTCTTCCTACTTCTTCCAGCCCTCCCAAAACCATCACTCTTAATTTTTTCTCTTTCCCAATTTCGTTGTTTTTAGCAGTCGAAACAGTATGTTTGGATTGATGGCCGAAAAAATTTTTTTGAGTAGTACGGCGATTGAAAATAGCCGTTGGCTTTTTTTTGTTTTTATCACCTTGAGTCACGGCTGGAGAAACAGGAGATTTATATTTTGTTATCATATGTTGCGTTAATTTTAAATTTTGTAATTTTTTTAATAATTTTAAATTACTAAATTTTTTAATGAGTTAGTTTGTTAATTATTAGAGAGAATTTATTTTATAAAGAAAAAGTTTATTTTTAAATTCTTGATTCTAAAAGAATTGCTCTGTGCCGAAGAGAGGATTTGAACCTCCACGGAGTTGCCCCCACAGCGCTCTGAACGCTGCGTGTCTACCAGTTCCACCACTTCGGCATGGGTTTTTGTCTTTACTGTTCGTTGGCAATTTTATCCTTAGACTGCGTGTCTACCCGCCTCGCTGAAGTTGAGTTTCAGCTCGGCGAGGCGGGCCAGTTCTCTGCCTACCGGCAGGCAGGCACCACTTCGGCAAATAGTTTAAAATGAATAGTGAATAATAAAAATAATTTACCTTAAATTTTAAAGGTTTATTGATCTTGGGTTATTCATTTTTTATTTTAGAGATTACCAAACTATTTTTTCTCCCGTTTTTATATACCATTTTGAGATATTTGCAAACCGATCGCAGGAGGATAAGATGCTTTTTACTTCGAAGCCCTTGATTTTTTTGCTTTGAATATAAGTATAAAAAGGAGAGTACATAAATATAGCCGGGACATCTTCGCTTAAAATTTCTTGGAATTTTTTATATTTTTCTATTCTTTCTTCCTGGTTCGAAATTGCTCTGGCATCTTCAAGAAGCTTATCAACATCTTTGTTTGTGTAGTTAGCAATATTCAATCCGCCCTCAACTGCCTGAGACGAATGCCAAAAAGCATAAGAATCAGGATCGCCGCCCACTACTTGGCCATAAAATAAAGCTTCAAAGTTTTTGGGCTTTATAACTCCAGACTGTATATTGGCTATTGGCACAATATTTAAATTGGTCTTTACTCCTATCTTTTCCCAAAAAGTTTTTATCATTTCCACCGTTTTTACATTATTTTCATTTTCAACTGTAGTTAGGTTTATTATCAAATATTTATTTTCTTTTTTAAGCCAAGAGCCTGTGCCCAAAGATAATTTGATCTCCGCTTCTTGCTTTATTTTTTCGTCTTCAGAATTTTTATCAGCTTCTGCTTTAATAATATCATCTTCGGTTACATCTGCTTTTGACCAGCCAGCATCCGCAATCAGTTTTTTTGCCTCTTCTTGGTTATATTTATATTTTTTTAAATCTTTGTTGTAAGCAAAATTATTCGGTAGAATTGGGCCGTCAATTAAATAAGCTTCTTCTTTGTAAATTGTTGAAATTATTTCATTTTTATTTATGGAAAATGATAAAGCTTGTCTGATTTTTTTATCCGTTAATATATTATTATTTTTCTGATTAAAGAAGATTGCGTTGATTTGCGGAAAATTAAG
>JBAZOD010000096.1:0-3100 GCA_041648955.1 Patescibacteria group bacterium
GGTTTTTTCAGTTTTTTCTTTGGGAATTTTTTATTCTCATCGCAGTTTTTCTATGCAGGAGGGCATCACTTTTACCGGCAGGATAAAAAGTGCTTTCGACATTAGGGCCGGTTCAAATAAAATCAGGCTTTTTTATTGGCAGACATCTTGGAAAGTTTTTGAAGAAAGCGACTGGCAAAGAAAATTATTGGGCTACGGTCCGGAGACTTTGCAAGATGTTTTTGTTAAATATTATCGACCGGATTGGGGAATATATGAGAAGCTGAACACTTTTGCCGACCGAGCGCATAATGCGATTTTTGATACTGTTCTGCAATTCGGCCTGGCCGGTCTAACGGCTTTCGTTGCTCTTCTTGGCTACATTTTTTTTACGGCTTTTAAATATTTAAAAAATTCAAGGTGGAACGAAGAATATTGGCTGTTGATTTTTTTATTTTCAATTTTAAGCGGCTATTTTGTAAATAGTTTATTTGGTTTTTCCCTGAGCGTTGCTTATATTTATTTTTATGCTATTTTAGCCATAATATTTTTAATTTCTTCCGCTGAGAAAAAAAATATTTTATCTGATCAAAATGAAAAAGAAAATTTTTTTCATCCTATTTCCTTGATTTTTATTTGGTTGGCTACTTTTTTCTTCATGGGAGTTCTCATCTATTATTACAATATCAAGCCTCTTGTGGCGGATTATTATTATATGAGGGTAAAGGTGGCGGAAGCTAAAAGGGACTGTCGTAAAATTTTGGATAATATGGAAAAAACCGTGGCGATATATCCCGCGAGTACTTTCTATAAAGAAAAATATATTTTTCATAATTTAAATTGTTTTGACAGCCTCGCCGCAGAAGAGGACAAAAACAATTTGCGCGATAATATAATTTCCATGATTAACTCAATCGGACCGAAAGAATATGGTTTTTATTCCTGGGTTAATATCGCCCACGCCAAATCTCTTTTTGGCTATTATTTTAATCAAGATTATTATCGCGCAGCAGAAGAAGATTATGAGCGCCTTTTACAAATAAATCCTTATATAACCGCTACTTATCAGGATTTAGGAAGAATGAAAATGTGGGAAAAAAATTATGAGGGGGCGATGGAAAATTTTAATAAAGCGATAAATTTTTTTCCGGATTTAAATAGCCCATTTTTGAATAATGAACATAAAGGAGAAATAGAAACAGAAGAGGTGAGTTTGCTGGAAATGATGGGTTTGACCGCTAATTATCAAAAAGATTGGGATAAAGCCCTGGGATATTATCAGCAGGCATTAAAATTAAATCCGCACTATTTGCGTTTGTATAAAGAGATGGCCGATGTTTATTACAGCCAAGGAGATTTGAATAAGGCCATTTTTTATAATAAAAGGGGATATGAACTAAACCCCCAAGATTCTGCTTGGCCGATAGCTTTATCTTTACTCTACAAAGAACTTGGCGATACGACTATGGCAGAACAATATTCTGCTGAAGCTGATAAATTGAAGTCGGCTGATTAATTTAATTATGATATGAAAATAGCTATAGATTGCCGGGCTCTAGAGAAGAAAAATTGGGCAGGAAAAGAAAAATATTTAATTTCAATCATTCGGAGTCTAGCCAGCATAGACGGAGAAAATAATTATTTTCTTTATTCTCGCCGGGAAGTTTCCAGCTTTGCCGAGCTTCCTTCCAATTTTTCCGTTAGGACTGTAGATTTTCCTTCGCCTCTATGGCATATTATTGCTCTTTTTGATATGATTTTAAAAAGAGTTGATATTGTTTTCTGCCCTTGTGCGTATTTATTAGCAGCAATTAATTTTATTATTCCTTCGGTGATTGTTATCCATGATTTAACGGTTTTTGTGCCCGGGATCAGTCAGACTCAAAAGAAAACAACTAAATTGAAAGAAAAATTATTTTTGCGATTTGCAATTGCCAGAGCCAGAGCCATTGTGGCTGATTCTTTTAGCACCAAGAAAGATTTGGAAAAAATTTTTGGTGTCCCGGATAAAAAAATAACCGTCATTCATCTGGCAGCTGGCCGAGAGTTCAAACCGATAGGGGACAAGAATTTAATAGAAAAAAAGTTATTAGAATATGGCGTAGAGAGCCCTTATATTTTATTTGTCGGCACGCTTGAGCCGAGAAAAAATATTTTAGGACTTTTGGATTCTTTCAAAGAGTTGGCTTCCCGGTACGGCATTAAATTAGTTTTGGCAGGCAAGCTAGGCTGGTATTATGAAGAAATTTTTAAGAAAATTAAGGGGCTTGGCTTAAAAGATGAAATTATTATTACCAATTATATTCCTGACAAAGATTTGCCTTTTTTGTATGGCAGTGCCGAATGTTTTATTTATCCTTCATTTTACGAGGGTTTTGGGTTGCCGGTGCTTGAAGCCATGGCCTGCGGCTGCCCGGTTATAACTTCCGGAATTTCCTCTTTGCCAGAGGTGGCGGGAGAAAGCGCTTTGCTGGTTAATCCTAGAAATAAGGAAGAAATAGTAACAGCGTTAGAAAGTATTTTGGCCAGCGAAGAACTGAAAAAAAGCTTAATAAATAAAGGCTTAGAGCAGGCGCAAAATTTTTCTTGGGAAAAGTCAGCTGAAGAATTATTGAGAGTTTTTAAAGAGATTAGAAAATAGTTTAAATAAGTATGTCTTTCATTTTTTATTTTTTTGTATTTATTTTTGGTCTTATCATGGGTAGTTTCTTAAACTGCCTTGTTTGGCGCTTGCACGAGGGGGAGGGAATGTGGAACCGCTCTTATTGCCCGAAGTGCCGAAAACAAATTGCCTGGTATGACAATATCCCGGTTTTTAGTTTTATCTTTTTAAGTGGAAAATGCCGTCATTGCCGAAAAAGTATTTCTTGGCAATATCCGGCGGTAGAATTAATAACGGGTATATTGTTCTTTCTATCTTTCTATTTAAATCTTCTTAATTTTTCAGCCGGAGATTTTTTAAATTTTCAACCTTTTTCTAATCCCAATTTTTTGCTTTCTGTTTTTAGGGATTGGTTTGTAATTGCGGTAATGATCGTAATTTTTATTTATGATTTGCGCTGGTATCTTATTTTGGATGAAGTCAGTCTTCCCGCTTGTTCAGCGGTTTTAATTTTTAATT
>JBAZOD010000097.1:0-3073 GCA_041648955.1 Patescibacteria group bacterium
TGTTTTGATAGTCGTTCCCTGCCCCGCTCTTATATCAACGGCGGGATGTTCAAAAATATATTTAAACGGATAATCTGGATCATGAAAATAAGAAGTTATGGTATTCTTCGGCACCGGCCAAATTAGACCATTATCATTAAATTCCAGTTCTTTCCCGGAAACCTTTGACATTTTAGCTCTTACTGTTTTTTCTAAATTAGCAATATCAGCCGCGGCTCTTTCTTGTTCACTCTTAGCTTCAGCCAAAAGTTTTTGATATTCTTTTTCTGAATTTCTTGTCTGAGTTAAAATAAAACTTTTGTTATCTTTTTCTCCGGCCAAAGATTCTTTTTTCCCCATCAATTCTTCTTTCAAGTCGTTAAGCTCTTTCTTTTTGTCTTGAAGGACTAATTGGCTTTTTTCTAAATCATCTTTATATTTTTTCAGAGTATCCAACCCATCCCCTATTTCTTTGTTAGTATCCTCAAGATATTTAAGCTGATTCACGAAATCTGTCAGGGAATCATTTAAAAGCATTATTTCCAAAGTCGTTACTCTGTCTTGCTTATAAATCAACTTCAGAACATTGCCAAGATGTTCTTTCTCTCGGTTAATTTCCTTATCTTTGTTGCTTATTTCCAAATTAACTTTTTCCACTTCTAAATTTGTCCTGCTGATCTCTGTTTCCGCCCCTTCGATATCCAGCTCAGCTTTAGCCAAGCGATTGTCCAAAATAGAAAGCTGATTACTCAGGCTTGCTTTTTCATTTTGTTTTTGTTTAATGGCCTGGGAATAAGCTTCTTGCTGTTTCTGTATCTCTTCCAGGCTTTTCTTTTTCGTCTGTATTTGGTCATTCAACGCTTTCACTTCATCATTAACCGCTCCTTCATCTTGCCCACACACCAAAACAGAAGAACTTAAAAAAAGCCCCAAAACAAAAATAGGAATAAATAATTTTATTATTCGTTTCATATCTTAAATTATAACACATTTTTTAAAAAAATAAAAAACGGAAACTCTTAGTAGAATCTCCGCATATATTCTCTTTTGTCGCCGGATTACTTTTCCGGCGGATACTCTGCGACCACGAATATATTTTCTTCGCGATCTATGAAAACATTCTGTATGCGAAAGGTCGCTTCCTGATTTCCGCAATATTTCTGTATTTTGAAAATCGCGATTTTAGCGGCTTTCTCTCGCTGTTTTTTCACGTCGTACATTCTGGCGTAGAAACCGACGGCAACAATTTTACCATCTTTTTCGAACGCCGGTGATAACCGCAATTGAGAGGACGATAACCAGAAGTTTTTTCATGGCCGTCTCCTTTCGGGAGATTGAAGGAATAAGGACATTTTTATCATTATATTTATATTATATCATATTTAATAAATTATGTCAACAATACAACAAAAAATATTACTTAATATCAAACAAAAAAGAGGCAAAAATCAACCTCTTTTTCTATTTATTTTATAAATTTTTTATTAGATTACATGTTTACAGCTATTTTTATTCTTTCAAGGCTTCTTTCCTTGCCCAAAACCTCGGCCACATCAAAAGGACTGGGACTGGCTTTTCTGCCAGTTAAAGCGACGCGCATTGGCCAGAGATAATCTCCTGTTTTTAATTCTTTAGCCTTGATATAAGTCATTATGGCTTCTTCAAGAGAATCATTCACCCAATTTTTCTCTGGAATTTTTTCCAACTGTTCAATAACTTCTCCTAAATTTTTATTAACCTGCTCGGCGGTTAATTTTTTCCAGATTAATAATTCCGGTTCGTATTTTAGTTCATCAGCAAAGAAAAATTCTATCGCCTCGCTGATATCGGATAATTTTTTTAACCTCTCTTGCTCCAGGGCAATAACTTTTTTAATATAATCGTCCCCTCTTGCCTCCCATTCTTTAGCTAAAAATGGTTTGCATAATTTTACTAATTCGTCGAGCGACTTTTGCCGTATGTAATAACCATTCAGATAATCAAGTTTTTCTATGTCAAAAACCGCGCCGGCTTTGTGAATTTTTTTCAAATCAAAATCCTTGATCAATTCTTCTATTGAATATATCTCTTTTTCTGTGCCCGGATTCCAGCCCAGAAATGCCAGATAATTTATCATGGCTTCAGGCAAATAACCTTTTTTAATGTAATCTTCAACAGCCACATCACCCTTGCGTTTGGACATTTTTGTTCTGTCGGTATTCAGAAGCAGGGGTAAATGCGCCCATTTGGGAGCCTCCCAGCCAAAATATTCATACAGTAAAATATGCTTAGGAGTTGATGGCAGCCACTCTTCCGTCCGGGTAACGTGAGAAATTTTCATCAGATGATCATCCACCACGACCGCCAAATGATAAGTGGGATAACCGTCGGATTTCAAAAGCACTTGGTCGTCCAAATCATTCGTGTTATATGAAACCTTACCCCAAACCATATCATCTATTTCTACAATGCGGTCTGTCGGCATTTTCATTCTTATGACAAATGGCGTGTTATCGGCAAGTTTTTGAGCAATTTCTTCTTTGGATAATTTTAAACAACGCCGATCATATTTAGGCGCTTGTTTCTTGGCAGTTTGCTCTTGGCGCATTTTTTCTAAAGTTTCAGAATCGCAAAAACAATAATAAGCCAAATCTTTATCAACTAATTCCAGCGCATATTTTTTATAAATCTCCAGCCTTTGCGATTGGACATACGGCCCAAAATCTCCTCCCGCATCCGGCCCTTCGCTATATTTGATTCCGGCCCACTTCAAACCATTATAAATAGCTTCGGAAGCGCCTTCGACAAATCTTTTCATATCCGTATCTTCCAAGCGCAAAATAAAATCACCCCCGTTTTTCTGGGCAAGAAGATAGGAGTACAGAGCTGTCCTTAAACTGCCAATATGCAAAAATCCAGTTGGACTAGGCGCAAAACGCGTTCGTATCTTAAACATATAAATAAATATTTATGATTATTGATAAAACCAAAATAATACTAACAATAATTAACGCCAAGCGCAACTTTTCCGCTTTTTCTTCTGCCTCCTCCCTGCTTTTCTTCAAGATAATATTAGTAACATCATTAACTAAATAAATAAATTTTTTCACATTAA
>JBAZOD010000098.1:0-3042 GCA_041648955.1 Patescibacteria group bacterium
CCTTCCTGATCATAGCGATTTTATTTTTGTCGGCTCACAATCTGTTTACCTGGTTGAATTTATTTTTGCTGGTTGCGGGCCTGTCGCTTTTGGAATTCTTTTTAATAAATCATAATAATTTAAATAATAAAGAGCAAGAAGCGACGAATGAATAAGAGAATAATCTAAAGCGACGGAACTTATCCTTATTGTCATTCTGAGTCCCGACGCTTCGGGACGAAGAATCCCGAGAACAATGAGATGTTCGTTAACTATAACTAACCAGAAAACCACGGGATCCTTCACTCCGCTCCGCTCTGTTCAGGATGACAGAGAGAGGGGGGGGCGAGCAGGACTCGCAATGACAAATAGTAGAATTTTAAAATAATAAAATATGGATAAAAAATTAAAACAACTTAAGCAGGAAATATTAGCTCAGATTGCCAAGGTGAAAGATGAGAAGATTTTGCGCGATCTGGAAGTGAAATATCTGGGGCGGAAAGGACAGCTCACGGAGATTTTGCGCAGCTTGAAAAATCTAAGCGAGAATGAAAAAAAAGAATTGGGTCAAAAGGCGAATGAAATTAAAAATGAAATTCAAAAGAGCTTTGAAGAAGCCAAGACTATTATTCTGGGAAAAGAGGGGAGCGGAAAATTCGTAGATGTGACTCTGCCGGGGAAAAAATTGCCGAGCGGACATCTTCATCCCATCACTATTGTCCAGCAAGAATTGGAAGATTTGTTTACTTCCATGGGCTTCATGGTTTTGGACGGACCGGAGCTGGAAAGCGACTACTATAATTTTGAAGCGGTTAATGTCGTCAAAAATCATCCGGCCAGAGATATGCAGGATACTTTTTATATTGATAAGAAAAACAAGGATGATGAATACGATTTGGTGATGCGAACCCATACTTCTTCAGTGCAGGTGAGGGCGATGCAAAAATACGGCGCGCCTCTGCGCTGCGTGGTGCCGGGAAGAGTTTTTCGCTGCGAAAGCATTGACGCCTGCCATGAACACACTTTTGACCAGATGGAAGGGCTGATGGTGGGAGAAAATATTTCTATTGATAATTTAATTTCAGTAATGAAAGAGCTCTTGAAGGGAGTATTCAAAAAAGATATGGAAGTGCGGGTCAGACCGGGATTTTTTCCATTTGTTGAACCCGGGCTGGAATTGGATATAAAATGCACAATTTGCGGAGGCAAAGGCTGTCCGAGCTGCAAGAATAGCGGTTGGCTGGAATTGTTGCCGGCCGGCATGGTGCATCCAAAAGTGCTGGAGCATGGCGGAGTTGATCCGAAAAAATATTCAGGCTTTGCCTTCGGCCTGGGCTTGACTAGATTGGCGATGATGAAATACGGCGTTGAAGATATTAGATTATTTAACAGCGGAGACCTAAGATTTTTAGAGCAATTCTAGATAAAATCCAAATGACAAATGTCAAATCAAGTCTAAAATCCGAATGTCAAATTTTAAAAAAACTAATTTGGATTTTGAACTTTGGGCTTGATTTGAAATTTGGATTTTGACATTTGAGTTTAAGAAGAAAGATAAAATATTTTTTATACATTCATTATAATAATTTTGAATATTTCAATATAATATTATGTACATCTCCTTAAAGTGGCTAAAAGACTTTGTTAATATTCCGGCCAGCATTACGCCGGAAGAGCTGGGCTTGAAATTGACTTTGCATACCGTGGAAATAGACGGCGTGGAAAAGCAGTCGGAGAAATTTAACAATGTCGTAGTTGGAAAAATTTTGGAATTAAAAAAACATCCGCAGGCGGATAGATTGCAATTAGTAAAAGTTGATATCGGAAAGGAAAAATTGGATATCGTCTGTGGCGCCCATAATATAAAGGAAGGCGATTTTGTGCCAGTAGCTCTGGTGGGGGCGATTTTGCCTAACGGCTTGGAGATAAAAGAAGCGGAAATTAGAGGTGTGAAATCTCACGGCATGCTTTGCGCCGAGGATGAATTGGGCTTGGGTCAAGATCATAGCGGAATTTTAATTCTTACCAAGGGAAAGCTTGGGCAGAATTTGGCGGAAAATCTGAAACTGGACGATACGGTCTTTGAAGTTGATAATAAGTCAATCACCAACCGCCCTGATCTCTGGGGGCATTTCGGCCTGGCTAGAGACATCGCTGCTTTTCTGGATATCAAATTGATTGAACCAAAAATAAATCTGGAAAAAATAACTAAATTAGAAAAAAAAGGCGAAGTGATAAAATTAAAAGCCGAAGTGAAAGACGCAAAATTGTGTCCGCGGTATATGGCGATTGCCATGAAAGGGATAAAGATCGCTGATTCTCCGCAATGGATGAAAGAGCGATTATCCGCGGTCGGCATGAGGCCGATAAATAATATCGTGGATATAACCAATTATGTGATGCTGGAATTAGGACAGCCTCTGCACGCTTTTGACGCTAATTTAGTCAAAGAAATTGTTGTCCGTAGAGCCGAAGACAAAGAAATGATGGAAACTCTGGATGGGCAAAAAAGAGAACTCAATAAAGAAATGCTGGTTATTGCCGATGATGAAAAGGCGATTGCCATTGCCGGAGTGATGGGCGGAGCCACGAGCGAGATTAGCGACAAGACGGATTCTATTATCATTGAAGCGGCTAATTTCGAGCCGACCCAAATCCGCAAGACTTCCCAGAAGCTTGGCTTGCGCACCGAAAGTTCCATGCGCTTTGAGAAATCTTTGGATCCGAATCTTTGCGAACAGGCGATAGCCAGAGTCGTGGAATTGGTAAAGGAAATTTGTCCGGGGGCAGTCGTCGCGAGCAAATTGGTTGATATTAAATCATTTAAAATAAACAGCGATCCGATTGTCTTGGATATTAGCTGGCTCAATAAAACAATCGGCGAAGAAATCGGAGAGAAAACAATAATAAAAACTTTGAATAATCTGGGTTTTAAAACAACCCAGAAAAAAAATGAGATAACAGTGAACGTGCCGACCTGGCGGGCGACTAAAGATATTTCTATCAGAGAAGATTTAATGGAAGAAATAGTTCGGATTTATGGCTATAATAATCTGAAGACGT
>JBAZOD010000099.1:0-2984 GCA_041648955.1 Patescibacteria group bacterium
AGTCCCGCCCAATAAATCTAAACCCAGTCTGAAAGGCGATTCTGTAACTCGAGGCAAATTGATGGTATCGCTGGTTTTCCAGGATAACCAGGAAGCGCCTTTATTGTAATAAGTACCGGCATCAATTAAGAAGACAGAAAAGGCAATGATGACTATGAGAATAAAAACTTGCCACAATCTTCCTCGTGGAGACGGCTTTAAAATTTTCGTTAAAATGTTGTCAGACATAAGGAAATAAAATTATAAAGTAAAAGTCAGGGAAAACAAAGAAAAGAGCTTTATAATCCCTTTAGTTATGCTCACATCTTAAAATAAATAGTAATAAAAAGCAAGAGGTTGGTATAGCAGCAGCCTAATATTGATAAATAAGCTTAAATGTCTTAATATTATATAGAACCTCTTCTCACGGGCTTAAATCCTTAAGTAATCTTTTAATTCAAATTTTTCCTGCGGGCTTAAGCCTTCTTACCATAATTCAAATGCTTCAAATATTATTTGAGGCATTTGAATTACTTCGTTAATATTTAAAATCACCAAAGCATTTGAATTAAAGGTTCACTAAAAGGTTTAAAAATATAAAAACGTCTTGAACTATGAAGTTTGAATTAAAATCACAATTCCAGCCAACCGGCGACCAGCCGGAGGCAATAAAGAAGCTGGTTTCTGGGCTGGAAAAAAATTACAAGCACCAAACCCTTCTCGGCGTCACCGGATCAGGGAAGACTTTTACTATGGCAAAAATCATAGAAGCAACCCAAAAGCCAACTCTTATTATTTCTCATAATAAAACCTTAGCCGCTCAGCTCTACGGCGAATTCAAACAATTTTTCCCCGATAACGCTGTCCACTACTTTGTTTCTTACTATGACTATTACCAGCCTGAAGCCTATATCCCCCAAACCGACACCTATATAGAGAAGGAAACAGCGATCAACGAAGAAATAGACCGCTTGCGCCACGCCGCCACTCAATCCCTAGTAAATCGTTCTGATGTCATAATCGTGGCCAGCGTTTCTTGCATCTATGGCCTGGGCGAAAGAAAAGAATACGAAGCGGCCAGCGCGAAATTTAAGGCCGGACAATCAATTAAAAGAAATGAAATTTTAAGACAGCTTATAAAAATTCAATACGAAAGAGATGATAAAAATTTTTATCGCGGCCAATTTCGGGTCAAAGGCGAAATGGTCGATATCCATCTGGCGACCGGCGAAGCCGTAGTGAGAATTTCAACTTTTGGCGACAGTATAGAAAAAATTTATATTTTTAATATCAAGCCCGGCAGCGGCAAAGTGGTCTGGGCGACTGATTTAAAAAGCAAAGAAGCGCGGGAATCAAAAGAAATTATAATTTTTCCGGCTAAGCATTTCATGACTCCGGAAAATAAGATGGCCGAAGCCCTGGAAAATATCCGCGCCGAATTAAAAATAAGACTCAAGCAATTAAAGAAAGCCAAAAAAGAAGTGGAAGCCTATCGCCTGGAGAAAAAAACCAATTATGATCTGGAAATGATAGAAGAGATCGGCTACTGTAACGGCATTGAAAATTATTCACGGCATTTATCCGGTCGATCAGCCGGCGCTCCCCCCTCTACCTTGGTAGATTTCTTCCCTGAAGATTTTCTCATGTTCATAGACGAATCTCACGTCACTCTTCCTCAGATCCGCGGGATGTATGCCGGCGACCAAGCTCGCAAAGGAACTTTAATAGATTTCGGCTTCCGCCTGCCTTCAGCAAAAGACAACCGGCCTCTTAATTTTCAAGAGTTTAATTCCAAAATAAATAAAATAATTTATGTGAGCGCCACGCCTCAAAGCTATGAAACCAGCAAGTCCGCTCAAATCGCCGAACAAATTATCCGGCCGACTCACTTGCTTGATCCGGAAATTGAGGTGCGCCCAACCGAAGGACAGATTGCGGATTTAATATTAGAAATAGAAAAGCGAACGAAAAAAGGCCAGCGCGTTTTGGTAACAACCCTAACAAAAAGAATGTCCGAAGAGCTAACAGAATATCTGCAAGAGCAAAATATAAAAGTCCAATACCTTCACAGTGAAGTTGATACTATGGATCGGGTAGATATTTTGCGCGACTTGCGCCAGGGAAAATACGATGTCTTGGTTGGTATAAATTTATTGCGGGAAGGCCTTGATCTCCCTGAAGTTTCTCTGGTGGCCATCCTTGATGCTGACACTCCCGGATTTTTGCGCACTGAAACTTCTTTGATCCAAACTGCCGGCCGAGCCGCCCGCCATTCTGAAGGTAAGGTCATAATGTACGGCGACACCATTACTCCAGCGATGAGATTTGCCATAAACGAAACAAAGCGCCGTAGGAAAAAACAAATCGCCTACAACAAAAAAAACAACCTAACACCGCAAACCATCAAAGCCAAATTTCATGAGAGTATAATATAAAAAGACGTTCCCGCGAGAACGCCTTTTTTAATTTTAACAAATAGCCAACTTTTTATTTGTTTATATGCTCAACGCCACCATTAATCTTGATTGTGGAGTATAAGAGAAATCTTCCGACGAATGCAAGGATCTAATCTCGTCCAACCGCGGATCATTCCACATTTTAAGAAGATCATCCTCCATAATATTGCCAAGTTTTAATAAATTTTCGGCTCTTTGCTTGGCATCCAAATAACAATCCCCCTTGCTTGAAATGGCAAAATTGTAAATTCCCAAACTCATAGCGCTGAGAGTTCCGGCCAACGGATGATAGTTCTTATCGCCGAGATGGCTCAGTTGCGATTTCCAAAAAGGATTCCGCATTTTAATTTTACCTGAAGCCGCCCAGCGTAAACATGTTTGTGCCATACATCTCAAATCCTCATCATCAAGCACAAAACCTTGCATTGTTTTTTTAGCTCGACCATATGGAGCAACTGCATTAACATAAAAAGAAGATGCTCCATACATACCGGCAAGCTCGGCAATTTGATCTAACTCACCAATATTTTTCTTGTGAACTGCGGTCGC
>JBAZOD010000100.1:0-2974 GCA_041648955.1 Patescibacteria group bacterium
ATTTAAAAAAGAGAACAATACAAGATATTCAAAGAATTATTAAGCGAGATTATGGTCAAACCCTTAGTGAAGAAGAGGCAAATGAGTTTGGAATCTCCTTATTACGTCTCACCAGATTGGGCTTAACAGCCCAAGCAAGAGCAATTGAAGAGGCCGAAAAGCAGAAGTCCTAAGTGCTGTCGCATTTGTCGCATTTTGGTTAAATCAGACCCCGACCCACATGCCTGGTCAGCTCAGCTATTTTCATGCTAAAATACCTTTATAAACATTGAAGTCGCGGGTACTTAACCCGACTACACCGCCGGTTAGGAAATGTTTTTGTTAGCTTGCCCTCCGTTAGGGCTCGCTAGCCGATTTTAAACACGATTGGAATTTTTTATTTTTTAAATAAAATTTAAACCAATATTCTTTAGAAATTTTTGGGCTGTTTGGCCGTAGCCCAGCAACAAATGTAATAAATAAACTTATGAATAAAAAACAAATTATTTCAATTATTTTTGGAATTATAATTTCATTTCTTGGCGCTTTATGGTCTTTGCAAGGATTTAATCTAGTCCATATAAAACCGATATTGTGTTTTGTTGACTGTCAACCTATTACCGGAATATCTTTACAATGGCAAATTGCAGGAATTGTTACTTTTGTTGTTGGCGTGCTGATTGTCTTAGTCAATATAAAAAAGAAGTTATAAAATAAAGATTTAAAATTATTTAATCTAAAAAATTCGTTTTTACGAGGAGTAGTATGATTGAGCTCTCCTTTTCGCTAGAAAAAATCAGCGTAAATTTGCTGATTTTTTGTTTGCTTTTTTACGGAAAATAAGCTATTATTTAGTTATAAAATTTATTATTTTACGTAAAAAACATGAAGGATATTATATTATTGCCGACGTATAATGAAAGGGAAAACGTAAGAATTATAATTCCTGAGATATTCGCTGATTATCCTAAAATCCATATTATGGTTGTGGATGACAGCTCCCCAGATGGTACCGCGGAAGAAGTGGAAAAGTTGATGCCTAAATACCCTAACCTTTCTATTTTAAAAAGAAAAGGTAAAGAAGGGCTGGGCAAGGCTTATGTTGATGCCATGCAGAGAGTAAGAGAAGATGAGGAAATTAGATCAATTATTACCATGGATGCCGATGGTTCTCACGGAGTCGAGTACTTAAAAGATTTCCTTCGTGAAATAAATGATTATGATCTGGTTATAGGCTCCCGTTATGTGAAAAACGGTGGAGTCGAGAATTGGGAATTTTGGCGCCGAAACCTTAGCCGTTTCGGCAATATTTATGCGAAAATTTTAACCGGTTTGCCTATAAATGATTTTACTGCCGGTTTTATGTGTATAAGGCGGGAGTTTCTAGAAAAAATGGATTTCGATAAAATTAGCGCGTCTGGATACTCTTTTATGATGGAAATAAAATTTAATTTAATTAAAGTTCTGGGTGCCAGGGTAAAAGAAGTTCCGATTATTTTCAAGAGACGCCGGGAGGGCGAATCAAAAATTTCCGGCCATATTATTAAAGAAGGGTTAAAAATCCCCTGGCTTTTATTCTTTAAAAGAGTATGGAAGAAAAAATAATTTGTCCTATCTGCCATTCGGATAAAATAAATTTCTATAGTGAAAAAAACAAATGCCAGACATATTGTTGTACAATTTGCGGTTTAGCTTTTGTTTATCCGATTTCGGAGGATTTTAAAAAAATTTATGGACAAGATTATTTCAAGAACGAGTCGGGCGGCAGCTTCGGATATTCTGACTATGACCGAGATAAAGAGCCGATGAGAGGAGTTTTTGTTTCTTATCTTAAAGATATAGAAAATAAGGTAGAGGGAAGAAAAATTTTTGATGTTGGCTGCGCGACTGGCTATTTTTTGGATATTGCCCGCGACCGTGGCTGGCAAACGGGAGGAATGGAGATTTCTGAATATGCCGCTAAAGAGGCGAGTGAGAGGGGGCATGGAATATTTTTTGGTAATTTTTCCGAAGAAGAAATAAAGGGAAAATTTGATGTAGTAACAATGTGGGATGTTCTGGAGCACCTGGATAATCCTCTTAAATATTTAAAAACTGCCAACCGAATATTAACCGAAGACGGATTTTTACTCATCAATACTATAAATCGAGAAAGTCTTTGGGCAAAAATATTAAATAAACGTTGGCATCTTTTTATTCCCCCCGAACATTTATTTTATTATACGCCAAAGAGTCTAGAAACTTTATTAAAAAATAACGGTTTCCAAATAGAAAAAATGAAATCGGCTGGGAAAAATTTTTCTTTATCTTATATATTTGGCACCTTATATCATTGGCAAAAATTAAAATTTTGGAATAATTTATCAAAAATTTTCGATAAGCCCTTTTGGAGAAAATTTTCTCTGCCCATAAATTTGGGAGATAATATTCTTATTATTGCTAAAAAAATAAAAAATGTTTAAACTCATAAAAAAGCATTATTTGGTTATTATTTTGGCCTTGGTGGTTGGCAGCCTCACCTGCTTTCCGCAAATTTTTGCCGCCAAAAAGGTGGAGAATTTTCAGGGAATTTACAAAACTATCAATAACGATGAAACGTATTATATGGCCAGAGCCAAGGATGTGATAGATGGCCATCCTTTTTTGTCCAATCCCTATCTCTATGAATATAAAAGCGGGTATCCGGTTGAGGTTTGGCTGCCTGAGTATATTCTGGCCAAGCCCTTAACAGTTTTTAATATAGATTTACATAAAGGTTATATATTTTATGATTTTTTATTGCCTTTTATTTTGGTAATTTTAACTTATAGCATCCTCTTTTTGTTAACTGGTTCGGTTTTTGCGAGTTTTTTTGGGGCAGCTTTCCTGCACCTCAATCTTTTTTGGTTCCAGTTTAACCGTAACCCCAGTCCGCAATTCAATTTTATTTTCTGGCTGCTTCTCTATTTTGTTTGGCTAAAATTTCTTAAAAAGTCGAATTTATTTTACACTATCT
>JBAZOD010000101.1:0-2965 GCA_041648955.1 Patescibacteria group bacterium
AACGCCACTTTAAATGGCATCGCCAGTTTATCAGTTGGAAATTTGTTGGGGGGAGTAATTGTTATTTTAGGATTAGTTCTTGGCTCCAGTTTGCTTCTTAATCGCAAAATTATTACTGATGGAAATTTAAAAATTATCATTCCGCAAGTTGCAATAATTTTTTTAGCGCTTCTTTTGGGAATAAAAGGAGGATACGGGTTAATAGACGGATTAATAATGGTTGGATTGTATTTTGGTTTAATTTTTTATCTTTATCAGGTTAATCGTTCCTATGGATCGGAAAGTTTTGCTCTTTTGGAAAAAAATAAAATAATTAAGGCGGTTTTCTTTTCTTTCGTTGGCGTTGTCGCCATTTTGCTTTTATCGAATTGGATTGTCAAAATTACTCTAGGCTTATTGCAAGATTGGCAAATCAGCAAATTATTGCTCGGCTTGTTGATTTTTTCTATCGGCACTAATTTACCGGAGATTTCCATCGCCATCACTTCCTGGCGAAAAAAAAGTTCCGAGTTGTCCTTGAGTCATCTCTTAAGTTCGGCTTTTACTAATGTTTTAATTTTGGGAATTTTAGCGGCAATTCGTCCTATAAATATTGTTATCGGGCCGGCATTCTATATCCTATCTATATTCCTTACCGCAGTTTTGTTATTATTTTTATTTTTTTATCATAGTGGTAAAAAAATGGATAGAGTTGAGGGGGCAATATTACTTGCCTGCTATATATTATTTTTGCTTGTAAATTTTTGGATGATAGTTGATTAGTTTTTAAAAATAAAAAAAAGAAAATCCCGATCAAGTTTCTGATCGGGATTTTTTTATCTTAATATAATATAATCTCCTCTCCCAATTTGGGAATAATAATTCTGTTCGACCAGTTTTCGCCGGAAAGTTTTTGTAAGAGTTCCAGCGCAAGGCAATCCGCGCCTTCTTTTTCGGCGTGCACGATGAAAATTCTTGCTCTTTCGTTTGAGTTTCCGTCCATTACAAATTTAGCAAAGGAAACCAGGTGGTCTTTGTCGGCATGAGCAGAGAGACTGTTAAAACTTACAATTTCAGCTTTAACATTAATAATATTGCCGTTCATCTTGACTGCCTGCAGACCGTCTTTGAGTTTCCTCCCCAAACTATTGTTTGCCATGTAGCCGACTATGCAAACAATAGTTTCTTTGTTTCCCAACTCGTTTTTCAGATGCTCCCTGACTCTCCCAGCATCGCACATGCCGGAGCCAGCAATAACTATATAGGGGCCAGGGGTTTCGATCAGTTTGACTGAATCTGTCGGATTCTTGACTATCCGTAAATAATGATTTTCCGCTGGATCGAATGGATTGAAATCCAAACTGGCCTGATCACTAAACATCCCATCTCTCCAGCAAGCCGCGAAAACATTGAGTATTTTAGCAGCCATTGGCGAATTCAAATATATGATGATCGGGGGGATTATTCCTTTCCGCATATTGTCGGTAATCACATAAATGATTTCCTGCGCTCTCTCCAGAGCGAAGGAGGGGATGATGATTTTTTTATTTCCTTTCTTCGCCTCCCTAACAAGATTGAACAATCTCGCGATTTCTTCTTCGCGCAGAGGATGGATTTCCCCTCCGTAAGTTCCTTCCGTAACCCACCAGTCAATCTTTTCTTCCGGATATTCCGGTGGTGGCAGTATAATTCCATCTTCTCTGCCTAAGTCGCCGCTGAAACCAAGATGAACGTCCCCAGATTGAGTTTTTATTTTGATAACGCAGATTGCTCCGCCCAAAACATGGCCAGGAGGATAAAATTTCAGATCGATGCCCTTGTCCAATCTGATCCATTTTCTGTATCCGAAACCGCCATTTTTGACCAATTTGCAAGTTGCTTCCACATCTTCCATAGTGTAGAGAGGCGCGTAGCTGGGGGCTTGAGTTTTTAAATATTTCCCCTTTCTTTTTCTTCGGTCATAGCTTCCTTGCGTCATTCTATCCGGGTTGTTTGGCCGTGTCTGATAATTTTTCCCTCTTTTTCTGGCTAGTTTTGCTAAGTGTCTTGCTTCCAGAGCCAGGATTTTAGCGGTATCCTCAAGCATCACTCTTAATAAGCTGCTGGTTTCCGGTGTGCAGATTATTCTTCCGGCAAAACCATTTGCCACGAGAAGAGGTATTCTGCCACCATGGTCAACATGAGCATGCGTAAGAATGATGTAGTCAATGAGTTTTGGATCCAGGTGAAAAAGTATTTCTTGGTTTATTGTTATCGAATTTTTGAAACCGCACTGCACCAATCCACAATCAATCAAAATATTTATTATTCTTTTTCCTTGCCTGACAGTCAACAAAGTACAAGATCCGGTTAATTGTCCTACAACGCCCCCCAAGAATTGGACGCTAATTCGTGTGTCCATTCAACCTCCTCGTTGGTGTTAGTTTTATGGTTGTGAAAGATCATTTTCCTCCTAGATAGTTGTTGATTTTATTATCTAATAGTATTGAATAAAATTCAAGTTGATAACTTTTGAAAATTGTTTAAATTTTAGCCAAATTGTTGATTTTGCCCCCTTGGTGCTATAATAATATAAGAAATAAGTTAATCTTTTTATATGCAAGTACCAATAAGAAAACCAGGGAAATATACCAATTTAAAGCCGGATTTCCGTATTACCAGGGAAAAATTCGATGAAATTAAATCTAGGCTGGAAAAGCTGAAAAATATTAGCCGTCCGCGAGCTTCGCAAGAAGTGAAGGAATTATCCACTACTGGCGATTATTCGGAAAATGCCGGCTATCAGATGGCTAAGGGCCGGTTGCGGGGAATAAATCAGCGGATTTTGGATATGGAAGAAATAATCAAGAACGCCATCATTATCAAGCATGAAGAAAATTGCGGTTTTGTCGAACTTGGCCATACGGTCACGGTTTTTGTAAATGGAAAAGAAAAAAAATTTAAAATTCTCGGTTCTTCTGAAACCGATCCGGGACAGGGAGTGATA
>JBAZOD010000102.1:0-2925 GCA_041648955.1 Patescibacteria group bacterium
GTATCCAGCTTAGAAGGCTAGTGTTCTATCCACTGAACTATGGGCGCTTGATATGGATATAAATACATAAAATAAAATTGCCTTCCGGCAACATTTATAATATAGCAATAAAATGGATAAAAGTCAATTCTATCTCTGTCTAATAGCTTCAAATAAAATTATAGCGGTGCTTACAGATACATTAAGAGAATCTATTTTTCCAGCCATAGGAATCCTTACTTTTTCATCTGCTTTTTCAAGCCATTCTTGGCTTAATCCCTTATGTTCTTCGCCCATCACAATCGCAATTCCTCCCTGGTAATTAATTTCCGCATATAATCTATTTGCTTCCGGAGTAGCGGCTAAAGATTTTATTTTGTTTAAAGAAAGCCATTTCTGAATTTCCTTAACGGAAGATACGGCTATTTGATTTGTGAAAACCGTTCCTAAGCTTGCCCGGATAACGTTCGGATTATAAATATCCGTTCTTTGATCAGAAATTATTACAGCATCAACTCCGGCCGCATCCGCGCTTCGCAAAATTGCTCCCAGATTGCCCGGCTTTTCTACTGATTCCAAAACTATCACCAAGGGATTTTTTGATAATTTTATCTTATCCAAATTAAAAATTTTATATTTAACCAAGGCTAAAAACCCGTCTGGATTTTCGCGAAAAGCGATCTTTTTTAAAACTGCTGGAACAACTGATATTACCCGGTCTTCTTCTATTTTTTCTATTCTTTTCTTTCCGGCTAAATCTGGACAAAAAAATAGTTTTTCAATCTCAAAACCCGCTCCTAAAGCCATCAATATTTCCTGATGCCCCTCAACTACAATCAAACCGCCCGCTTTTCTTTCCCGAGGTTTTTGCAATTTTATTATTTCTTTTATCTTTGGATTTTGCGCGCTAGTGATTATCTCCATATTATTTAATAACTATATTATTTTTCTTTTCTTTCAAATAGACTAAATAAGAATATCCCATCGTCCCGAACGATAACATAATAACAGTAAAAATAAATACTGGCAAACGAAAACTTAATGGTAAAAAAGAATTAATTGCTATTAAAATTCCGCCCAATACAAACATTTTTCCGCCAAAGCGATGCGTCTTATTCCAAACTTCTTCGCTAGACAATGTCCAGGGAGTCTTGATGCCGAAAAACCAATTCATCTTTATTTTTGCCATATAATTACCAATAATCACAAAGAGAATTCCAATCATAACTGGGATTATAATTCCAACCGGTAAATCATATCCTAAACCAGCAAAACTTGTCACAAAATAAATAATTGCCATAAAAATAATTAAAAAATTCTTAAAGACGTGATATGGCTTTTTAAACTGTTCATATCTTTCTTTTTTAGGATCAACAAATGGCAGCAGCAAAAACATAAAATACATTCCCACAATAACTGCGGGAATTATAAAAGCTGTGTTACGAGAACCCCAGCCGTCAATTTCTCCCGAGATTCCCCAATGAGTTGGGACTCTATCTGGAAAGTGAGAATAAAAATAAAACGAAGAAACAGCTACTAATGCCATGGCTAAAAACGGTAAAATTTCCGTTTTTAAAGTTGGTTTGATTGGGTTGAACATAAATTTAAAATTATTTTTTAAAAAATTTAATCAAATTTTTAGCAACTTCTTCAAAAACACTTAGATTTAAAGAATATATTATTTCCTGCCCGCTTCTTTCTGAGATCACCAAATCTGCCTGTTTCAAGGTGTTTAAATGGTGGGAGAGAGACGGCAAAGTCATATTGAAATTTCGTCCGATCTCCCCGGCGGCCATATCCTTTTTTTTGAGCATTTCTAATATTTTCCGCCTCGTCGGGTCTGATAACGCTTGCATTGTTTTACTTAATGTCATATATTTAACTATTAGATATTTAGCCAACTATCTAAATTATATCATATCTAAAATTTTTGTCAAGAGGACAAAAAACCCGATATTATATACCGGGCTTTATTTATCTAAAAAAATTTTTACTACTACCCTATCCAAACATCAACCAACCCGGCCTGAATATTAAGAGAACTCCAATAGCGAAAATTATTATCCCTCCGATTAAATTAGACCAACTAGCGTATTTAGAATTTACAGCCCTCATCTGCAGGGTAAGCATGGCTATAACAAAAATCAATATATCGTCCAACATGAAAACAAAAATATACAAAAGCAAATAGGTGTAATATTGCCAAGACGACAAATTGGACAATGTCAAAACCTGCGTATAAATAGCCGGCAAGCCGGCGCTGCATAATAATTCAACCAAATTAACCGCTCCTGCTAAAATTATAATTCCTCCCAAGGCCAGCCAAAAATTCTCCTTTGCAATAACAACTTTTATTCTATCAAACCAAGCCCGGCGTTTTTCATCTCCAGTAACGGCGCAAACGCCTTTGCGGTTTTTAAAATATTCTTTTAAATGATAATACCCGCTCCCCATAGCGAATACTCCGATAACCAACCTTATCCAAAAGATAAACCCAAGAAATAAAAAGAAGTTAAGCCAGGCCGCCAAGAAAAGAAAATAAACTGCCCCAGAGGCAATAATAAAACTTGACCCTAAAATCCACATTTTTTTTCTATCCTTCATTCCCAAAAGAAGACTGATTAAAAATAGAAGCACCCACATAGCACAGGGATTAAAGCCATCTAAAGCGCCGACAATAACGGTGAAAATCGGCAAAGAAAGGCCCGCGACTTTCACTTCTCCCAATATCGGGATATTTATTGTCTCTGGCAAACTAGGAGATTTTATATTGTCCGCGGTACAACCGCAATCATGAGTACACTCGCCTCCGCCCTTATCGCACCCATGCGGGCAAGCATTGCTCACATTAGACTGACCTAAAATTGGCGCCACCACATCACTACACTCATTAACATCATAATAGCTTATTATACTTTTTATTTTTTCTCCCGTGGTGTCATCGCT
>JBAZOD010000103.1:0-2849 GCA_041648955.1 Patescibacteria group bacterium
CGGCATTTTTAAAATATCTCCCAGAGCCTGAGAAATTGCCAAACCCCCGCTTCCAGGATTTTTTGCTTCCGCAAAGGCGTTAACATTATTTATTTTTCTCCAGCCCATTCCCTCCATCGGTATGGTCAAGTCGCGCGGAATAGAAAGCAGGGCGACTTTTTTGGTAGACGGCTCAATGCTCGCCAGCATGATGGTATCGGTAAGATAGCCGCCGTCATGATTTTTCCCGCCCATGCCCAAAAGCAGTATATTAATTCTATCCCTATCTTCGCCTTTTAGATTTTTATCAGCGCTCTCAGCTAAATGTTTAATTTGACCGATGATTGGAATTTTATAAATCCAGGAATTAGAATCTTGTTCTGAAGTGAGAATTTTATTGGAGAAGGAAGCAAAGCCGATAAGAAAAAAGATAATAAGATATATAAAAACTTTTCCTATTTTTTTTCTTGGTTTTGGCTGGCTGATGCCAGCGGTTTCTGTCTCTTCATGGGGGAGCAGGTCTATATTTTCTTTTTGATTTCTCATAATATAATAAAAATAATCTGCAATCCTTAATCAAAGACGCAAATTAACAAGTGATTATTTAATACGATTTACTTTTTTATTATAACCTTATTTTTCCGTTTTGAAAAGTTTTGAAAAATTGCTATAATAGAAATAGAAAACTTCATCAGAAGCTGATATAAGATTTGGATCAAATCATATCAAATCGTCCTTACATCTTTTTGGGCCGTGGTTCAAAATTGCGGGACGAAGGGCAAATTCGTTCTCTTAGCTAGTTAGGCGGATAATCTCTGCCATTCAGGTTGAGAAACGATTCTCGGGTCAAACCGGGAAACCTATTAGGTGTTGCCAAATCTTTTCCAGTTTTATTGGTGAAGTTTTTTTATTGGGAAAAATGGTAACTAGATTCTAAAAACTTAGTGATAACTTCGTAGGCAATCGGCGATGTATTATCTTTGTTTAGCACATCAATTGGAATAAAGATAGCTCCGCCCGAATCCTCTCCGTCTGCCTCTGTTTTTAACTTTTTAATTTTTAAATCAACAATATAATAAATACCAACATGGTGCGATTTTTTTGTTTCTCTATTTTTTTCATATTCACACAAACATTCGTTCACGGAAAAAAATTTACTGCTCTGAACTTCAGCTCCGGTTTCTTCCATTATTTCTCTTTTTAAGCAATCATTGATTTTTTCGTTAAATTCAATTTTCCCTCCCGGCAGGTCATAGCGGCCAGTGTATGGTCCTCGTACTTTTTTAACCATAAACATCTTTCTCTCGGATATATATAAGCCATACACCCCCAAGTGAATTTTTTCATTTTCTATTTTTTTAAGCATATAGATAAATTTTTAATATATGGCAGGCTAACCGGCAGTCAAACAATTGATTGTCGGGGTATCCGGAATCGAACCGGAACTACATCCACCCCATGGACGCGTACTACCACTATACTATACCCCGTTAAATTTAAATTATACGAATTTATACTCGCCTCATCGGCGAGCCGCCGAAGAGGCGGCCACAGCCCGTTTTTTAGTCGCTCGAAAGGCGGCTTTTTATAATGTTAAGGTTAGCATAGTAAGCTGTTTTTTTCAATTATATATATGAAAAGGGGAAATTTAAGTGAGATATTGACATATTTTTAAATCTATGCTATACTATTATATTAAGTTCTTGAGTTGCTTTTTTGCTTGATTGCCTGATTTTTTGGGCTAATTAAGCGCTAAAGAAGGCAACTCTAGGGTTTAATATAGAATGAACTTTGACAATTCAAGAGATTAAACAATAAACGAAACGCAGAGAAAGGTGGTATGAAATGGTAAATCCTGAACTTACAAGAGACAATGCCAAAAATAATTCGGCAGAGGAAAAATACAGAGTGCAGAGTAAACGGAGAATTTTTGGTTGGTGGTTTGCCTTTCTCGTAGGAATTTTTTCTCTCGGATGTTTTATTGCTTTTGGCATTGCCGAATTATTTTTTTCTGGCAAATTTTTTATCGCCTTTTTTACAATGGCGGTGATTATTGATGTTGTTTCTTTTGTCTTGATAATCTTAAAATCCTACCAGACGGTTCCTCAAAATGAAGAATGGGTTATCCAATTCTTCGGAGAGTGGAGTGATACCTGGGAAGCCGGCCTTCATTTTAAATTTCCGTTTTTTATGTCTTATGGCGGAAAAGTATTTATGGGCGATCAGATGTTGACCATTAAGATGAACGGACAGCCGGAGAACGGTTTTACCCATTCACTCGTAGATTTTTTCGATGCTACAGCTGGAATTACGGCCGAAATTGGTTACCGCATTTTTAGCTCGCACAGAGCAGTATTTGAAGTCGGCGATGTTCTCCAGGAAATCACGGAAATTATGGATGTGATTATTCGCGTCTACTTTTCCGGAAAGACTCTTGATCAAGCCATGAGAGAACGGAGCCAGATTGGCTTGAATCAGCTAGTTGAACAGGACAAAGACAATTTTGGCCTTTTTAAAATTTGGGGAGTAGAGATTAGAAGTATAACCATTGATTTCACCCTCCCCGCAGAAGTGATTACTCAGAGGAATTCAATTTTGACTGCAGAGAAAGAATTAGAAGCGGCTAAAATTGAAAAACAAAGGGCCTTAGTAAAGGCTGCAGAGAGATTTCAGGTTTCCAAGGTTGACGCAAAATCAATTTTGGTTTCCGGGCAGGCTAAAGGAGAAAGTATGGCCAAGACAATCAAAGCTATAGCCGACGAAGCGCAGCTGCCTGTCAAAGATGTTGTTGAATATCTCCGACAGTTGAGTTTCTTTGAGGCTATAAGAGGTAATAAGGGTGTGATAATTTCTTCTCCTAACGGCCAGGC
>JBAZOD010000104.1:0-2846 GCA_041648955.1 Patescibacteria group bacterium
TTCATTTAAAAAGTTGCAAGGTTGATTTTATTGAAATATATTTTAAGGGTGAACAGAAAAACGAAAACCGAGAAAGGATTAAAGAGTATTTAAAAAATTATAGATGATAAGATAAATAATAATAAAAAAATTAAACCTGTTCAATTTTGAAAAGAGTCTTGTATGAGATCTTTTAAATGGGAGAGTGAGAGTGATAATATGCCTATAGCAGAAAGAAATATAAAATGTAAGAATTGTTTAAGTACTAGATTTAAACTTAAAGCTAAGGGTTTATGTAGCAGATGCTATTCTCTTACAAGGAAATTTAAAATTGTTGAACAATGGAATTTGGAAAATATTGAAACACTAAAATACTATCCTAAAGATATGATTTTCCATAATCAACGAGATTTTAACAAAATAAAGAATGGATTTATTAGACAATTAGAAGATCGTTTATCATATTTACAAAGCAACGAAGAGATGCTAGGGGGAGCGGTTAATGGAGTTGATATTGTGCCACGGTTTCAAAAAGTATCCGAATTAGCTGGATCAAGAAATAAAGATTTTTTGTGGCACGAAGAGGATTTGTTTGATCAAAATTTTACTTCAAAGCAGAAAAAAATATTATTTAGTATATTAAACCAAATTATTGAATCAATCCCATGGAGGGGGATTGATTGGAATAAAATTTTTCGTTAATAAAAAATTGTAAATAATTTTATGGGAAATGAAAATATTAATACTGGGGTATTAATATCGTTAAAGAAAAAGGAAGACGAACTGAATTATGAAATATGGATGTTTAAAAGTACTTGCGACATATTTTTTTCAGGCGTTAGGCCATCTCTTTTTTGGCATAATTTATTGGTTGAATCATTGGCGTTGCATGTTAGAGTTTTAATTGATTTTTTTTATTGTGATAGAAAAGGAGAATCTGACGATATTATCGCTCAAGATTTATTGCCCAGTTCAGTCTCTTGGTCAGAATTAAGGCCTCAATTACCAGAAATTTTAAGGGAAGCTAAGAAAAAAACTAACAAACAGTTAGCCCATTTAAGTTCGTCTAGAATAGATTTAAAAAAACAAGGGGAAAAAGATTGGAGAATCCTTGATATTTATAATAAAATGAATGACATAATAGAAAGATTTTATAAGATTAAGAGGTGCGAATAAAATTATTATTTAAGTCAATTCTATGCCAAACGAAAACATAGAAAATCCAACTCCAGAAATTCCGCCAGCAGAGCCTGTTGCTGTCCCGACTGAACAGCCAGCGCCAATAGATTCTTCTTATCCTCTTTATCAGGGTGGAGGAACTTCGCCGATTTCAGATCCTATAAATCCCTCCTCCTTCGCTCCACAAAGTGGAGCTTCGGAGGACAAGCCCACCACCCTTTATCAAGGGGGAGAAACGGTGTCGCCGATTAAAAATCTTTTACTCAAAGCGAAAGAGGCGATTCAGTTTCGGAAACGGAAAAAATTGGAGAAGATTTTGGAATTGGCAAAACAAAAACAAAAAATTACAAATAATGATATTCAAAAACTTTTGCGCGTTTCTGACGCGACCGCTACGCGCTATTTAAACCAATTGGTGAAAGAGGGGAGGCTGAAGCCTGAAAGCCGGCGCGGAGGAGCATTTTATCAGTTGCCCTAGCCTGATTGGGTCAAGCGTTCGCCGGCAATGGCTCAAATGGTGGAAATGAGCCAATGGCCAGGTTAATAATTTTCAAATTTACTAATACTCAAATATCCAAATAAATCACCTAATCTTCAAATTAATTTGTAAATTCGGTAATTTGTGAATTTGGATATTAGCTAATTTCTCTCTGTGGATAACTTTTATAAAAAATAGATTTTTTTTCTAAAAATAGCAAAAAATGGGAAAATTTGCTTTATTTTTAAAAGTCTGCTAAGTTGTCTTGACAAGTCTTTTGATAGCTGTTAATATAAGGTAAAGTAATTAACTAAGCTTAGAATAATAATAAGGACATAAAAAACGGAAATATTTGCGTCGGAGTTTACGCTATGGTGGCCGTTTTTTTATTTTGTTTCGCAAACTAGGTACCCATGCTTTTAATTTTATAAATACTTTTTAAAAGTGATTTATTTTTCCCATTCTAATCTTAATTAAATAGCGCTGTTTGAGCTCAAACCGAAAGGTGTTGAGATTTTTTGTTGTCCGGTTTTTCTTTTTTATTTAATATAAAATAAATATATTATATGTCTAGTATAAGCCCACAAAAAACTAGCGAAAGAAAATTCTTTACCGATCTCAAAGAAGCTATTCCCATGCCGGAGCTGATTGAGATTCAGAAAGATTCTTATGAATGGTTTCTGAAAGAAGGATTAGCAGAGCTCTTTGACGAAATATCGCCAGTGACCGATTTCATCGGCCGCGATTTGGAATTATATTTCGAAGATTACTATTTAGATGAACCGAAGTTTAATGAAGCGGAAAGCAAAGCGAAGAATGTCACTTACGAAGCTTCCCTTCGAGTCAAGACTCGGTTATCCAACAAAAGAACAGGCGAGAGCAACACCCAGGAAGTTTTTCTTGGTGATTTTCCTTTGATGACAAAAAAGGGAACCTTTATCGTTAACGGCATAGAAAGAGTCGTGGTCTCTCAGCTGATCCGCAGCGCGGGCGTTATTTTCACTTCCGAATTCGTGAAAGGAAAAAAATGCTACGGCGCAAAAATTATTCCTAACCGCGGGGCTTGGTTAGAAATAGAAACAGATGTCAACAAAGTTATCTGGGTCAGAATAGACAGAAAAAGAAAAGTGGCAATAACTTCTTTGCTTCGGGCTTTTGGCTATGACAGCGATGAAAAGATAAAGTCTTTATTCCTTACCAAAGAAGGATT